>CAZRES010000024.1:0-20072 GCA_964598885.1 uncultured Desulfobacteraceae bacterium | reverse complement strand
GCAACCGGAAATGGTCGATCGTGCCGCTTTTTATACTGGCCGTCGTTATTTCATGTGCCGCCACAGATCGACTTACCCTTCCTCCTTCCATGATTCCGGATGCCGATTACGTAGGAATGGATTCATGCGCTTTTTGCCATGAACAGATTGTGGAGTCTTATGGGTTAACCGTGCATTCCCGCATCCGATTCGCTCCCGGCGAAGATTTGACGGGCAACCCATCATGTGAAAGCTGCCATGGACCCGGCAGCCTCCACATGGAAGCCGGAGGCGGCCGGGGCGTCTCCATAATTGATCCCACAGAAAACCCGGAGGCCTGCTTTCAGTGCCACCGGGGAAAGGAAGCTGAATTTCACCTGCAAAACCATCACCCTTTGATCGAAGGTCGCATGGACTGCATGAACTGCCACGCTTCCCACGGGAGAGACGCTTTTTCACCGGAAGGCAGAAGAATGATGGAACCAAACGGGACTTGCCGACAGTGCCACAGGGAGCAGGCTCGTCCGCATGTTTACACCCACGAGGCCCTTCGCGATGGATGCACGATGTGTCACCGACCTCATGGAAGCATCAACGACAAGCTCTTGATTGAAAGGGATAACAATCTCTGTCTTAAGTGCCATGCCCAGATCATGCCGGCCGGACAGATCGTTATCGGCACATTTGATCACACCGATCTGTCGTCAGAAGGCACCTGTTGGAGCGCTGGCTGTCATACGGCGGTTCACGGGTCGAATATAAATCCGCACCTGCGGTATTGAACAGGAGACAAGGTATGGACTCCCGGAATTTCAAGGCAGCTCTGATCGCATTTCTAAGCCTGATAATTTTGACAATTCCGCTAAGAGCCAAGGCCGATACAATAACGGTGATCCCGGTCCTGCGACATATTACCGTTGACGGGGATGAAAATAAATTTCGGGAAGATAACTGGCGGAACGTCGGATGGGCGGGAGGCGCGGAAGAGTTCGAAGCAAGCTATATGATGGACGAAGAAACCAGCATGCACGCCGAAGGGCATGCCCTTTTCGGGGAGCAGGATTATGATCTCCGGGTGAACATCGAACGCCAAGGACTGGGTCGAATCCGTACCGGGTATACGGAATACCGCAAGTATTTTGACGATACCGGCGGTTTTTTCCCCCATTTTTCCCCTCGGGTTTTCCCCCTTGGCAGGGATCTCGAACTCGATACCGGCCATATATTCCTGGATGCCCGACTCACGATCACCGGATGGCCCGAAATCGGGGCGGGTTATGAGCACCGTTTCCGGGACGGTGAAAAATCCCTGCTCAAGTGGGGCGGTGTCACTCTTGGCGAAACAACCCGTAATATTTTCCCGGCGTATGAAGAGATCGACGAAACGGTCGATATATGGACGGCGGAGATCTCTCATACAGTACGGCAATTTACCGTGGAGAACAGTTTCCGTTATGAGCATTACAGCCGGGATTCTATCCGGTACGAAGAAGAAACAGATCTTACGGCCGGGACGAGCGAACAAGCCACGGTTTTCCAGGAGGGGAACCATGATGCCCTTTTTAATACATTTTACCTGGAGCGCGCTTTTCCGAGAAGCCTCTATTTCTCGCTAGGGTACCTTTATTCGAATCTTGACGGCGATGCCGGATTTCGCATGCAGACCGTTCCCTTCAATGAGCCTTTCGATAAGAACTGGTCGGCCGATGTCAGCGATATCGACCGAAAATTCCACATTGTAAATCTCAACGCCATGGCCGGTCCCTACCATGACCTGGCATTCTATGGCGGACTGCAGGGAGAACTGACGGATACAAATGCGGACGCGTCGGCAGTACTTGAAGGAATAACCTTTGGAGGCGATGTAGAGGCGCCTGTCGCGGGAATACGGACCCGCGAGGATTCGGAAGGCCTCACGGAAAATATTGGCGTCAGGTATTCCGGAATCTCCCGCACCACTGTCTACGCCGAAGGTGAATTCAGGCAGAACAACATAGATCTCGATGAACAGGAGATCCAAGACAATATCCTGGAATTCGAGCGGATGACCGAGACCAGGATAAGACGTGAGCGCTATACCATAGGGCTCAACACCTCGCCTTTTTCCCGCACCACGTTCACGGCTCTGTACCGAAAAAGCTTCCGGAAAAACGACTACGATCACGACCGGGATTCCATCGATGGATATTCCGCATTCATTACCGAACAGGAATTCGACACTGACGAATTTTCCGCCCGGATATCCTGGCGCCCTATCCGTTGGCTGAAAGGGATGATGGAATACAAGAGGCTGGATACGAATATCGATACCAGTACGGATACCGATCCGCCGGGCGACATCTTAGCAGGTAACTACACGGCCGACATTTACAGCCTGAGTTTTCTGCTCACTCCGAGACCACGTTTATATCTTTCCTGTCTATTCTCATATCGTGATATCCGGTCCAGGGCATTCGATAACGGCGCCGCATCGATTATCCCGTATGACGGCGATTCGTTTACATCAGTAAACAGCCTTAATTACATAATTGACGAGAAAACCAAAATCAGAACGGAATACAGCTTTTCCGGGACCGGCAATTTTCACGACAATTCGACCGACGGACTTCCGCTTCTTCATGACTACCGACTGCATAGACTGGCGGCCACGTTATCCCGGAAGATCTCGGATGGCATGGAAGCAAAGATTCGTTATGGTTTCTTTGATTACGAAGAAGGGGCCGGAAACGACACGGAAGACTACAGTGCGCATCTGATTGGAATAGCCTGGGAATTCAAGCTGTGATTTCAGGCGGGTTAATGCGACGATTAGAAATCATTTCTGCCATACGCTAAAAACTATATTTGGCATCCATTTATGATGTTCTTGATCAAACCGGAAAACCTGATTTAAGAAGTAAGAATCAATAAAAATAGGATAAAGAGAGGGAGCCAAAAATATGTCCTTCGTCCTGTTTTTCAAACTCCCGGCTGCGGTAAACATGAGTATAATTGAGTTTGAAATTTTTATAAATTATGGAAATGCCGGCAGAGAGATCCGCGACAAAGGGTTTTTTATCCACACTGTGGCTGTCGGTAAATGTATTCCCGTCTAGAAAAATATTATGGGCCACTGCCCGTCCCTCCGCACCTAAAAAAGCCATGATGCTGAATGTATGCAACGGCCTGGGCGTGTCTGAATCCGCCGCAGGAACGCTGACATTGCTTCCCGGCCGCACCAGCGCATTTCCAAAATCGGAAGGTATGTGGTAACCAAAGCGTAATTCCGCGCCGGTATTGGCATAAACGGCAAACGTACCGGCAGTAATGCCCGCATGAGGAATCAGGTCCCATCCCCATCCGATGGCCGCATCACCGGAAACCAGGCGGAAGGTGCGCTGGAGGGTCAGCGTGAAGCCTAATTCATTATGGAGCTGGTTATCCCATCCTTTGGGAATCGATGATCCTATGATTTCGTGGACGAAGCGCTGCCCCTCCTCGGCAAGAGATGCCGGTCCAACAATCCCGAGGTTCAACTCGACCGTGTCCAGAATGAATCGATTTTTGCGGTGAAGCGCAAAACCGAAATAAGTCATGCCGGCATAAGGACGATGATCTTTGACAAGCGTTTCGGTGTCAATATCGTCTGGAGTATAGATGTTCTGGCCGACGGAGATCCCGATATTCCGCTGAAAACCCTCCCGGCAGAAAGATTCTCCTACAATCGTCGATGCATCGGGTATCAGGTTGCCCAGTTCATCATACTCATCCAGATCCGCCGATATCCAGGCCAACTTAAACGCATTACTGTAGTTTTTATCCGTACGGCGGACCACATCGTTTTCATAATAAAACGAAAAGGTTCTCGTTTCATCTACCGTTAGTGACTGGCAGAATCCGTTACCTGCCGGCAATATGATCATCAGTATGATTAGTCCCTTCCAGGATTTCATCTGTTGCCTTTTTATGGAAACTCTATTTTCAAATATCGATCCACAACCCGATTCCCCACCACTTTTCCCGGTTTTGAAAAAATTCTCCGATGAGGCTCCGGCCGTCCCTGTAAATCAGACCGATCCGAAATTTACGATAAAATCGCCTTGCCGATATCACAATACCGGCCTGGACCGTAATATCTTCCTCCCAGTCCAGTTCTTCCGCAGCGCCAACATTCACAGCCGCATAATATCCTCCGCGGCCGCTCAAAAACAGGTCGTCTGCTTCCCATTCCACACCACCCTGAACGCGCCAGGGTTCCTGTAAGTCGCTGTTCCGAAGGTCAAATCCGTATGCGCCTTCTCCGTAAAACCGCCAGTTATCCATAAGCCGGTAACTAAGACCGAGCGCCCATTCTTCACGGGTATAATTGATTCGCTTTCGTCCGGTTTTCTCGATATATTCATCACCCACATGACTGGAATCATGCTGCATGGCCAGTTTTGCCGATAGCCCCCTGCCGTCGGTCCAGTGAAACGCAATTCCGTAAAGTCCATCCCAGCCGATATTGTCGGTTTTGTTGTCAACGTCAAACACACCGTAAAACACGCCGTAAACATCAACCTGAAAAGCAGCGGCGGGTTCTGAAACAGACTGTAAGCCCATCAGTCCGTATTGTCCGCCCAGCACGAACGAATATCGATTGTCACCGGCGTCCGGAATTTCCGAATCCATTATATTCATATCCATCATGGCAAATCCCGGACGATGAAGATCGGCAATATATGACGGATAAATATCTCCTGCCGGAAGCACGTGCAGATTCCATTCCCGGTCGATCGAAAATGTCAAAGAATCAACAAAAGACTCCTGGGTTGAGTTATCGGCGAAGGCACCGGAATTTCCGGAAAACAAAATCCAGAAACCGAGGATTATGGCAAAAAATACACGGCAAATCATTTAATAATCACTTTCTCCGACCAAGTTTGAGGATTTATACCAACTAAACGATAATACCAATTAACCGGTCGATTCAATAGGGTCAAGACCGCATACGTTATGCTCGATTAAGGTAATTAGAAGCTGTTTCAAAAAGTTAGATCAGATTCAAGGCCAAGGCGCCGGTCCATGAAAAAGCCGAGCCCATTCAAATAGGTGAGCATTTTGAAGAAGACGGCACCGCTGCCTTTGAGCATTGGACAGGATTTTGAAAAAGTTTCTAAAGTTTTTTCATTTCAATTACTTAACCACTGTCACTCACCACTGGGTATTGACTGCGAACTGCCCTATGACGAGTGACAAATACAGCGATCCATGTCGCCGTCAATAGGGGGTTACCATCAGGCCAATGGGGTATGCAACCCATTTCATTTTGCGGCGGATACTGCATGATATGGACAGGTTGTCGCCAGACCAAACGACAGTGCCAAAAATGATCAAAGTCAAGAAGTTGCTTCGGTTCAATTACCTGATTCACTGGTTGAATTTGAAAAAAGAGGAATGAGGGGCCTGGGTACCGAATGCCCCGGCAACTAAGAATTTGCAGAAGAATTTTTCAGACGCAGAACGTCAATGAAACAAACAAACCTAAAAGACAAGGAGGGCAAAATGAAAGTAAAAGATGTCATGACCCGCAAAGTTGATTTTGTGACCACAGACTATACTCTACAGCAGGTGGCCGAAAAGATGAAGGAGATGGACGTAGGCGAATTCCCGGTCCTTATTGGGGAAGAAGCCGTCGGTATCGTCACGGACCGGGATATTGTCATCCGCGGTATCGCCCACGGTTACGATCCTAAGGTGGGCAAAGTGGTCGAAGCCATGACCGAAGGCATCATTTCCTGCAATGAAGAGGATGAGATCGAAAAGGCGGCCAAAATCATGGCTTCCCACAAGATCAGAAGACTGTCGGTAACGGATGAAAACGGCAAGATGAGCGGGGTGGTTTCCCTGGGCGACCTGGCGCAGAAGCTGGATAAATCCATGGTCGGGGAAGTGTTGATGGAAATATCCAAATAACCGGTCTTGCGGCTTTTCCACTGCGGGCGGTTGGACGGGATCCGCAGTTGCCGCTATCACCGACAACATTTAAATGATTTAAAAATAAGGACAATTGAATATATACCATCTTAATGTTGGCTTTTATCGGCGCCGCCGGAAATGTATCTTTGAACCCCTGACGAAGCCATTGGTGAACCTTGACGTACACCATCCCGTGATACAGCAAATGGGGCAAAGCAAAATCCCATCACTTCACCTACCACCTTCTTTTTCTGTTCCGGGCTGGGAAAACATGCTACCGAAAGGAGTTAACAGCTGGCAAACAACACTTTTGAACGCACGGGGTTCAATGCACAGATTATATGCAGCGATCATGACCATATGGCTGGCAGGCATTATGCCGGTTAAGGCGGAACAAGCCGAAAAACAATATTATGAGCTCGATCCGATTGTCGTCACCGGCAGCCATGCACCTGGCCGGCTTTCAGAAGCCGGTGTCTCAGTGTCGGTCATCACCCGGGAGGATATCGCGGTGCTGCCGGCGGATAATATTTCCGATGTCTTGGTGCATGTAAACGGGGTGGATGTCCGCCAGCGAGGAGCCGGCGGCGTCCAGACCGATATCGGAATCCGAGGCGCTTCCTTTGAGCAGACCCTGATCATGATCGACGGGGTAAATATGAGTGATCCGCAGACCGGTCATCACAACATGAATCTGCCGGTAAATCTTTCGGATATTGAGCGTATTGAAGTGATAAAGGGGCCCGCGGCACGGATTTACGGGCCCAACACGATGGGCGGGATCATTAATATCATTACCCGCGATGTCACAGAAAATACCATAAGCGGCCATGCGACCGGTGGGGCGCATGGCTATTATGATCTGGGCGCCCGCGCGGCGATGCGGCAAGGAGGCACATCCAGCCGGCTGTCTGCCGGCCGCCGGTCGGCTTCCGACTATCTCAGCGGAAAAGATACGGATTTTACAATTAAGACAATCAATTATAAGGGCGTTTTCCACAAGGATGTCCATACCTTCCGGCTGGGCGCCGGCTTTACGGACAAGGACTTCGGGGCCTATAAATTTTACAGCGACGTGTTTCCGGAGCAACGGGAAAAGACCGAAACCTTTCTTTGCTACGGCGATGCGGATCTCTACGCCGCAGATGTGGAAATTGCCCCCCTGCTGTATTGGCGCCGACATCAGGATGAATTTAAAATCAATATTAACGGGGACTGGAACGTCAGCGACCATCAGACGGATGTACTGGGCAGCCGCATAAAAACCCTGATCCCTTCCGGCTGGGGGGAAACCGCCGTTGCCGCTGATGCTGAACGTGAACGTATCGAGAGTTCCAGTCTGGGTGATCATGACCGCAGCCGCCAGTCCCTTTTTCTGGAGCACCGGTTTAAGCCGCTTGAGCGGGTCAATATCGGCTTGGGGGCCTCAGTCGTTCATTACAGCAGCTGGGGATGGGAATACTGGCCGGGAGTGGATATGAGAATTAAGCTGAACGACCGGTTAAGCTGGTTTTCCTCTTTTGAAAACGCATTTCGCGTGCCGACTTATACGGAACTTTATTATTCCACACCGGCCAACCAGGGAAATCCGGATCTCAAACCGGAAGAGGCATGGACTGGAGAAACCGGTTTGCGATGGCTGAGTGGAACCGTCACCGCGGATCTGAGCCTTTTTTACCGGGATGCCGATGATGTCATCGACTGGTCACGTCGGCCCGGGGAAACCGTCTGGCAGGTCACCAACATTTCAAGCGTTGAGACAAAAGGCGGATCTTTCGGGATCAAGCTTTATGCCTCCGCTTTTTCAAACATAAAATTTTTTTCATCCGCGGGCATCGCCTACACCTATCTGGATTCAGATCGACGCACCCGCGGCCTGGAATCTAAATACGTGCTGGATTACTTAAAACACCAGGTCAACGGATCGGTTATATTTTCGTGGCTGCCCGCATTGACGCAGGCCATCAAAGCCCGCTACGGGGAACGGGTGGCGGGTGACAGTTATACGGTGGTGGACACCCGCTTGACCTGGTCAGCCGCTGATTATGAGATCTTTGTTGAAGCAACCAATCTTTTTGACAAAGACTATGTTGAATCTGGATTTACGCCCATGCCGGGCCGATGGATTAAGGCTGGAGTTGAATTTGCCTGGGGATTTTGATTTGATCAACCGTGCTGTTTTAATCCAATCTCTCGACTACATCATCACCGGATTCTGGGCGCAGGCAAGGAAAAACTTGGCCGATAGAACCCTATTTTTCAACAACTTACCTTTATACCTGAGGCGGTGAAAAATGAATGCATACATCAGAAAAACAGCCATCCTCTCGGTAATATTCTTATCGGTTGTCTTTACGGTCAGCGCCATTGCCGCCGATTTTGATGAAATCGTGGTTTTCGGCGACAGTCTATCGGATGACGGCAATCTTCTTTTCTTTGAAGACCAGCCGCGGCCCGATCCGGAGCTTTATTATGAGGGCCGTTTTTCCAACGGTCCGGTGTGGGCGGAATACCTGGTCGACCCGGAGCGCTTGGATCTGTCCAAAACCGATATCGCTCTCGGCGGCGCGCAAACGGATGGGCTGACCCCGCCGGGCCTGCTGGAGCAGGTGTCCACATATATCGCTGTCGGCACCGGCGGCTCTCTGTCGGCGGATACTCTTTTTATCATATGGATCGGCAGCAATGATTTTTTAAACGGAGACGGCGATTTTCCGGAGGCGGTGGATAACATCAATACGGCCATGGATCGTCTGGTGGAGTTCGGTGCCATGCATATTGTGGTGTTCAATCTGCCCGATCTGGGCGCGATTCCCGATACGATCGGGACATCGGAAGCCGTTGCGGCGACGGATTTTACGCTCAATTTTAATACGGAACTGGCCAATATGCTCGATCAATTCCGTATCGAATATCCGGGGGCCGGCCTGTATGAGTTTGATGTGTATTCCTTTTTCATGGAGATCCAAAACAATCCCGCCGACTTCGGATTTACCAATGTGACCGAGGCGTCGCCGAATTTTGAAATCGAAAACAATTTCGAAGGCGCCGGGCATCTGTTCTGGGATGAAAAACATCCGACCACCGCGGCCCACGCCCGGATCGCCGACCGGGTGTTTGCGGATTTAAATGAGCAATTACCCGAATCCATCGATCCGGACGACGACGACAACTGGAGCTGCTTTATCAACACATCCAGATGACGAAGAGATATTGGATTTGGTTAAATAACCGCTGGAATGTCTTAAACCACGATCCGTTGCAACATCATGTATCTGTTGAAACGCGACACAAAAGACAATTCCTGCGATACATCAAATCGAAAAAAGCAAATTTCTATTCCTTTAATTGGAAAAGGGTCGGGCTATGGGTAGAATCTTAAAAATCGTGGCAGTTATTTTTGCGGTCATCGGTGTCGCGGTCATCGCCGTGCTGGCGGCCGCCAAAATCATCATCACTCCGGAGCGGGTGCGCCAGGTGGTAGTTCCCCGCGCGGAAGCCGCATTAAACCGGCCGGTCTCCATCGGCGACATTCGGGTGAATATCTTTTCCGGAATCGGCATCCGCGACTTTCTGGTCAAGACCGAAGGCGGGGATGAAACCTTTGTGGCCGCTGATGAACTGGTGCTGCGCTATAAATTCTGGCCGCTCCTGCGGATGCGGGTGGTCCTGGATGAAGCCCGGCTGGAAAACCCGGAAATTCGGCTGGTACGGTTTGAAAACGGGGATTTTAATTTCAGCGATCTGCTGAAACCAAAAAAGCAACAACCCCAGACCTCACCTTCCCCCGAACCGGAGAGCGGCCCGCCCATCGATCTGGTGGTCAACGAAATGCGAATTTCCGGAGGAATGCTCAACTACAGGGATCGGGCGGCAGGCCAGGAAGCTTATGAATACCGGCTGACCAATCTTGCTCTGGCTGCTGACGATATCTCCTTGAACCATGCCTTTCCCTTTACGTTCGAAGCCCGGCTCAACGACGCTCCCGTGTCGATTGAAGGTGAATTCAATCCGGAGACAATGACCGGCAACGCGCACCTCACCGGCAACAATATCGATGTGGACAAATTTTCTCCCTACATTGCCGGGCGGATTCCCGGAACCCTTGACTCCATGAATCTTGATCTCGATATCCGCATGGAGAAGAACGGCAATGTGATGACGTCATCGGGAACCATCGAGGTCGGGCAGGTGGATTTGACGCTGGAGGCACTGCCGGAAGCGCCGCTCCAAAATGCAGCGGTGGGTCTGTCCTATGACGTGGTCATTGATACGGAAGCTGAAACTATCCAGATCAATCGGGCCGATGCCGACCTTAATGGCATACCGCTGAAGGTTTCCGGATCCATCGCCTCCTATGGGACGAACCCGAAGATAGACCTTCAGGCGATCCTTCCGTCCACCGGCACGGAAACCTTTCTTGCCGCACTGCCGCGGTCCATGGCCGCCGAGGTCGAGCGGATGAATCCGGAAGGTCAAATCAGCGGGGATTTTCTGCTTTCGGGTCCATCCGATCAGGTGCAGGACCTGGTGCAGCAGGGGAAAATCCGTCTGGATGCGGTCCGGGCCACCTACAATGGCCTCCGGGCGGGAATCGACGGTTTGGTGGAGTTCCAGGGCGATACGGTTTCCGGTCAAAACATCACCATTGGAATCGCCGATCAGACGGCCATGCTCGATTTTACGGCCGCCAATCTGACCGGAAAACCAATCCGCATCAGTCATGGCTTCACTTCTGACGTGTTGAATCTGGACAAGATCACGGCCGCCTTGGGGCGGGAGAAAAAAACGCCGCCGGAGAAAAAGGCGCCGGAAAAAACCGAACCGTCTCCGCCGTCGGGCGGGATAGATCTGCCTCTGACGGTCGACGGTGCCGTCCGGGTGGGAAATGCCCGGTATCAAGGGCTGGCGGTAAATGATTTCAACCTGGAGTACCGCCTGGAAAACAACATCGTGAATATCAATAAACTCAGCGGCCAGGCGGCCGGGGGGGAGATCAGCGGAAAAGGAAAAATCAATTTAGGCCAAGAAAAGATCGGCTATGATATGGATCTATCCGTGGACGGAACCCAGGCGGATGACCTGATATCCCCCTTGTTTCCGACGGCAACGAACACGATTTTCGGCAAAATGTTTCTGGATGCCGATTTTTCCGGCAGCGGACTGGATCTGTCCGGCATCCGCCAAAGCCTGACCGCCCGGGCCGACCTGAAGCTTACCGACGGAAGGCTCACCGGCATGGGCCTGACCCGGGGCCTGGCGACTTTTCTCGACGCGGAAAGACTGGAGGTGCTCAACTTTGATGTCGTGGAAGGAAATGTCCGGCTTAAAAACGGCAAGTTTGTTTTAAATTCCAGTTACAACAGCAATGATCTGCGCATGTCCCCCACTGGAACCGTAGGACTGGACGGATCTCTTGACCTGTCGCTGAACATGCGTCTTGCCCCGGATCTGGCCGGAAAAATCAATGGGGGCCAGTTGGTATCCCGTCTGCTTTCCGACCCACAGGGCTGGACCCTGCTTCCTCTAAACGTATCCGGATCGCTGTCATCCCCGCGATTTGCCCTGGACACTGCGGCCGTTCAGCAGCAGGTGAAGGAAAAGGCCACCCAGGAACTGCAGAAAAAAATCCAGGACGAGCTTTTTGGCAAGCCGGATGAAAAACCCGGAAAAGAGCCCGCTCCGGACAAGAAAACTCCCCCTTCCGAGCAGAAAGAAAAACAACCGCCGGTGGACAGGATGATTGAAGATACGCTGAAAAAACTATTTTAGCGGCTTCTGGAATACGATTTTGCGGATGATTCCCGTTTGGACTTGATTTTTTTGACCCGGTCTTCTTTCTTGAACAAATAGATCAGAACCGCGCCGGTGGCAAACCCGCCCACATGGGCCCAGAAGGCGACCCCGCCCGAGGCTTTCCCGGCGGCGGGCAGCGCGCTGAGCAGTTGCAGGAGGAACCAGTAGCCCAGCATCAGATAGGCCGGCAAGACGATGCGGGTAATAAAAAATCCTAAAAAAACAAGCAGATGAACGGGAACCCGGGGAAACAGAAAAGCGTAGGCGCCCATAACTCCGCCGATGGCCCCGGATGCGCCCACCATGGGCACCGGGCTGGACGGATTTGAGACCAACTGAACAGCGACGGCGCCGATGCCGCAGATCAGATAAAAGAAAACAAACCGGACCGGTCCCATGGCATCTTCCACGTTATCTCCGAAAATCAGCAGAAACCACATATTAATGATCAGGTGGAACCAGGAGCCGTGCATGAACATGGAAGTAAACACGGTCATCCAGCTCCCCTGGGCGTCCACTTCACAGGTTATCCCTTCCGCGATGGGTATGGTGGTGCCGGCGGGCACGGTACCGAGAAGTTCTCCGGGAATGAAGCCGAACTCGCAGATGGATCGGACAAGGTCCGGGTGAGTGCCCATGCTCTGCACCAGGATCCAGGCGGCGATATTGGCGGCAACGATGGTAAAGGTCACCACCGAGGTACTCAGGGTCGGGTTTTCATCTCGCAGGGGAAACATGAATTTTTTCTTTTATCTTATCCTGTAGAGTATCTTGATCTCATAAAGAGCGTTGTTGCCCTTTCTCAACACTTGCTCCACTCATAACTGATGATCCGGATTAATTACAATGGGGGACAATATGTATTTTGCGTTTTGTTTTTACAGGCACGGCAGAAGAAATCATCTGAAACGTTATGGGTTCTTTCGGATTTACCGATAATCCGCATGAAAAATACAGGTTTTACATTATAGCTTCAGCTGCCCGGTCTGGCTAAAATCAAAAATCAAAGGATTAAAAGATTACGAAAGAGGACGCGCCATGGATCCTGGAGTTATTATGATGGATGAAGTATTAGCTTTCAGCGCGGCTCTTCACAGTGATGAAGTCAAATAAGCGGCTTGATTAACAATATAAAAACTGAGGAATAGGACAATGAAAAATCTTGATAGAGTTCGCCAAATCATGCTCGAACATCATTTAAAGGCTCGAGGGGTCAAAGATGAGGCCGTTCTTCAGGCAATGGAAGAAGTTCCCCGCGAAAAATTTTTACCTGACAAAATGATGGAGTTTGCTTACGAGGATTCGCCTTTGCCCATCGGAGAAGGACAGACGATATCCCAGCCCTATATCGTGGCTGTAATGACGCAAATGCTGGAACTTAAACCAGGCGACCGCGTTTTAGAGGTCGGTACCGGCTCAGGTTATGCCGCTGCAATATTGAGTCGCATAGTGGATGAAGTATTTACCGTCGAAAGGCACAAATCTCTTGCGGACGACGCTAAGGAGAAGTTTCGCCAGTTGGGATATGATAATATCCACGTGCTTCATGGGGATGGCACCCTCGGATGGCCCGAACATGCCCCTTATGGCGCTATTGTGGTAACCGCAGGGGCTCCCGATGCACCGGATAGTCTTAAAAAACAACTTGCTGTCGGCGGACGCTTGGTCATACCAACCGGACCGCCCCGGGATCAGGAGTTGTTGCGAATACGCAAAACCGGTGAAGATGAATATGAGCGGGAGGAACATTTCAGTGTACGTTTTGTGCCGCTGATCGGCGCGGAGGGATGGGAAGACAAATCCTCTGCAGGAGAGGAATCGACCGGCCTTCATGCTTCAAGATCAATTCCCGAACTCATGGCCAGATCCGCAGACATCATTCCTTCTATTCAGGAAAAAGATATTACCCCTTTTCTGGAGCGCATCGGAGATGCCAGGGTGGTACTCCTTGGAGAGGCCACGCATGGAACCGCCGAATTTTACGATATGCGTGCCCGGATTACCCAGGAGTTGATCGAAAAAAAAGGATTCAATATCGTGGCCATTGAGGCCGACTGGCCGGATGTGTCTCACATTAACCGCTATATCAAAGGTATTGAGCCGGATCTGTCTGTTGAAAAACCTTTTAAGAGGTTTCCAACCTGGATGTGGGCCAATACGCAGTTTTCGAGATTTGTCGAATCCCTCCGATCCATTAATGAGATACAGAGCGTTTCAGGAGGGGTAAGTCTGTATGGACTCGATCTTTACAGTCTCTACAGCTCCATCCAAGCCGTTCTCAAATATTTGGACGCCATCGATCCGGAAACCGCAGCCATTGCCCGTCAGCGCTACGAGTGCCTGACGCCGTGGCAGAAAGATCCGGCCGCCTATGGCGCAGCAACGCTTTCAGGGCGGTATGAAGAGTGCGAATCGGAAGTGGTAAAAATGCTGGAAGATCTTCTTGATAAGCGTCTGGCTTATGAATTTAAAGATGAAGCGCAATTTTTAAATGCCGTCCAAAATGCCCGGATTATTTCCAATGCCGAAAAGTATTATCGGATCATGTATTATGGGTCGCGTGAATCCTGGAATCTAAGGGATAGTCATATGTTTGACACGCTCAACATTGTATTGGGTTACCATGGTCCTGATGCACGAGCCGTAGTTTGGGAGCACAACTCACATATCGGAAATGCGGCGGCCACTGAAATGGGCGTCAGCGGAGAAAAAAATGTGGGACTTTTCTGCCGGGAAGCATTCGGTCAAGATGCCTATCTGGTCGGTTTCGGGACCGATCACGGAACAGTCGGAGCCGCTTCCGGATGGGACAGGCCCATGGATGTCATGCAGGTACGGCCTTCCCACCCAAAAAGCTACGAATATCTGTGTCATCAGGCGGAAATGGACAATTTTTTGCTGCCGCTTCGGGATGCTCCGCCGAAACTGTTGGAAGCATTGTCGCAACCACGTCTGCAAAGAGCCATTGGCGTGGTTTACTCACCGGAAACCGAACTCCAGAGCCATTATTTTTATGCAGATCTGCCCCGGCAATTTGATGAATATATCTGGTTCGATGAAACCAGGGCAGTAAACCCGCTTAAAAAGGGAGCAATGGAGGGATTCCCCGAAACCTTTCCGTTCGGAGTTTAAAGATAAAAGCCGGTTAAACCATCCCCCGCAATATAGCGTGCTTCTGACAGCGCGCCTGCTAAAACTTGACAGACAAGGCGGTTTCTGAAATACATCATAAAAAGCCATGTCCCATTCTTATTCCTTGTACCTGGTCTATTGGTTGTATAGTGACTCCCTAGACGGGCAAGAAAGGCGAAAGGAAAACCGGCAGCCAGCAGACGACGTTGCCGAACGGCATTTGCCCGAACCCGGGTGCCCGAAAATTTTTATCGCTGGATCGCACAGAAGGAGAACGAATGACGAATTTTGTATCTTGCCGATGTTTTCATGCAACTGCCGTACTCTATGTCTTTTTCTGTTTGTCTTTTCTGGTGGCATGCAATGACGATGGTTCTTCCAGCGATTATTCAGGCACTATCCGGGACGGACGGGCGGCTGCCGAAGAGGTGCTCGAACAAACCGGCGCTTCCTCCCTTTCCCTGGCATTCGTGGCCGATGACCGTGTTGTCTGGACCGAGACTTTTGGATTTGCGGACAAGGAAGCCAAAACGCCCCCGACCGCAGACACTATGTACGGCATCGGCTCGGTGAGCAAGATGCTTGCCACCATCGCCGCCATGATCCTGGTGGATCGCGGCGATATTTCGTTGGATGATCCGGTCGTCATGCACATTCCTTCATTTAAGATGCGTTCCCCGGACTACCGCCTGGTCACCGTACGGGTGCTGCTTAACCACAGCTCCGGCTTTCCCGGGGGGGACATGCGCAACAGCTTTACGGCGACCCCGTTTCACGAGTATTCCCTCCAACTGCTCGACTCCCTGAGCCGGGAAAGGTTGAAACACCCGCCCGGTTTTATGAACGCTTACTGCAATGACGGTTTTTCCATGATCGAGAACCTGGTTGCAAACGTTGCGGGCAAGAATTACGTGGAGTTTGTCCAGGATGAAATCCTCGCCCCGCTGGAAATGGAACACAGCCGCTACGCCCTCGAAGCTTTTCCGGCCGGTTCTTTTGCCGCAACTTACAGCGGAGAAGACCGGAATCCCCAGACATTCATCAATCTTTATGCATCCGGCGGCCTTTATTCGACGCCTTCGGATATGGCCAAGCTCATCCTGATGATCCTCGGCAAGGGCAAGTCGGGAGGTGTTCGCATTCTTTCCGGGTCCGCCGTCGAGGAAATGGCCGTGGACCAGACCGCCGAAACCTTTAACCCGGTGCCTTCGGATAACGAACGCTTCGGGCTGGGGTGGGATACCGTGTCGGCACCCGGATTGAAGGCAGTGGGCGTAAAGGCCTGGGCCAAGGGGGGAGATACCTTCCATTACGGGTCGGTGCTCATGGTCCTGCCGGAATACAAAATGGGTGTAATGGTATCGGGGGCAAGCAACTTCGGCTCCGGAGATGCCACTGTCGTTGCGGAGCGGATACTGCTGCGCGCCCTGGTTGAAAATGGGATCATCTATGAAGTACCGGCGCCGCTTCCGGAAGAACCGAAGCCTCTTGTCACGCCAACTTCGGAAGAACTCGCCGACTTTACCGGTTTTTTTGCCGCAAACAACTCCCTGCTGCGTTTTGCCGCAAATCCGGACGACTCTGTTTCCATCCTGATTTATACAGGCACCGCCTGGGAACCGTATCTCGAAGATCTGCGGATGCGGGATAACGGTTTATTTTCCACCGATGCCTTACCTTTGCTGGAATTCGGCACCGCTTCGGCAGATGGCCGGACTTATATCTTCCTGCGGGACGCTTACGGCAACCGCCACTACCAGGATGATACGCTTTTTGTCCAGAAAATCGGATCTGCCGCATCGCTTTCCGCCGCCTGGAGCGATCGGCTCTCCGAGGTCTGGCTGCTGGTCAACGGCCACCCCGATTCACTGCTGCCCCCGAATACCGAGCCCCGGCTTTCCTTTATCGAGCCTGACGGGCTTGACGGACTGATTGCCGTAAACACCCATGATGGATCTTTTGCTATCGTCGATCCCTCCCGAAGCGACGATCTCGGCGCCATGATGCTGTTTATGCCGCAAGGTGGAAGAGATCTCAACGATGCTTTTATTGTGCCATACGGACAAGAAGAATGGGTCCGTTTCGGCAGTTTTTTGTATCGTCCGAAAAATGGGGTGCAGGAGTTGTATCCCCCGAGCGAAACCATCGTCGTCGGCGACGAGGGATGGGCTGAATGGCGCACCATCAAAAGTGCCGGTACCTCCATGACCATAATGGTTACAACCGGCAGTGCCTGGAAGCTTTTTGATGCGGAGATGAAGTGCATAACGGCACAAACAGTCTCTGGCAGTACATTTCTGCCTGCGACTGGAGGGGACTACTTATTCATCTGCTACGGATCACCCGGCGACACCATTGAAGTAGCGGTTGCGCCTGCAGCGGCGCTTTGATCGTTTTCCGGGGGAGTCGAAATAACGGAAAACTGGAGGAATCATGTCAAAGACGGCAGCCATTCTAGTTGCACTTTCCACAGTTGTGATGGGAAGTTGCACTTCAAGTTCAAAAGAAATAGAGGAAGGATATATATCTGTTACCGGCGGCAGCGTATGGTATCAGACGGTGGGCAATGGTAAAGGGGGCGTCCCTCTTCTGATCGTGCATGGAGGACCGGGGGTGCCGCACGATTATCTGGAACCACTGGCGGAACTCGCCGATGAGCGACCCGTTGTTTTCTATGATCAACTCGGTTGCGGAAATTCCGATAAGCCGGAGGATACCGCGCTCTGGACGATCGAACGTTTTGTCGATGAACTCCACCGGGTACGCACAGAACTTGGGTTGGAAAAGGTCCACATCCTGGGCCAATCGTGGGGGACTTCTTTGGCGGTAGATTATCTTCTGGATAAGCACCCCGAAGGGGTGGTGAGCTTAGTGCTTTCCGGCCCGCTGCTCAGCACCTCACGATGGATTCAGGATCAGAACGATTATATTGCCGAACTTCCCCCGGAAACCCGGGAGATTATCCTGGAATGCGAAAGCTCCGGGGATTTCAATTCTCCGCGGTATCAGAAGGCGATGATGACGTATTACGACAAGCATGTCTGCCGCATTGACCCCTGGCCCGACTGCCTGAATCGTTCTTTTGAGAAATTGAACTTTTCGATCTACGAATACATGTGGGGACCAAGTGAATTTACCGTGACCGGCGTTCTGAAAACCTATGAACGCGTTCATCGGCTCAATGATATCGCCGTGCCGGTGCTGTTCACCTGCGGCCGATATGACGAGGCAACTCCGGCAACCACTCAGGTTTACAGCGACAACCTGCCCGGATCAGAGATTTATATATTTGAAGATGCGTCACACGAGCATCACCTTGAAGAACCGCAAAAATATCTGCAAGTCGTTCGAAATTTCCTGGATCGCGCCGAAAAAGATAAACTATAACACATTACAATTTTATACAGCCGTAAAAACTTCTAACCTCGGCTTTTTGAAACTGAACGGAAAAACCCCGAGTGCTTCTGCTTGCAAGCAATTGACTTCAGGAAAGTTAGGATATATTTTAAAGAGCATCGCATTATCACATGTCGATACGGGAAATCTTTAAATATACATGGAAAAACTTTTCGTGCAGCGCGATCATGATGATCTGAGTATAAAAAGTTGAGCAAATAACTACAACCAGGGAGGACGCTATGATCTCAAAAGAGGAATTGTGCAAAAAAATTACTGAAATTTATCCGGCGATCGGCGAGTGCGGGATTGATGTGGATGTGGATTATGACGACGAACAGGCGCGTTGGGTGGTTGACTTGAAAAAGGATCAACATCAGCTCAAGACTTTTCTGGAAGAGGGCGATGCCGAGTTGTGTCTGGAGGGGAAACAATGCGTAAGCTTGGGGATTGAAATCGCCCAGTTGCGCGATACGATCCAGAGAATGCCTTAACCGGCCTTTTTATGAAAAAACCGGAGTATTTTGCCTGCCACGATGCCGTTATCGGTTCAGACGCCGGTAGATGCCGCGATTTTTGCGATAGATGGCGAGAAACGTCTCGTATAATCGGTCATAGTGACGGTGCTGTTTTGAATCGGGGTCGAAGATTTTTTCATGTTCGATCAAGTCCGGGATATCGTCAAAGGCGATCCGGCCCAGGCCCACGGCCGCGATAAAGGCCGCGCCCCGGCAGTTGGCTTCAATGGGGTCGCACACCCGCATCACCCGGCGGTTCAAGACATCAGCGAAGATCTGGCACCAGAGATCGGATCGGGCGCCGCCGCCGATGAAACTCAAGGCCTCCATGGGCCGGCCGATGAATTTTTCCACATACCCCAGGCTCCATCGGGTGTTGTAGGCCACGCCTTCCAGCACGGCCCGGGCGATATGGTCCGCGGTGGTGCGCATGGACAGGTTGTGGAATCCGGCCCGCAAAGCGGTGTCGTCCACGGGGGTCCGTTCGCCGTTGAGCCAGGGCGTAAAAATCAGGTTGTCGCTTCCGGCCGGCGCCCGGCCGGCCATGGCATTGAGCTTTTCATAGGGATCGGCCGGCTCCCTGCCCACAAAAAACTCGTTTTCATGCAGGATGATGTTGTTGAGCAGAAACGACAAACATCCCCCGGCCAGATCCTGTTCGTTGACGCATTGGTATTTTCCGGCAATGGCCGAGGGCAGGGATGCGATGCTGTGGAACAAGTCGGTTTTTTTAAACGGCACGATGCATTCGATCCACGAAGAGGTGCCGATATAGACGTGCCCCTCAAAATCCCGCACCGCGCCGGAACCCACCAGGGCCGCCTGGTGGTCCGGTGAGCCGGCCGTTACCTTGATGTTTTTTCCCAGCCCCAGCTCGGCGGCCACTTCCGGCCGGAGAGTGCCGATGACGTCCACGGAACGACAGAGGTTCGGCAGTTTGTCCCGGTGGATTCCCGCCTCCCGGATAAGAACGTCGCTGTAGACGATGTTCTGAATATCCCGCGTGTCGGTCACCCAGAACAGCATGATGGAATCATGGGACGCGGCAAAGGCGCCGGTGAGCCGGAGGTTCAGATAATCCTTGCTCCCTAAAAATTTATACGTCCGGTCATAGATATCCGGGAACCGCTTTTGAATCAGGATCACATGGGCCAGATCGTCCTTGCCGGAGAGCTGGGGCCCGCCGCCGGTGAGGCGGATCCATTTGAGAACCTTGAAAATGTTGTATCCGGTGATGGTGGGAAATTTGCCCATGAGCTCCCTGACATACGGCGCGGCCCGGGAATCCATCCAGGTGAGGCAGTTCATCAGGTG
>CAZRES010000023.1:0-32065 GCA_964598885.1 uncultured Desulfobacteraceae bacterium | reverse complement strand
TGTTTCAACATCCACGGACTTCAAAGGCCCTCGGATGCGATGGGGCTTGGGGTCCTCGGGCTGGATATCAGCGATCAGCGTGGGGTCCACCGTAAGGACGGGATCCCCGGATATATCGAAATCAACGGTGTTTGAGGCGCTAAGATCAAAGTCAAGCATCAGGTAGGCGGGCGTTCCCGGCGCGACCACCAGGGGCTTGTCGCCGGCGAGCTGAACGGAAACGGACAGGAGTTCCACGGCATTCCCGTCGCCATCGAGGATCGCCGTCACCGGGGCCGCATCGCCCGCTTCGGTTTCCACCTGGATATCGGCGTCCCGATAATCAAGCACCATGGTGACGGTGTCGTAAACCCCGCCGGGAATGGTGCGGATCATGAAAAATTCCGTCAGATCCACATACTGGGCGAAATCCACACGGGTAGAAAGGGGAAGCGTATCCACCACGGCGCCGTTCTTCTTGTGCAGGGTCAGGGAAACCACGTCCACGGTGTAGGTGGCGAAATCCCCGGCCGCGTCGGTCAGGCCGATCATCACGTCGCCATTTGCCGCGCCCGCAGCGGTTTCGGCATCTGAAGAGTCGCTGTTGCACCCGGTCAGCCCGGCCGTGATAATGGCAACCAGCAGAACAAAGGCAAGAATTAGTCGGTTGTGAAAAGGTGCGGTTTTCATGTTACGATCTCCTATAAGTAGTTGAAAATTAGAGCAATGACGACTTCGGCCTCTGGAATGGGCAGGCAGCCGTCGATAACGGGAAGTCATGCCGAATGCCGCGGTCTTTACCCGTATAAACCCCCCGGCGGGGCAAAAGTTTCACAAAGGATCAATAAAATGAATTTTCTTGACCCGGAGCAGCGTTTAACCCTATGATTTTTCATTTTTATGGGCAAAACATGCCTTCCGTGCAAAAAACATTTTCGGCCATAATTCTCGGGTCGCTGCTGCTGATGCTGGCGACGTTCGATAAAACAGCCCATTCGCTGGAATACCGATTCGGCGCCGATGTATTCGCAGGGCTTTTCCAGGAGAAAAACCTGTTTTCCGAGACCAGCCGGGCCTTTGATCAGGATGATCGATATTCTATCCTCGGCGCTTACCCTGCGCTTCGGCTGGATTTTACAGACAACGTCCGGGGAGCGATTATCGGCGAGTTGGAATGCATACACTCTTGGGAAGCCGCCTCGGACGATCGTCTCACTGAAGATGAGACCACCGCCGGCATCGCCCATGCCTATCTGGGTTATACATCGTCTTCATGGACGGTGGACGCAGGAAAGTTGCCGTTTCGCATCGCCGGCGGCCGGATCCTGTCTTCTGAAGAACCGGGCGCGTCATTTGCCTGGAGCGGCCGGGGCAAGACGTTTGGCCGGGGAGATGTCTTCATGGCCTTTGACCAATGCCCCATGGCGGCGCTGACATGGGGATTCCGGCCCGGGTTTTACGAAACCATCGAAGTCACGGGGGTCTGGTTCAGGGACGGAGAAAATCGCATGGCGGAACTGTTTCGTCCCTGGTTTTTCGACGCCAACATCAAGAGTTCCGGTAATCTTTACTGGATCGGCGGAAACGCGGAATTTTTCCTCGGCGACATTTACCTGACGGCCATGGCGTTTTACCAGTTCGGCGCCGTGGCCCTTGATTTTCCGAGAGCAAAAGCGCGCATGGATGTCGGCGCCTACATGGGTGATGTGGAGGCATTCTATAATATATCGGATACGCTGTCGGTTTCGGGTTATCTTTTTCTGGCCTCCGGCGACCGGCGTCCTTTGAGTGGCGACGTGGAGGCGTTTTTATCCCCCATGCCCTTTCATGAGCGGTCCCCGGTTTTTTTCTCCGGCGGGTTTGAGCGATACGACCAGAGCGAATCCTTCCGGCTGGCCGGGGTGACCTGGGCCGGCGCGGCATCGCCGGGACTGACGTTTTCGTTTTATGATTCTTCGGGATTCAGCGCCACCGCGGGTGCTGCCGTGATGTTTCCGGACGGGGAGCTCATGGATTTCGACGACTGGATCGGCTGGGAAACCGATGTCGCCTTGTCGTATGAATACGATGCCCGCCGGCGCGTGCTTGTTGGAGGCGGGATGTTTTTCCACGGCGACTATGTCCGTAGCATCAGCGGCGTTCGTCCGGATCCGGCACACCGGCTTTCGGCAAGCGTTGTGCTGTCGTGGTAGCGCCTGCCTTAAAATAAAAAAAGCGCGTTTGAAACTTTTCGCGGTTTGGGGAGTTTAATATCATAGATGAACGCGGATCCGGATGTCGAACTCATGCTGCGGTTTAAAAACGGCGATGAACGCGCCTTTCAGCGTCTGTTCACCGGCTACCGGAAGCAGATCGTCAATTTCTGCCACCGGTTCTGCGGGGACCGCGCTGAAGCCGAAGACCTGGCCCAGGATGTGTTTATTCGCGTCTATCGGGCTGCCGGCCGGTATGAGCCCAGGGCCCGGTTTTCCACCTGGATCTACCGAATCGCGGTAAACGTTTGCCTGAATGAATCCCGGAGGCGCCGGGGCCGGCGGATGACCGAATCCATGGATCAGCCGCACCCGGCAGGCGACGGACGACCGGCTGAATACAGGGATGAACGGACGCCGCCGCCCGAAGACGCTGTCGCGGCCAGGCAGCAGGATGAGCTGCTCCGCCGTGCGCTTCGGGAGCTTCCGGAGCGGCAGCGCATGGCCCTGATGCTCCGGACGTTTCACGATTTTTCCTATGTGGAAATCGCCGGGCAGATGGCGGAATCGACGGCCAATGTAAAAACCCTGATTTTCAGGGCCCGGGAGCAATTGCGGGAAATGCTTGCTCCCCTGGTTTGACGGCCTCTTAAGTCGGGACGCAGGAAGGCCAGATTTGAGTGGTTTACGGGGCTTGATATTTTTGGTTGGGATGTTCAATGTGACCGCAATCCTAAGTGTTCGGACGGGATGGACTTATGAAAAACAGTTGCGTCAGCAGCAAACAGATTTCAGCATATCTTGACGGCGCGCTTCCGGAAAAAGAGGCGGCCGCGGTAAAGGCTCATTTGCAGACGTGCGCCCCATGCCGGGCCTCGACGGCGGCCTATGAAAACGTCAACCGCCTGCTTCTGGATATGCCCGAAATCGAGCCTTCCGTTGATTTTGACAAAAATTTCCGACGGAAACTGGAGGCGGAAAACGCGCGGGCATCCCGATGGCGAAATTTGGTCAATGTTTTCAGCCCCTTGGCATTCGGCTGGCGGCCGGCCGCCGCGGCCATGGCTGCGGTGCTTCTGATCGCGGGCGGCCTCGCCGTTTTCCGGTCAATGCCGCCGGTCGGCGAGCCCGCGACATCGGATTTGGAGATGGCCGGATCCATGGACGCCGCGGCCGCAGCCGTTGCCGAGGATCTTGATTTTTATCAGGACATGGATCTGATCAGCCGGCTTGGTTTACTTGAAGAATGGGATGCGCTCAGCCGGATGGGAGAGATCTGATGCGCAGGTTCATGCTCATGGCCGCCTTCTGCATTATGCTTCTTGGGGCCGCCGACCCGGTCGTCCCGGAAGACCGGGAAAAAGAGAACGGGTCTAAGGCCGTCGTCAAAGCGGCGGAACCGTCGGATGATACGGATGCTGAAGTCGTTGAAATCATGGAGATCATGGAAATACTGAACATGATGGAATTAATGGAAGAATACGAATTAATGGAAGAATTTCAAATCATCGCCGAAGGAAACGACCATGAAGCGGACGATTAGACTGCTGCTTGCCCTCTTGTGCCTGGCCCTGGTTTCGACCGCGTGGGCCGGTGATGAGCCGCGGCCCGACAGCGAGGCCCTCCGGAAATGGATGACGCTTTCGCCCGAAGAGCGCGAGGTCCTGCGGAGACAATATCAGACCTGGAAATCCCTGCCTGAAGACCGGCGTCAGGCCATCATGGAAAACTACCGGAAATTCAAGGCCCTGCCGGACCCCGAAAAAAAACGGATAATGGAAAATTTCAAACGGTTTAAATCACTGCCTCCCGGGGAAAGGAAACTCCTGAAGGATAAATTCATTCGATGGCGGAGCCTGCCGCCGGCGCGCCGGGAGATGATTCGCGGGCATTACCGGGAATTCCAGAATCTTCCGCCCGATCAGCAGCGGAAAATGATCAACCGTTACCAGGACTGGAAGCGACTGCCGCCGGAAGAGAAAAAAACCATTATCCAACGCCGGAAGCAGCGACGGGACGGCCGGTGAAAATTGCCTGACGCGTTTAGATGTTCCCGGCCAGCGATGAGGTCGTTATTGGCGTCATCAGAACTTTTTTCACGATATCGCATTTGGATGGTGGTAACCGGTCACGGCGGGGTGATATTTTTGCCGGTCAGTTTATGAATAACGTAACGTCTAATCCTTTGACAAATACATCTATTCATGCCAGTAATGAACCAGAGGTCGTCAGTATTTTACCCCCACTTTAACCCATTTAGAGTAAGGAGGTATATCATGGCGATTAAAGTTTTCATCAGGCGGAAATACCCCAAGGAAAAAGAAAGAGAACTCAAGGCGCATATTCGGAAAATACGCAAAAAAGTTCCGGAACAGCCGGGATACATTTCCAGCGAGTATCTGAAAGCCATTGATGACAGCAATGAAATTTTGACGATCAGTTCGTGGTTTTCGCTGGAGGACTGGCTCGCGTGGTTCGAAAGCAATGAGCGCAAAGAAATTCAGGCCGATATCGACGCCATGGGCGACATTGTATCCCAATATGCCATTTATCGTGGCATGAAAACCTGTTGATGCCAGCACACCCCACAAGCTGAAAAAATTCGCCCTTAGCCGGACTACCCCCTTCTCTATACTTTTTATCGCTGAAAAAGCCAATCTTTTCGGGAAAATCGGCGGGGCTTTCTGCCCCTATACTCACAGCGGAGAAGGCCGACGCAAGCTGTCTGTGATGTCAAAACCGAAACCACACGCGATAGCTGCCGGTTTTAACCGAGCAAGCTGAACGCCGCTACGGCCACAATCAGCAGCAGGGTCAGCATGATGGGAACACCCAGGGGCGGTCGGTCAACATTCGGGTCAAAGACGCGCCGGGGCGGACGCAGAAATTTCAGCAATAAAACGGGATGCACGGACAGAGACGCCACAAAGTGCGCGAAGCGAAAGGCCCGGCGCTCGCAGGCATCAAAGAAGGCATTCACCCAGCCCACGAATACCTGGTAAAAAACCGGCGAAGACCGACGATAGAACCAGTCCACATCCAGGGATATTTTATTTTGAGGGGTCAGCTTGTGGCGGATCACCCAGAAGCCCAGGAACGTAAAGATCAGGATCTGGACGGCTTCGACCAGGTGGGGAATGGTGAAGGGAGTATAATCCATGGCAAACGGCAGTTCTTTATACAAAAACCCGGGCAGGATGCCGTAAAAAATGCACAAAAATGAGGTGGCGGCCATGGCTGTCATCATGCCGGCGGGAATCGGCTTGATCTGCAAATCAGCCTTTTTCTCATGGAACCACGTATAGTAGGGCAGCTTGATGCCCACGGACAGAAAAGTACCCACGGAGGCCAGAATCAAAAGGAATTTTGCCAGATAATAATGGCTTTCCCCGGCAGCGGCCACAATGATGGATTTGCTGATAAATCCATTGAACAAAGGAGCGCCGGAAATGGAGAAGGCCGCCACCATGTAAAAAAGGAAGACCCAGCGCATCCGGGAGGCCAGGGCGCCGAGTTCGTGCAGCTTGCTGGTGCCGGTGGCGAACAGGACCGCGCCGGTGCCCATAAACAGCAGCGCTTTGTAGAGAATATGGCTGAACGCGTGGGCCGTGGCCCCGTTGATGGCCAGTTCCGTTCCGATGCCCACGGCCGCCACCATGTATCCCACCTGACTGACGATGTGATAGGACAGGATTTCACGAATATCATTGGCCAGAAAAGCGTAGACGACGCCATACAGGGTCATGGCCACGCCCATGACCAGCAGAATGGGCCATCCCGGAAACAAGGCGGCAAGCACATACACAGCGGTCTTGGTGGTAAAGGCGCTTAAAAACACGGAGCCGGTGACGGTCCCCTTGGGATAAGCGTCCGGCAGCCACGCATGCAATGGAATGACCGCCGCGTTGATGGCCACCCCGGCCAGAATGACCCAGGAAGCAAAGGACTCGCCGGGGCTGAAGCTGGTCAGAAGCAACGATCCGGTGGACTGGGCATGGATCACAATGCCGCCCAGAAGCAGTCCGCCGCCCAGCAGATGAAACAGCAGGTAGCGCATGCCGGCATCCTGGGCCTCCTGGGTTCGGCGGGCCCAGATCAGGTAGGTGGAACCGGCGGCCATAAGTTCCCAGCACACCAGCAGCGTGAAAAAATCCCCGCAAAAGGTAACGCCCAGCGCTCCGCCGGCGTATAACAGCGCGGCCATCTGTTGACCGGTTTCCCGCATATGAAGGGAGTAGATGCCGCCCAGAAAGGCGATCAAGGCAAAAATGATACCAAAAGCCCGGCTGAGTTTCGTGACCTGAAGCACCACCAGTTCATAATTCGCAAAGGGGATGGTGACCACGGTTCCCAGGGGAATGGTCAATACCAGAAACAGCGCGGCCAGTGGAAAGGCAAGAAAGGCAGCCGGCCGGATTTTCTGAGGCAACAGGGGCAGGATGATAAAACCCGCCCACATGGCCAGAACTGGAGGCAGTTCAATGGGCATCGGTCTTTACGTCCTCGTGTTTCTTGAATTTATCGTAATAGCCGGGTTTCCGGGAAACCAGCCGGCCCACCAATGACTTGGCAATGAAAATGATCAACAGGCATCCCGCAAAGCCGAAGCCGGCAAAAAAGCCGGGCACCGCTTCCCACCAGTAGTGATGCTCGATGAACTGACCGATTACGGTCAGGACCGTCAGCGCCATCAGCGCAATCCCGTATGATTTCTTCATGGGTGGACTCCTGCGGCCATAATGGCGGATGGCAGATGAAAAATACTTTCAGTGATGCCGGAGGCCAGATCAAAAAAATTAAAAAACAGATTCGGCGCAAGCCCCAGAAGAATCGACAGCGTCGCTACAATGCAGATGGGCACGACCATCAAAGGGGATGCTTCGCCATGGTGCTCCAGGTCGGAACCGCCTTTGCGAAAAAAAGCCCGGTGCACAATGGGAAAGAAATAGGCGGCATTGAAAAGACCGCTGATCAGAAAAATCGCCAGAATCAGGAGCTGGTCGGCCTGCAGCGCGCCGCGGCACAGGAACCATTTGCTCACAAACGCGTTGATGGGCGGTATGCCGGCCAGGCCCATGGCGCCAATGGTAAAAGCCGCCATGGTCCAGGGCATGACTTTGCCGATCCCGTTCAACTGGGAAATCTCCGTTTTGTGAAGATTCACGTAGATGGCGCCGGCGCAGAAAAACAGGGCGATTTTCGTGGTGGCATGATTGGCCAGATGGAGAAGACCGCCGGTAAAGCCGTCCGGGGTCAGCAAGGCCACGCCAAGGACGATATAGGACAAATGTCCCACCGTGGAGTAGGCCAGCCGTCGCTTGAGATTGTCCTGCTGCATGGCGATCAATGACGCGATCAGGATCGTGGCCCCGGCAAAGGTCGCCAGGATCAGATTCAGCCCGAAATCGTGCATGACCTCCGGGCCGAAAACAAACCCGACAATGCGGATGACGCCGAAGACGCCGGATTTGACCACGGCCACGGCATGCAGCAGGGCGGAAACCGGCGTGGGCGCTACCATGGCCGCCGGAAGCCAGGAATGAAGGGGCATGAGACCCGCTTTGACCCCGACGCCGGCGATAAACAGGATAAAAACCACCTTGATCATGGTCGGATCGAGCACGACGTTGCCGAAAAGGCCGCCCGGCTTGAAATCCAGGGTTCCGGCGATGGTGTAGGTGATTCCGATGGCCGCGATAAGCACCACGCCCGCGGTCAGGGCATAGAGCAGATACTGTCTGCCGGAGCGCATGGCCTCGGCGCTTTCCTTGTGAATGACCAGCGGGTAGGTGGCCAGTGACAGAATTTCATAAAAAATCAGGAAGGTCAGCAGATTCGCGGCAAAGGAAATGCCGATGGTCGCCGAAAGACAGACGGCAAAGCTGGCAAAATAGCGGGTCTGTTTTTTTTCATCCGCGCCGCGGACATAGCCGATGGAATAAAAGGAGGTCAGGATCCACAGACCGGAAGCCACCACGGCGAAGAAAAGTCCCGCGGAATCGGCCTTGAGCTGCAGGGCAATGCCCGGTGAAATCTCCAGAATCGTGAATTCGGCCACGCGTCCGGCAAACGCGTCCGGCAACAGCGACAGAACCAGAAGAAACTTGATGAGGGCTGCGGCCAATGTCCAGAATTCACGCAGATTCGGCCGGTTGGTGCTGGCATAAATCAGGGGAACCGCGGCCAGGGACACCAGTACGGCCAGAAACGGAATAAAGGATGTATAGGCGGTGATATGGTCCATTGCAGCGTTCCCTTAGAGCCAACCCGGAATCATGGGCATAATGACGTTGGTGACAATCCAGGCGTTGGCCAGACCCAACGCCAGAAGACCTGTTGCAAGAATCAGGGTGGGCATGAGCATCAGCGCCGGCGCCTCGTTTCGGGAGATATCAAGAGTGCTGGCATCCACAGCGCCTTCCTGCTGGGGCTTCAGATAAATCCGCTCCATGACCCGGAAAAAATAGACGACATTGAGCATGCTGCTTACCAGCAGAACGGTTAAAAAGATCCAGTGGGACTGTTCAATGGCTCCTAAAGCCAGATACCATTTGCTGAAGAACCCGGCGGTGGGCGGAAGACCGATCATGGATATGGCGGCCAGGGAAAAAGCCGCCGCCGTCCATGGCATGGATTGGCGCAGGGTATTGGTCATCAGGGAAATATTGCTGTGTCCCAGGCGCAGGCGCAGGCTGCCGCTGACGAAAAACAGGCAGGCCTTCATGCAGGCGTGGTTCAACGCGTGCAACACCGCGCCGATAAAGCCCAAAGGCGATGCCAGACCGATGCCCAGGGCGATGTATCCCACCTGGGCCACGCTGCTGTAGGCCAGCATGCGCTTGAGTTCTTTCTGGCAGATGGCCATCAGCGATCCCCAGATGATCCCCAAGGCGCCCAAAAATCCGACGATCTGGAGCAAATGAAGTTCATGACGCAGAAAATCCGGATCCACCACGAAAAACATAAATCGCAAAAGGACATAGGCGGCGACCTTGGTCCCGATGGGAGCGATCAGGGCCGTGGCCGAAGACGAGGCGTAGGTGTAGGCATCCGGCAGCCAGGCATGCATGGGAAAAAGAGCCATTTTCAGGCCGATGCCCAGAACAATGAAAATGATGCCGATAATCACCGGGGTGGAGTCCTGAACCAGGGGCAGCATCCGGGCCATATCGGCCATGTTCAGGGTTCCGGTACTGATAAACAGAAACGCAACGCCGATAAGATAAAATGCGGCGCCCGCCGTACCCAGCGTCAGGTAGCGGAAGGCGGATACCGGCGCCCGTTTGTCGCCGATGGCGACCAGAGCGTAGCCGGCAAGGGCTCCGATTTCCAGAAACACATATAAGTTAAACAGGTCCCCGGTCATGACCATGCCGCTAAGGCCGCCCAGCAAAAGCATGGACAGGCTGTAGAACGGAATTTCCTTGATCGGGGTTTCAAATGCCACGCTCTTTTTGGCATAAATCATGACCAGCAGGGTGATGCCGGACAAGATCACACAGAAAAATGCGGAAAGCGGATCAAGAATGAATTCGATGCCCATGGGCGGCATCCATCCGGCAATGTGATAACTGATGGTGCCCCGGGTAAGTACGGCGTGCAAGCCGAAACATGAAAACAAAAACGCCAGCGCTGATCCGAAAACCGCCGTGATAGGGGCCAGGGTCCGGTGGATGGATCCCACCAGAGGGGCGAACAGGGCCCCGAACAGGAAGCACAGAGGAATCAGAACGGGAAAGTGAGCGCTGATCATTTCATCCGTTCCAAAAGCGTCGGCTCATCAAGGGTGCGGTATTGACGATAAATGGCAATGGCCAGGGCAAACGACACGCCGAGGGTAACCACGGCCACGACAATGGCGGTAAGCATCAGGGTGTGCGGAAGAGGATTGAGATAAAGATCCGGATTTTCCACGCCGATTCGTTTGTCCAGCACCGTAACGCCGGCGCCTTTTTTGTAGGCGCTGATGATCCAGAACATGATGGTGGCCGCCTGAACGATGGACATGGCCAGTATTTTTTTCATCAGGTTCTGTTTGATCATCATTCCGTAAAGTCCGATGGTAAACAGTAATCCAACGAAAATGTAGGCGTAATATCCCTGGATAAATTCAAGCATGCTCAACATCCCAGAAGATCATCGTAGATGGATACAAGCGTGGTCATAACCGTCATGGTTACGCCGACTTCAATCAGAAGAATTCCGTAATAACGCAGATATTCCGGGCTCAAGCCGGGAATGGGAAGAAAATGATAATTTAAGAAATTCCCGCCGAACAAAATGGCCAGAAAGCCGGTTCCCGCGAAAATCAGCGCGCCGATGGCGGCGACGCGCAGCGTAAGCCACGTGGGCATCACGGCCTGGCTCGGGCCGACGCCCATGGTAAGGCGCAAAAGAAGAATGGAGGCCGCCATGAGAACCCCGCCCTGGAACCCGCCGCCGGGGCTGTAGTGGCCATGAAAAAACACATAGAGCCCGATGAGCATAATCACCGGGGCGATACCGCGGCTGGCCATCTGAACGATGGGACTGTCCGCCGGAGCCTGCATGTCTTGTTCAAAGCATTGCAGGTCCATCTCATGGTTGTTGGATTCCGGAATGGGCGTGATATCGTTCATGGGTTTTTCCTGCGGCGATTCAGGATAAAAAATACGGCCAGCCCCCCGGCAAAAACAACAATGGTTTCGCCCAGGGTGTCAAAACCGCGGTAATCCGCCAGAATGACCGTGACCATGTTCGGTGTCTTGGCGTCTTCATAGGCATGCTGAATAAAATAGGTCCCGGCAACGGGCGTGCCCACCTGGTTGACGGTCTGGTGCACCGGGGAATTTACGTCGCCCCTCGGCGGCAAATCAACGACGACCGCCAGAAACAGACCGAAAAAGGCCAAAAGAATGAGATATTGCAGGGCTTTTATCAATCTCGACTCTTCCTTGAGGTCATGAGGATCGCGATAATGCTGAACACACCCACGGCGCCCGCCCCGACCACGGCTTCGGTAAAAGCCACGTCAATGGCTCCTAAAGAAACCATGATCGCGGCGTTCATGAAGCTGAACACATTCAAGGTGACCACGGCGCTGAGCAGGTTGCGCACGGACAAGCCCACAATGGCCGCTACAATAAGAATGAAAAAAAGGTGAAATTCAATCAGCCAGTGCATGGATTACGGTTTTTCCTGCGGTTTGTCTTTATCGCCATACCAGGGCGTCAAGCCGAAATGCAGGGCCCGGCGGGCCAACGCATGAGAAGCGACCGGGCTGGTGAAAGCAACAAAAACGATAATCAAAAGCAGTTTGGCGGCATTCAGGGAGATCCCCTCAAAAACGGCCAACCCGCTGAGAAACATCAAAATCCCCAGAGTGTCCACTTTTCCGGAAGCATGGGAGCGGGTATAGAAGTCGGGCAGCCGGTTGATGCCGATACTGCCCACAAGCATAAAAAATGTTCCGCCCAGAACCAGGATAACGGCCAGTGTATTCTGTACAAGAGTCATTCGGAACTCCTCTGGCTGGAGCGAAAATACTTGGCCATGGCAATGACGCCGACGAAATTGAGAATGGCATAGCCCAGAGAAATATCAATGAACATGTCCAGACGATCGAACATCAGGCCGAACAAAAGGATCAGGGTAAGCGTCTTGGCGCCGACAGCCGCCGCGCCGAGGAGGCGATCAAATACCGTCGGGCCTTTATAGACCCGGTAAAAGGGGATCAGCAAAGCAATGCAGAGAACAAGGGCAATGGTGATAAAAAAGAAGTCCATTTACGTCCCTCGCCCGGATGTAATCAGTTCAATGTCGCAGCACATTTCCTCCTCGGAACACTCCAGCGTATAAAGCTTTGCCACCCGGGTTTCCATGTCGCCGCTGACCAGTTCTTTTTCCGTATCCCGGGTCAGCGCATGAACGATAAATTTGCTGCCGGTAATGTCAAGAGTCAGTGTTCCGGGGGTCAGGGTGATGGAATTGCCCAGAATAACCCGTGCCAGTATATTGGGCTGGTGGGAGGTGAAGCGCACGAGCAAAGGCTGGATGGGCATTTTAGGGTGCAGAATCACGTACGCCACATAAACGCCCGACTTGATGATCTGCCAGACCAGCCATAACAGATAAAGGGAAAGTCGCGGAATGTTGATTCTGGTCATGCCGCAGGATTCCCCACTGGCCAGCGGAATATCACGCAGCCGGCTGTTCAGCCAGATCACAAAGACAATGGAGATAAAACCCCATAAAAAATAGATTGGTTCGAGCTTGCCGCTGAGAATCAGCCAAACGGCGGATAAGATGAAGGCCTGAAGAATCAGACCCCGGTAGCGGAGCCAGGAGGTTTTTACTTGCATTACTTCTATTTCTTTATTGTCGCAACTTCACAATGGCTTCAATTAAAAGGTTAACGGGTCCGGGTCATACGGGTCGCTATTAAAGACCGTCGAAAAATTTTTATAACTAAATCATCAAACGGGACGTGTCAAGAAAAATTGAAAACATGAATCCCGGTTGTTGAATGGAAAATTTTTCGAAAACACTTGACCCCTTTTTTCATTTAAGGCGATATTATCATGTTGGAACCGTTACATTTGTTGATAAACGTGTGTACCTTTGGTTTTACCATGATGAGTTAAAGGAACGTTAAGGAAAAAAGAAAGATGGATATTGTTAAAATTAAAAAGCAGTTTCAAGGGCTTACGTTTGGTCAGTTGATTCTTCATCAGCGCAAGTCCTCGGATATACAAGCGACGGCAAAGGCGCTTCAGGATACCATGGAAGATTTTCCCGCCGATGTTCAGCCGCTCATGGAATCGTGGGTTGGCGAAATGGGCACAAGCATACGTCTGGGGCAATTCTGGAAAAAAGACTGTGGGGAGGTTTTTGATATCATCGTTGAGGCCGCAAAAGAAAAGCTTCAGGCGGCAGGGGTGGAGCCAACAGACGCTGTTTTATTCAATATGTTTCAGGTTATTGTGTTGACTTTTGCCTCGGTCACCCCCCAATCCCACAAATCAAAGACCGGAAAGCAGAAATCCCCGGCAGCCGTTATACGGAGAGCACCGGCGGGCTGGCATCCCTGGCCGATCATTTCAAATATGCTGCATCCCGCTTTAGCCTTGATTGTGACGCTTGCATTTTCCATCTGGGGGATGCTCGCCGATCATCCTTATCTTTGGATACCCTATATCGGGGTATGGGTCAGTGCCGCCGTTTTGCTGACAAATTCCTGGACCAAAAGAAATGCCCGGTTTCATCAGTGGATGGCGGCCAGCGGGCCCGTTAAATTTCTGTTTTCCCTGATGGGGATGTACCTGTTGTTTTCTCAGCTCGCGTGCGCCGTTTTGGGGTTTTACTGGATTATTGAAAGATAAATAAAAAAACCGGATCATCAATCAACGTCCCGGCGCCGCGGATAGAGCCTTCATCCGGCCGCCAGCACCTCTTGTATCTTTTCTCCCAACATTTTCGGGGAAATCGGTTTTTCGATCAAAAATACATCCGTGTCCAGAATACCGTTGAGGATCCTGGTGTTGGCGGAATAGCCGGACATGAAAAGCACCCTGGTTCCGGGCCGCTTGATCTTTACCCGGTTCGCCAGTTCCTGGCCGTTTATCCCCGGCATGATCACATCTGTGATCATCAGGTGAATATCCTTTTCGTATTTTTCCACCATCTCCAGGGCCTGTCGACCATCCATGGCTTCGATAACACGGTAGCCGTATTGCTCCAGAATCAATACCAGCAGGTTCCGGACCATTTCATCATCTTCCACCAGCAGGATGGTTTCGTTGCCGGAGGGTTCCTGCCGGATCGCGGTGGATTTTTTCTTTATAAGGCGTCCGGGGCTTTCCGTTATCGCCGGCAGGTGGATTTTAAAAGTGGTTCCTTTGTCCGGCTCGCTGTAGACCCATATGTATCCATCCATCTGTTTGACGATACCGTAAACAGTGGACAGGCCCAGCCCCGTACCGTGTTCTTTCGGTTTGGTGGTATAAAACGGCTCGAATATCTGGCTTTTTATTTCCGGCTCCATGCCGCAGCCGGTATCGCTGACCGATATTTGCACGTAAGGCCCCGGCGTTAATTTTACATCATGTTCCCTTGCATAGGCGTCACCCAGATCCGTATTGGCGGTTTCAATGCTCAAAGTACCGCCCCTGGGCATGGCATCCCGGGCATTGACCGCGAGATTCATAATGACCTGTTGGATCCGGGTCCGGTCGGCCCGAATTTTATTCAGATCCGGCGCCAGGTGAGTGATTAAAAAGATATCCTCCCCCAAAAGCTGCTGGAACATTTTTTTCATGTTTTCTATTTCGATGTTGATGTCCATGATCTCGAGCGATAGCATCTGTTTCCGACTGAAGGCCAGCAGTTGCCGGACCAGATCGGCGGCGTTTTTTCCCGCCTTGAGGATTTCTTCCAGACATTCCCGCAATTCTCCCCGGCCGGGCAGTTTTTCGGCCATCAATTCACCGTATCCGATGATGGTGGTCAGATAATTATTGAAATCATGGGAAATTCCGCCCGAAAGCCTGCCGATGGCCTCCATTTTCTGAGCTTGGATGAATTGCAGTTCCAGTTTTTTCCGGTCCGTGATCTCGATGATCAGACCGTCGATTACGGTTTTGCCATCCTGTTTTTCGGTATCCGGCCGTCCCTGATCCCAGACCCATTTTTCATCACCAAGGGCCGTGATGATGCGGTATTCCACCTGGAAGGGGCGGTGCTCGGCCACCGCCTCACAAACAACGGAGCGGACCATTTCCCGGTCGTTGGGATGGAGGATGGATTCATAGGTCACCCGGCCGGAAATGAAATCCTCCGGAGGATATCCGGTCAGGGTATAGGCCCATTGGTTGACGAAAAGCATGGTCCATTTCGGATCATTCAGACATCGGTAGGCCAATAACGAATATCCGCTCATCATTTGATTAAACAAGAGGCGATGCTGCTCTGTCCAATTAATGGCGGGATTTTTGGCGTCTCCTGGATTTTCAATCCGCTGGTTTTCCATAATTTTCTGCATCTGATCGTAAGCCTTGTCCGGAAATATCAATCGATGGAATATTCGGTTGTCAACTCGAGGCCCGTTCGGCATCCAGGGGGAAAGCGGACATTTTGCTGATGACATGCCGGGCCTGGTCGGCGGCGTTCATGATTTTTTTCAACCCGAAATCATCCGCTGCCGCAACCGGGGTGTTGAGCAATGTTTTTTCAAGTGTGTGCTGGACTCCCTGCACTTCCCGGGTCCATTTTTTAAGTTCCATTCGCAGGATTTTGTGATGGATTTTCAGTTGTTCCGTGGTTTGCTTCAGCAGATCCTGGGATTCTTTCAGCTTTGCCAACCGGTTGACCCGAGCCACGAATTCATCCGCGTTAAAGGGTTTTTTGAGATAATCAATGGCGCCGAGGTGGAGCGCTTTGACAACATTGACCGTGTCGGACATTACCGTGAGCACAAGCACCGGGATGTCCATGAGCACCGGCTCCGCATTCAGCTTCTCCAGCATCTGAAAACCGTCCATTCCCGCCATGACGATATCGAGCAGAATCACATCCGGCAGAATTTCTCCGGCTACGGCAAGACCGCTTTGGCCGTCTTCGGCCGAATAGACATCATAACCTTCGATTTCCAGACAGATCCGGCACATTTCCGTATTGTTGGGATTATCATCCACGATTAACACCGTTTTTTTCTTATCCATATCGTCTCTCTTTCGTTTTTGCTGTTAACGGGTTGACCGCCCGTGCTTTGTTGTCCGGAGCCGGCCAGCATAAAAATGCAGGATGCGTACCATCCCCGGCTGGAAGACATTTTTTTTCAACTTATTGTTTTTACACGTATTAAAATTAAAACCGCTTGAACCCCTTTCCGACCGATACATATTGTTACAAAATATGCCTTGCGCGATGTGAGAAAATGTTACATTTTGCGAAATGTTCGGGAACCTCCCGTCCGGTATGTTCGCACTGTTTCGCACGGTGGTGAAATATCCGTCTCGACAACCCCCAACGGATATGGTAACGAGAAGAAATTATGAAAAAGCCCGCCATTATACTCATTGATGACAATCCGGCCTTTATCGAGATTTTCAGGGAACTGCCCGAAGCCGAGTCCTATGACATTCACGGGTTTATTTCCGCACGGGAGGCGCTTGCTTTTATCGAAAAGGAATCGGCCGATCTGGTAATCTCCGATTTTCAGATGCCCGAGATGAATGGCGATCAGGTGCTGGCGAAACTCCAGGACATCAACCCCGACATCCCCCTGATCCTGGTGACCGCTTACGGCTCCACGGAAAATGCTGTGAAAGCCATCAAGAAAGGCGCTTATCATTATTTTGAAAAACCGATCGATAATAAGCTGGACCTGTTCTGGAAGACCGTTGAAGAGGCCCTGGAAAAGGCAAGAAGACTTGCGGAAATCGAATCCCTGCGAAGAGAAAAATCCCTCCGGGACCAGCCCCCGGTACACATGGTCGGGGTTTCGGGCGCCATCAAGACCGTTTTACAGTCGATTCGGGACGTGGCCAAACTGCCGGTCACGGTGATGATCAGCGGTGAAACCGGAACCGGAAAGGAACTGGTGGCCCGGGGCATCCATGAAATGAGCGGTCGCCGGCAAGAAGGGTATTTCGCCGTCAACTGCCATGCCCTTTCGCCCGGTCTGCTGGAAAGCGAGCTGTTCGGTCATGAGCGGGGCGCCTTTACCGGCGCGGTGGGACGCAAGAAAGGTCTGTTTGAAATCGCCGACAACGGGACGCTGTTTTTAGATGAAATCGGCAATGCGCCGCTGCCGCTGCAGGCCAAGCTTTTGCGGGTCCTGGAATCCCGGGAATTTACCCGGGTGGGGGGAACGGCCCGGATCCGGTCCGATTTCCGGATTATCGCCGCTGCCAACATCCCTCTGGAAGCCGAAGTGGAAAAAGGCACCTTCCGTCAGGATCTGCTCTATCGCCTGAAAGTCTACACCATCGACATTCCGCCCCTGAGGGAGCGCAGGGAAGATATTCCCGTGCTGGCGGATCATTATCTCCGATATTTTTCCGAAAGATACGCCAGACCCATCCAGGGCATCACCGAAGACGCCCTGGCGGTTCTCGGTATTTACGACTGGCCGGGAAACGTCCGGGAACTGGTCAACATCGTGGAGCGGGCCGTGATCACCTGCCGGGAGTCAATGATCACCACTCGGCACCTGCCGTTTCACTCCCCGGAAGGCGGTCCCCTGTCCGGCCTGAACCTCGAGGAAATGGAAAAATACTGCATCATGCTGGCCCTGAAGCAGACCCGTCACAACAAGACCCGGGCCGCTGATCTGCTGGGCATTCACCGCAAAACCCTCATCGAAAAAGTCAAGAAATACAGCATGGAAGACGGTCGGACCGATTCATCCTTCTGAAAAGCCCTTAAAGCGCCGTTGCATCGGATCAGCGCTTTAAGGGCGGTCCGCAAAGAATACCGGCTTGCAGGATTGGTTATAACAACCGGTATGGATCTGCTCTTGTGGCCCACTCGTTTGCCGGGTATTCCGCCTGAAGCTTCTCGTAGACCTGCTTGAGCGGTTCGGCGCTGTGGGTCTTCTTGTATTCGCACACTCCTCGGAAGTAAACGGCTTCCGGAGCCGCATGGCTTGAAGGATGATTTTTGATTACATTGTCCAGCGCGCCCATGGCGCGATCGAGCTCACCGGCGTCGAAAAACGTTTTTCCGACCCCCACGAAAATGGCCGGAATCAACTCCTCCGGCGGCAAAAATCCCACAACCGTGTGGTGCCCCTTTTTGTTCGTGTCCAGAAAGAGCAGAAAAGGCGTCCATTTGGCCTCGAATTCTTTGGCAACATCGCCGTCGAATGGAGTACGCACCGGGATCACATGCTTTTCCAGCATATCAATAACATTCTGCTTGGGATACGTAACCGCATCCATCTGCTGGCAGCCGATTCATTCGGGGTTGAAAACATCCAGGAACGCAGGTTTATCGTTGCTTTTGGCCTCGTCCAATGCCTGATCCAGATCTTTTCTCCAATTTACCGTTCCCATAAAACCTCCTTCACTTGGTTTTCAGTTTTTTTTTAACAACGTTTTTCATCAGGGCCGAGTTCGGTTTTTTATTTTGCTTTCTTTTCCTTGTTTTCCGAAAAGGTTTTCCGGTTCACCCATTTTAATTTTTTGGTCCGTGAAGTAAATCAGGTGAAGAAAGTATTCTCCCGGTGAATGTGGAGTACAGGCTTCTTGCCTATCCATGTGCCTGAGCAGCGTCGATGAGCTGTGGTCAAAGCCGCGATCGGTTTACGGTAATTTCAAGCCGCGAATACGGGATTTACTGTATTCGTTTCGGGAAGCCGGAACGGTATAATTTATCCGCTTTTCACAATGGATAAATTACGACCATGACCGGAACAGGAGGTGGATTCATGGAAGACCTGAATGTTGTCATTGCGGGGGCCGCCGGGGAAGGGGTGCAGACCGTCGGAGATATTCTGGCCAAAACACTTGCCGCGGAAGGTTACGCCGTCTTCACCTGGAAGGAATATGAATCGCGGATTCGGGGAGGGCAGAACAGTTACGCCATCCGGATCGGTGAAAAACCGCACAACGCACCTCTTTTTAATGCAGACGTTCTTCTGGCGTTGAACAAAGACGTCGTGGACAAGTATCAGGGACGTCTCAAGGAACAGGGGGTCCTGGTGGCGCGGGATTCGGACAGGAAAGGCGCGATTGCCATCGATTTCCAGGAAATTGCAAAACAGGAAGTGGGCAAGAAGATTTACGCCAATACCGTGGCGATCGGGGCCCTGGCCGGCGTCCTCGGGCTGGATCTCCAGAGTCTGAAGAAAGTGATCGGTCAAATCTTTTCGGCAAAAAGCGAAGATGTGCAGGAAGCCAATTACAAGGCGGTGGAACTGGGTTTTGAACGCGCGGAACGCGACTGCGGCGATATGTGCCCGTGGACATTGCCGCCAAAAGACAACAGCCATTTTCTCATCGGGGGCAATGAGGCCATACCTCTTGCGGCGGCCTATGCGGGATGCCGCTTTATTTCCGCCTACCCGATGACGCCCTCAACAGGGATTATCACGTTTTTCGCCAAAGACATGGAACGGCTGGGCGTATTCGCCGAACAGGCCGAAGATGAGATCGCGGCAATCAACATGGCGCTGGGCGCCGCCTATGCGGGGGCAAGGGCCATGACCGCCACCTCCGGCGGCGGATTCGCGCTGATGGTCGAAGGGATCAGCCTGGCCGGTATGACCGAGACCCCTGTGGTGATCGTTCTGGCCCAGCGGCCCGGTCCCGCCACCGGCCTGCCCACCCGAACCGCCCAGGGGGACTTGTTGTTCGCGGTCCATGCCGGCCATGGGGAATTCCCGAAACTGGTAATGGCGCCTTATGATGCCCGGGACGCTTTTCAAAAAGCGGTACGGGCATTCAATCTGGCCGACAAGTACCAGATCCCGGTCATTTTAATGACGGATCAGCTCCTGGCGGATGGTCATTATTCCTACCGTGATTTTGACAGTACCGGGATTTCTCCGGAGTCCCACCTGGCGGATCCTTCGGAAATCGACGATTACAAGCGCTATAAAATTACCTCCAGCGGCATCTCGCCCCGATTGTATCCCGGACAAAGCGAGCATGTCGTGGGTGTGGACAGCGATGAACACGACGAGGAGGGGCACATCACCGAGGATCTGTCCGAAACCGCGCCGGCCATGGTGGAAAAACGACTGGCCAAATGGCGGGAACTGAGAAGCGAGGTGAATCCCCCGGAGGAATTCCGCACTGAAAAAGCCGACCTGATCTTCGTGAGTTGGGGCTCTTCCCGGGCGGTCATCCGGGAAGCCATCGATCTTCTGAAACAGGAGGACGTGAGCGCGGGGATGGTGCATTTCACCGAACTGTGGCCCCTGCCGGAATACCGCTTTCCAGAGGATGTTCCCCTGTGGAACGTGGAGACCAACGCCACAGGTCAGTTGGCCCGCCTGTTGCGGTCCGAATGGGGCGTTTCTTTTAAGGACGCCATTTATCGTTATGACGGTCTGCCCTTGACCGGTGATTATATAAGGAGGCGATTTCATGCCCAGCATAGATGATTATAACAGTGACGCAGAAATTCAATGGTGCCCGGGATGCCCGAATTTCAGCATCCTTCAGGCGGTCAAGAAAGCCATGGTGGAACTCAACAGAACCCCTGATCAGATATGCCTTGTTTCCGGCATCGGTCAGGCCGCAAAACTCCCCCATTACATGAAATGCAATTTCTTCAACGGCCTGCATGGCCGCGCGATTCCCGTGGCCCTTGGGGTTCATGTGGCCAATCCGGATCTGACCACTATGGTGGTCACCGGAGACGGCGATTGCTACGGGGAAGGGGGAAATCATTTTATCCATGCGCTCCGCCGGAACCCGGACATCACCGTGATGGTTCACAACAATGAGATTTACGCCCTGACAAAAGGGCAGGCCTCGCCCACCACCGGCCGGGGAGAAAAGCGCGCTCTTCATATCAACGGAGTGGATGCGGAACCGCTGAACATGCCGGCGGTTGCGATCCTGCACGGATGCACTTTTGTCGCCAGGGGTTTTGCAAAGAAAATCGATCATTTGAAAGATATTCTCATTGCGGCGGTCAAGCATCCGGGCCTGTCGTATGTGGATGTGATCCAGCCCTGCATCACCTGGGGAACCCGTTCGGTGAAATGGTATGAGGAACGCCTGCACGAACTGGCAGACGATCATGATCCCGAAGACAGAAACGCGGCCCTGGAAAAGACAAAAATGGACGACAAGGCCATCCCCATCGGCATCCTGTATCGCACAGAGGCAAAAGAGCAGTTTGCAAACAGATATCGTTCGGAAATCACGGACGGGCCGCTGGCCGAGATGCCCTTCATGGAAGCGGATAAACTGGATCAGATTCTTGCCGGATTCAGGCAGGGGTCGAATTCATGATAGAGAAAGACCCCGGCCGTTTTTACGTAAAAGCGGTGAATTTTTCTTTGGGGGCGTTGCATACGGGGCAGTTGTCGGGTGCGTCGCCCTCCAGGGTATAGCCGCATACCTCGCATACCTGTACCGCATCCAGGTCCACATCCTTATCTTGCGACACGGCCTCTTTGGCTTTTTCAAACAGCGCCCGATGCTTTTTTTCCGTTTTGTAGGACCATTCAAAACTTCGGTAAGCGCTCTTTTCTTCCTGGGATTCGGCGACCGCCATGTAGGAAGGATACATTTCCTCGATCTCAAAGGTTTCGCCGGCAATGGCCAGCCCGAGATTTTTCAGGGTGTCGCCGGGCCCGAAAGCGCCCATGCTGTTGGCGACAAACCCGTCTTCCAGGTGCTTGAGCTCCCTGTAATGATCTCCGGCATGAATGTATTCCGCGTGGGATATGGCCTTGAACAGCCGCGCCACATGGGGATAATTCTCCTTTTCGGCCTGATTGGCGAAATGGCGGTACCGCATATTGGCCATGCTCTCACCGCCGAATGCATTGATCATATTCTGCTGGGTCATTTGTTTCATGGGGTTCCTCCTGTTCTCTGCTGATTATTCTTCAATGATGATGGCGCCGGTGGGGCAGCGGCCGGCAATCCGTATCACCGTCTGTTCCCGTTCGGGCGGTACTTCGTCCACCAGTGCCATGGCCTTTTTGCTGCCCTCCTGAAACCGGAAAAGATAAGGTGCTTCCATGACGCAGATGCCGGATGTATCGCATTTTAACTGATCTACACTTACCTTCATTGCCTGCTCCTTTTTATGTTTTTTCAGCTTTCCGGAACTGGAATCGTCAACACCGGAACGGGCGAATGTCTGAAAATTTTTTCCGCCACGCTGCCGGTGGGAAAACGGGATTTACTGCCCCGGCCGGCTATCATCACCATGTCGATTTCCCGATTTCGAACAAAATTGAGGATCTCTTCGGCCGGATCGCCGATGGCGGTTTCCTTGATGTAATAAGGGCACCCTTTTAAATATCGATCACAAATATGATCAAGACGTTCGCCGGCCTTTTTTTCTTCCCAGTCGAGAATCTCTTTTATATGCGACTCGTTGAATTCCCCATACCAGGATTCATGCCGGGCAATATCCTCGATCACATAAAGAACATGGATTTCCGCCTCCAATTTTTGCGAAAGGGCCTCCACAAAGGGAAGCGCTTTTTCGGCATTGCTCGAAAGATCCGTGGGCCAGAGGATTTTTTTTATTTCCATGCAAAAACCTCCTTGCTTTATTTTTCTTGTGTTGCGTTAAGTTGATTATCTCATCATACGCAAGGGGCGGCCATTTTAAATGGGTTCATTCCCGTATTTTATCGATCGGCAGCACGTATCCCCCAACCGGTTTATTTTTCCGGAAACTTCAAAACGATTTTTTCTTTTCCGTAACAAGTCTGGAATGCAAAGACCATCAGGGAGTTTTTGGGATTTTTTACGAACGGCATGGTTTAAAATAATAAGTTCTGCGCCGACGATCATCCTGAATGCCAGTATTCGACATTCGGATGGATATGGAGCCACCCAAACTCCTGGGAAAGCTCCAGCAGCATCAAAATGCCGAATATGCACAACATCGCATATGCACCCGCGGTCCGCCAGCCGGCCGGTTTTCCCCTGGATTGAACCACCATCAGAAATGGCAGAATCCCGAATACCAGCAGCATGCCGATGCCGCCGGCAACGTCCAGCACTCTCAAAAACAGGTCGGGGTAGAGCAGCGCCACCGCCAGGGGCGGTAAAAATGTCAGGCCTGTTTCAATATATTTATTGCTTTTCCCGAAATGGGTGGAAACCATATCCCGGGTAAATCCCATGAAGGCGATGCCGACGCCCATGTAAGATGTGATGATGGCGGCCAGGGCGAAAAACATGCCCGCGGTGGTGATCACATCCGAATGCATCGCAATAGAGAGCGGCACGGTCGCGGGAAGTCCCGAATGCAGGGCGGCCAGCATGTTCCCCTGACCGTCGCCGGTCAGCGGGAGTGCGCCGATAACAGCCGATACCCATAATGCATTGAGAAGAAACGCCAGAAGCGTGCCGACGATCAATGCCAGGCGGCACGCCCGATAGTCCGCATTCAGGCTTCTGCATACCGTGGGGACAATCCCGTGGAATCCGAAGGCGCACACGATGATGGGCAGAGCAGCAGGGGCAAAATGCCAGTCCGTGTAAATAAGGCGCTGCGGAACCACATTACTGGCGGTTTCCACCAGCAGGAACAGAAAGGATATCCCCAACACCATCATGATGGCCGTATTTCCCTTCTGCACCAGGGTCAGACCCCGGGTGACGATGCCGGTGGCGACGATGAAAAAGATCACGGTCCATGCCGTCTTTCCCAGGGGGGCGGGAATCAAAGATGCCAGTATGGACGCCGCGCCGCTGAGATAGGCTGTCAGCACGCCATAGAAAATAATCAAATACCCCGCGACGCACAGCCATTTGCCTGTCGGCCCGATCTCCTGATGAAACAGGGTGGGAAGGTCGGCTTCGATGCGCCGGGATTCAATCATCCGACCCGCCAGTATCAGCGAGGTTGCCAGCATGGCCGCCCATATCATAACCATGCTGATCAGGGATGGAACCATGCCCGACAGGCCGGTTTTGATCGGAAGCCCCAGCATGCCGGCCCCCACAGTGGTTCCGGTAACCAGCAGTGCAACGATCAGAATCTGCGGTAGGGAAGCGGTTTTCATCATTTTCTGTTCTTCAGCCAGGCGGCCACGTGAAGGTCGATGTGAAAAATTTGATAGAAAATAATGCCGAGAATCGTCGTAGCCGCCAGAGGGTTGCTGAACAGCGGCTGCAGAAACAGCGGCAGTTGGGCGTAAAGCTCCGGAACAAAACCGGTGGAAAGCCCGAAAGAGATCGCTATGCCGGCGACCGCGATATTGCGCTGATCCAGCGGTTCCGAAAGCATCTCCTTGATGCCGGTAAGCACCATAAAGCAGATGGCGAAAATCACGGACGCCCCCATCACCGGAGGCGGGACCAAAGCGATGACGGTGGCCACCACTGGAAAGCATCCGGCCAGTATATACATGGCTCCCATGCACACCCCGATCCAGCGGCTCACGGCGCGGGTTGCCGCGGCAAGCCCGACATTGGAGGAAGAGGTATCCACCGCCACGGCCCCGATCAGACCGGCTACGGCCGTGCTGAGGCCGTCGGCCATCAAACCGCCGGCGATGGGCTTCATATCCGGCAGGTCCATGTCCGGATGGGTGATTTTCTGGGCCGCCAGCAGGTTGCCGAAAGATTTAAGGGACCCGCTGATGGAGATCACCAGAAAGGGCAGGGCCAGCGACCAGTCAAAGGCCAGACGGAATTGCGAAAGCCCGGTAAAGGGAATGGCAAAGACCGGAACGTTCTCAATATTCTGATACAGGCCCGGATCAAAGGGGACGATGCACAGGGCCATCCCCCATCCGATAAAAATACCGATCAGCAGACAGTAGAGTTTCACCTGGCCTTTACCCCAGATGTTGCACCCCATGATCACCATCAGGGTCACGGTCCCTACCGCGATGTCCTGCCATATCACTACATCCCCGGCAACGGGGGAGCCGCAGAAATTGGCAAGCGCCATGGGAATGATGCTGACCCCCACCATCATGACCGTCATACCCACCACCAGCGGCGGAAACAGGGACCGCAGCCGGGAGACCACCCGGGAGAGAAGCATCTCCACGATACCGGCGAAAAAGAGCATTCCCTGCATCAGGGGCAGACCGCCCTGAGCCGCGGCGGTAATGGAGAGCGCCAGGTAGGAGGGTCCGCCGATATTGGGACAGAGGTACCCGGAACCGATCCAGCGGGTGCGCATTGCCTGAACAATGGTTCCGGCGCCTGAAATGATCATGGTCAGGCTGACCATGCGGATGGCCATCTCCGTCGACCCGCCGATTTCCTTCACCAGTAGAACGGGCAGCAGCGTGCCGAGCACCAGCAGCATCCCCTGCTGAAGGCTCAGCATGATCAAATGACCTGCCGGAGGCACATCATTTTGTCCGTAAACCAGTTTCGTCTCCGTATCCGCCGTCATGGATCTCCTCACTTCTGCCAGACGCTGCGGGGCGCATCGATTACCGTGCCGACGATCACCGGCGCATCATCCATGGTGCAGCGCCGCGCGAAAATGATCTTTTTCCGTTTGTTCATGGATTCGGATGAACGCGCGTAGAGTACGACCTGGGCTTCGTTTTCCGTTTCCAGCCGCTGCAGGAGGTTTCTGAAGGGATAATGCCCGAGGGCGTCCTTATATTGCAGCAGATCGCGCACAAACTTTTTTTTCAGAATCGGGTCGATAATCGAGATGCCATTTTCCTGGAGCAGAAAAACAGCCGTGCCATGAAAAAAATACGGCCCTGCCGGATTCAGAAGTTCTGCTAAGGCGCCTTCTCCCCGGGTTTTTAACTGATGCTCGGCATCGATGACGGCGATCCGGGCAAACTCCAGCTCCGCGCCGATATCATAGAGGCCGCCCCCCACGTAGCACGCGATATTGCCGGGCAATGTAGCCGCAAGATGGCATGAGGACTTCCAATCCAGAAAAAGGTCGTTGGGCCGATGCCAGTAGAAATGGACCCAGCCATGTGGATTCCGGGGATTGGCGATCTCCCGGGAAACCAGCCGGTGCAGGGGTTTTCCCAACTGATCGGTAAACGCGTCCAGTCGCGTGCCCACCAGTGTCGGGTTCTCGCCGTGGTACAGGCACATCCCGTCGGAGAGGCGGTACACATATAGATACCGGCCGAGCGGCTCAGACTTCATTCGATCCAGCATCGGAAAGGCGCGTACGCCCTCTTTTTCCAGCAGCGCCCTGGCCTCGGCAACCGACCGGACCAGTTCCCGGGTGATGCGGAATGTGTACTGCTGATAAGATTCCCCGTGGGCCTTCATCTGGTGGGTCAGCCGTCCGGCAACAACGATCAGAAACAGAAGCGCCAGCATGGGCAGGACCAGGCGCTTTACCCAGGTTTTCCGTCCGGATGGTTGTCCGGGTTTTTCTTTTGGGTTTTCTTCTGTTTTCACGGTGAGCAGGCAAAAAAACGCCATTCAGCGGCTTATCAGAAAAGCCGCTGAATGGCGCATAAAGGTTATTCGAAGCGGAATTTCGTGTAGTCGAAACTATCCATGCGGATCACGCTTTCCGTGCTCGACGAACAGCATCCGCCCACGTACAGGTAGAAATAACAGCGGTATTCGTGGCCGCGTTGCGCCCTGAAGGTTGCCGTGCCTTTGGAAAAATCCCAGAAGGGTTTGTTGCCGTCGTTTTTAGAAGCATAGATAAGCCGGCCTTCAAGATCCGATACCCGTTTCGATGCGTCATAGTCCCATACACCGAAGTGGGCTTCCGCGTGGGCGTTGCTTCCTCCCGTACTGTTGTTGAAATAGGAGGTGACATGCCCGCTGAACTCCCCGGAGAAATCGACGTACACGGTAGCGGATTCTTCCCCGGTATAATAAAAATAGCGCTGCGACTGCACCCAGCCGTCATATCCGTAGCTTCCATCTGCTTTGCCGGTGATTTCAAGCGGCCAGTGCCTTTTATCGCCTGCCGTAATTGCGGAATGCGAACCCAGGTCATGGGCAATGCCCCACATTCTGGTGTCCATCGGATCCACCCGGTTCATTTCAGAACGGACGAATTTGATATACAATCCATAGTGGAGGCTCCCCGAATCAGTCAGCGTGTAATCCTCGTCGTACGTTTCCACCACAGCCTCACCCTTCTGATACGTAAAATAGTCAGACATCTGATAGCGGCCGGGCGGCGTGTTTTCGGAGCCGAGCGATGCTTTGTAAAGGTATACATTGTACAGGGTGCTCGGCTTTAGAGAGTATTTATTCGTCCAGTGATCATAGACTCTGCCGGGAACATCGGTGACCGTCTCCGTTGGATAGTAAAAATAGTTGATGCCGGTATCCAGGTTCCGGGCTATAATATCCGTATTGGAATCGTCTATATCCTGGGTGGTAATGACAAGAACCTGCAATCCGAGGGGTTGATCGCCGTACAGGGTGGAATGCCGGTAAAAAACAGCCCGTTTCAGAGACTGGACTACCTCATCGGAAAAAAAGGTTTTTCCGTCTTTGGGCATGACATCGATGTTGGCCAGGGCCAGACGGTAGACATTATACATGAAACTCTGTCCGTTAGAGGGCCGATCGATCTCCTCTTTAAGAAAGTTTTCATAATAATCGTTAAGATATATCCTGGTGCTTTTTTCATCGCCATCGATATTTTTGGTCTCGGCAATCAGATTGACGCCTTTGAGCTGGTTAGTCACCAGTTGCGACGTATACAGTTCCAGGCTCGTATAAGCGGTGTAAACATTGCCGTTGCCCAGTTGCATTCGATTGATGAGCAGATCGGTGTAGTTGTTCAGCACCGGCGCCTTTACCACCGTCTGGGGGATGATGGCGATATAAATGCCATTGATGCAGTTTGCAATATCCCATACATTCTCGACCTTGTAGACAAAGTTGTCTATGGTGCTTTGATCAAGGTCGCCGGGATTTTTTCCGGCCGCCATCTGCTCGAGCGCCTGGTGCCCGGTGAAAATTTTCGTAATATACTCTGTTGGATCATTGGTATTGGCAAGGATTTCTTCTTCCGTGATACCGAGCATTTTCATAAGATCCGACAATTCCTGTCCGATTTCGCCCAGCGCGTTTATGATATCGTCGAGTTTACCGTTCATCTCATCCAGCGTCTGCTGCTCTTCGGAGTCGCCCGAGTCGCCCCATCCCAGCAAATCGAGAATATGCCCAAGAATATTGCCGCCGATGTCGCTGATCCCTCCTTTCATGAGACCCGCCATGGTGAATTTTATGACATTGCCGTAAAAACTGCCGCCTTCGGCGCCGATGTCCTTTTCTGAATTGTCCTTGTCATTGCACTGCGTAAAGGTAAACAGAAATGCAATCATAAGCATGAGCAGCAAAGTCCTTTTTAGACTTCTCATACGACTCCCTCCTTGAGTAGTGCAGATTATGGCATGCGTAAATTTCGCAAATACCGACTCATACCCAGAAAGCAAATACTGACGAATTGTTGTTATGAAACATTTTATTATGCGAATCAAATAGATATGTAAAGATATTTCTTTATCGACAACCCATTTCCGATACCAGGTCGTTTTACTGGGATATCATCACGAAGCTTGAAGAAATTGGCAGGGCAATCCGATCTCCGGGATTGAGCAGTCCGGGTCGGTGCGCATCATTGCGGTGGAAGACGCCGGCCTTCATTTCCCTCTACGAAATTCTGTCGACGTTGATCTGAAAAATATCGGCGATCCGCTCTGCCATGGCCAATGACAGCCGGCCCTTGCCGCGTTCGTAATCGGAAATCATATTGTGCCGGATATCTTTAAAAACCGGACCTTTTATAATGTGTTAGGCTGCTTGCAGGTCTTTGATCTCCCAGCCGGGAAACACAAGGACTGCCGGGTGACACTTCAGAGCGCGGGCAAGCGTCTTTGCGCGCTCGACTCCGAGATTGATACGGTCGTTTTCGATCCCGGATATGGTCGATTGAGGGATTCCGGTGCGCTCAGCCAGCTCTGTCTGACTGAGTTCCTGAAGCTCGCGCATAATCCGTACCGATTCACCGACGGAGACCTCGACTGTCTTTTTGGCTCTACGATAATCCTTCATTCTATTTTCTCCGGTAATCATGGGCTGTAAGGTTGATTACCTGTACGTACAGTTGCTGGTTCGCGATCTTGTAGATGACACGATACTGCTTACCGAGTCGTGACGATCGATGCCCCTTCCATTCACCTCGAAGGGCTTCGTCTTGAAATCCCTTGATCTGACGAAGGCCCTCGGGACCGGAAATGGTCACGATGTCTTTCCATTTCTCATACCGTTTCAGAACTTCCACGGGTATACGCGGAAGCTTTCTGACCAGGTTGCGATGTTCAAATATCTCCCACATGGCGAAAATGTACTATACCATATAGGGTATGTCAAGAGATACGGGGCGGATTTTTGCAGATTGATAATTCAACTATCAATCTGTAAAAAAGACTTGCATCAAATCCACAATCCATGGCGGGCCACATGGCTCTTGGCCGCCTTTCTGCTCGATATCAGCGATGAGAACCAGATGAAAACGCATCCCCTTCGCGGCGCGCTTTTTGAAAATTTTGTCGTATCGGAATTCCTGAAAAACCGGTTCAATAACCGGCAGACGGACAACCTTTTTTTTTCAGGGACAACACCGGAAACGAGGTAGACCTGATCTGTGATCATGGGCAGAAAACCGATGCCGTTGAAGTAAAATCCGCCCAGACGGTGGCGTCGGATTTTTTCAAGGGGCTTCGGTTTTTTTCAAAACAATCCGGCATTGTCCAGCGCGCAATGGTTATTTACGGCGGAGACGGCAGCTATGTCCGGGAGAATTTTCATGTCACGGGTTGGCGGGATATCGGCACGGCATTAAAATAGGGTATTTGCGGGTTTTTGCGCTTTTAACCCCCACCGTTTCGGAAGCTATTTTGTCCGATGTACAAGATGTGGCGCCAACCCTTTCCCAACCCTTTTCCATGCCGTAGATGGCCAGCGCGCCAATGCTATTTTTTATGGCTTTTGATCAGTTGTTCAATTTTACTGTGTTTTTCCTCAGCGGCATAATCGAGTGCCGTATAGTCATACTGGTTCTTTAAATCCATGTTAGCCCCGTTTTGAAGAAGCCATTTTGCCGCCTCGTAATTCCCCTTGTAAGCGGCCTGCATCAGCGGTGTAGAGCCTTTGTCGTTTCTATGATCTAAAGATGCGCCCTTTTTAAGAAGCTCTTTTGCCTGTTTAAAACGGCCGTAAAAAAGCGCGGTGCGGAAGGCCTTGTTGACATCCATTCTTTTTCCTTCCGGCCTTGCCCCCGCATTTCTGAGCAGATCTGCAATATGAGGGGTGCCCGTGGACAACGCAAGCGACCAGGCGGAATATCCGGCTGTATTTTTTGGGTCCAATTCCGCACCGGCTTCTATCAGCCGCTGGACGACTTCCTTGTTTCCGCTGGCGGATTCCAGAGTTTGGCGCGCATCGTCGAAGGTTTCCCATGAGGTTTTAAAAAAACCGGAAGCGCATATCAGGGCCGTATTTCCCTTATCATCCCGCGCGTTAACGTCGGCTCCATTGCGAAGCAATAAATCCACCATCTCCGGATTTCCCAAAGCAGCAAACATGAGCGGCGTCAACCCTGTCGGACCGTGAATATTCACCTTTGCCCCATTTTCCAACAGCATTGAAGCAATTGTTATCCGCCCGGCTGCTGCCGCGTTGATAAGGGGTGTCTCGCTGGTTTTGGTTTTGGTATTGACCTTGGCGCCGTTTTCCAGAAGCAGCCCAACGATATCTGATCTGCCTGTCAGGACCGCATATTGCAGAGCAGTCCGGCCGGACTTGTCCTTTAAATTGATATCCGCATCATGATCGAGCAATGCTTGTGCCATCTCTTTGCTGCCGTTCATACAGGCCCACAGTAATGCACTGGCTTCAAGATGATCATCTCTTGCATCCACAAAGGCCCCGTCCATCAATAAGGCCTCCGCACTTCTGAAATCGCCGGCTTTGATAAAATGGAGCATTTCCTTGCCTTTTTCCCGCTCCGCCTGCGTCGTACAGCTAAATATCAAGAGGCATAGGGTTAAAGCGATTAAAAACGGTCTCATTGCCGGGATCAAGCGCATATTATTCTCCTCGGATTGAATCATCAGAATAAAATTTAATCCCTTGTGCTTTGGCTGATTCTTTGCTCCAGAAAAGCCCTGTAAGTTTCAAAAGCGGATTTTAAACAGCCCTGAATGTCGCGAAGATAGTCTTCGGTTGCCCTGCCCATGTAGCCGGGCGTGGATTGATAGAACAAAAGCCAGTTACCCCTGCCCGCCAAACTCCCGGTTTTATGCCTGGGACGGTTTTTGAAAAAAGACCGGATGTTTTCAGGGAATAGTTGGCGGCTCGTTTCTTCATTGGGTGTCATTAGCGTATATTTTTTGGAAAACCCTGGGTCGCTTTCAAAATCGATGATTTTATAATCAAGCTTTTCACGATTCTTTCGAGCCACACTTTCATGTGAGAGCTGGAATTCCGGGAGTTGCTGGCCGTTCAAGAAAAAAGCCGCAACCAGGTAATGATTGGAAGGCATATCTTTGATTTTGTACCAGAATTCAAACAGAGTAAATTCCGCCTCTTCAAATTTTCCGCTAAAAACATTTCTGACACCGCTCCAAGAGCCCCTCTGAAATAGGGGCAGTCCAAAAAAGCTCTTTGCCATTAGACTGTTGTCTTTAGGTTTGAAAGACCAGTCCATTTTGCGGGCAATTTTGGAAAGTGCGGCCCGGGTTTTTCGCGTTTTCCTGATGGCCAGCCAGCCGCAAAAAGCAAAAAAGACGAAAAGAAGAATAGACATCCCGAAAGCCGCATAGCCCACCTCGGCATGAAACCAATCGGCAATGCCCAGCCATTCCGCCATTCGTCTGCCAAACTGATAAAACCATTCCATTAGACACCTCCAGCCCGCACCATGTTCAAATCGAGGTATATTAAATATTTTGTGAAATGATCATCATTTTGTATAGCGGTCGCATGATATCGATCTTCCAAAAATGAGCCTTTTCTTTCTTTTCTCTGATGATAAGCCTGGGCTGTCCTTCTATATCCGGAAAAGAAAAAACAGCCAAAAAAGCATCAGGAAAAACAACAGCGGGGGCCCCGCATTGAGGACAATGGCCAGCAGCCGTATACGCGCATTCACCGGCCGGCGTGGCCATCGCTTGAGGGCACCGGCCAGACCAATGATATTGACCAGCAGGACTACCGGCAGAAGCCCTTTTAATAAGAATCCGAGCCAGTGATAACTGTAGTGCAGGTCTTCAAAGAAATCGATGC
>CAZRES010000022.1:15300-33838 GCA_964598885.1 uncultured Desulfobacteraceae bacterium | reverse complement strand
GAGACCCTTTGCGGCGGCAAGGGACGATGCGGCAAATGCCGGGTAATCGTCGGCGATGGCGCGTATCCCAAGTTCGGAATTGTCTCCCGTCCTGCCCACCTGTCGCCTTGGCAATCGGAAGAGGGACGTTTTATTTCAGATAAGGAACGCTCCGACGGTCACCGCCTGGCGTGCCTTGCCCGGATTCAGGGCGATGTCGTGGTGTTTATTCCCGAATCTTCCCGGGCCAAAAAACAGGTCGTTTCCAAAAAAGCACGCCTCATGGACGTGGATTTCGATCCGGTGGTCAAAAAATTCGAACTCACGGTCCCCCTGCCGGATGCCAAAGACGGCCGGGGTGATTTTGACCGCCTGATCCATGCCCTTGCCCAATGCACCGGAATTGAGGGAATCAACCGCCCCAACACGCTGAGTATGGATGTACTCCGTCATCTCCCCGAGCGTCTTCGCGAAAAAAACGGACATGTTACTGTCAGTGTGTGGGCGGACCGCGATATCATTCGCGTGCGCTCCGGACGACACACCGATCTCTTCGGCATTGCCGTGGATATCGGCACCACCACCGTGGTGGCCTCTTTAGTGCATCTGAACGCAAAACAGATCATCGCGACCCGCGATGCCATGAACCCTCAGGTATCATACGGTGAAGACGTCATTTCCCGGATCAATTATCATATGAAAAATCCCCGGGGTCTCGCGCAGATGAGCCGGGACATCGTGGCGACGTTAAATGAGTTGATCGCGGACCTGCTGCGCAGCACGTGGCCTTCCCGAACCACAGAAACCGGGACCGATGAAGGGACATCCGACGCCCTTTGCCTGACCGCGGAAGATATTGAAGACGCGGTCATCGTCTGCAACACGGTTATGCACCATCTGCTGCTCCAGTTAGATTGCACCTATCTGGCCCGGTCCCCTTTCCCGCCGGTGATGCAGGAAAGTATCAGCATCCGGGCAAAAGATCTGGGCATCAATATCTGTCCGTCCGCCTGCGTTCACCTGCTGCCCAATGAAGCCGCGTTCGTGGGGGCCGACAACGTCGGCGTGCTGATCGCCGAAACACCCTATCGCGATGATCAGCTTCAGCTCATCATTGATATTGGAACCAACGGCGAAATCCTTCTCGGCAACAAAACGCATATCCTGTCTGCAGCCTGCGCCACCGGCCCGGCTTTTGAAGGCGCGGAAATCTCCTTTGGCATGCGGGCTGCGCCCGGCGCCATTGAACGCATCATCATTAATCCGGAAACCCATGACGTTGCCTACAAAGTGGTGGGCAATGAAACCTGGTCCGAGTATGCCGCGCCCGGGGAACTCGGCGCCAGCGGCATCTGCGGTTCCGGCATACTCGATCTGCTGGCCGAACTGTTCCGCACCGGGGTGGTGGAAAAAAGCGGCGCATTCCACCGCCGTCAGAAATCCGAGCGTTTCCGTGTCCATCCCGATACGGGCGTAAAAGAATTTGTCATCGCCTGGGCCGGGGAAACTTCTCTGGGAAAGGATATCACCATTACCCAGCGCGATATCCGGCAGATTCAACTGGCCAAGGCGGCCATCTATGCGGGATGCAAACTGCTTTTTGAGAAATGGGGAACCGACCGGGTGGATGTGGTGAAAATCGCCGGGGGCTTCGGTCTTCACATTGATCCGGTCAGAATCCTGATTATGGGAATGATTCCAGACATTGATCCGAAACAGATCGTCCCCGTCGGAAATGCCGCCGGAACCGGGGCCATCGCTGCCCTGATCAGCGCGGAAAAACGCGCGGAAGCCGACTGGATCGCTCGCAAGGTGGAAAATGTCGAGCTTTCGATTCAGAAAAATTTCAAATCACAATTTCTCAAAGCCCTGCCGCTTCCCCATGCCGAAGATGCCTTTCCGCACTTAAAAGACGTGGTTCCTCCGGATATTCTTTCCCCCGGTTCGTCGTAAAACCGCTAAAAAACCGTCGTATTGAACCCGATCAGAATGGTTCCCAGGGCCAGATCATCGCTTTGCCAGGCAAATCGTTTTTTTAAATAGATATCCGCGGATCCGATGGGAGAAGCGGAAAGCACGTCGGCGACAAAGGGGAGATGCTGTATTTCCGGAAACGCCAGCCCCTTGACGACAAAATTCGGCTTCTGCCCCCGGGTCTGCCGAATCCGGTCAAAATACAGAACAAAATTTTTTCCCAGAACTTTTACGTCCCTGTGTTGACAAAGCTCCTCCAGACGACGTTCATCAACGATTTCCTCGCCGATGACCACATCCCCGCAGACCCATGCCAGGGCCGGTTCAGTGGCATGGCGAAAATCATTGTTGTTGAGTACCGCGCATACCTGCTGACGCTCAAGCACCTCAATGATACCGATATTATGGTAGGTGCCCGCCAGAGCCAGACCCTCCTTCTCGACCAACTCCTCTCTTTTCCGAACTTCCTGCCGATCCTCAGGGGAAAGCCAGCCAACGTCTATGATTCCCGGGGTCGCGTAAAGCGCCGTTTCCACCTCTGTTTTCCAATCGTTCATTGCTGCTGCGTTATCTCCTGCGATCAAAAAATCTTTTTACTTTTCCCAAAGTAAAAAAGCCGGGGAAAAACTCCCCGGCTTTTTTACGCGTTATAAACTAAATAGAATTAAATCTTAGAAGAAAATCTGCCAGCTGGCGCCCGCATACATGGTGTCGCCGGCATCACTGCCATCTTTATAATCATGGTAGTCATAGTAACCCACCTGGGGGACCATCATGGCATGTCCGGTGTGGGTCAGCGGAACACGAAGCTGGGCATAGAAATGGGTCATTTCATCATCACCAGCCCACAAGTCGTTGTCGGAGGAAAGATGACCGGCACTGATTTCACCGCCCATGTTCTCGCCCTCAAAACCAAGCACAACGATGGCCGCCCATGTCATGGTGTCTTCAATGTCACCGGCAGCAGTCACCTCCGGTGACAATTCCGGATAATAACTTCCGGCACGAGCTGACCTGCCATCATACTGACCAAGCGGGCCGACATTCTGGCCGAAATAACCGCCGATATTCAGGTACATGGGATCCATCTGGGAGAACCGGACGTTTCCGGTAACGCCCCAGGCATCCAGAGATTCATCATACCATGTCTTGGTTTTATCAGCTTCGTTGTAGGTCTGGTAAGCAGCGGCAATGTGGAATTTGGTTTTGTCCATGCCGCCGTCATAACTGGCTTGAATCTGGGGAATCTGCCGTTCCGGATTGCTGAAGAAGTCATCGCTAAACGTGGTATCCGGCTGCACGAGTGCGAATTTAAAGCCATCCATCCAGTATTGTACACCGGGAACCCGGCAGGCATACCCGAGAAAATGGGTGCCCATGTTGCCCCAGCCGCTGTGATGATTGTACACATCCTTGCTCACCGCCAGGGAGCCCAGACCATAGGGTCCATAAAACTGACCGACCAGCAGCTCGCCGCCGCCCAGTTTTACCGCGCCATAAAGCAGGCGGATATTGATAGCGACAATACCGGCGGAACCGACTTCAAATCCGCCCCGGATGGTCTCATGGGAAACCTTGCCGCCGAACCGGGAATAGGACGACTGCATGTATCCCAGTTCTTGGTCTTTGTCACCGGAAAATCGCAAGGTATCCGCAACTTTCGCAGGTCTCTCCTCGCTGTAATCACTCCAGAAAGTTTGAAGTCTGATCTGGCCGTACATGTTCCAGTCCGCTGCCAGCACCGGAACCGCCATGCTCATCAGAAATACTGCTGCCATTAAAATCGGTAGTGTCTTTTTCATTGCTTTCCCCCTTGGTTGCGTTGTTTGTCCTGATTCATAATTCATAATGCTTCAGTTCGTGCTCCAGTTAATGTTTCAATGATCATCCAACGTTTTTGACACAACAACCTGTTTTTGTCTGTTTCCCTTTCTTCTTCCCCCTTTCATCGTTTTTTCGGTGAGTTAACGATTTTTAGGCTGACAAGCAATTCGTTACCGCCTTTAAACCAGACAACATTTTTGCCAATAATTGCTTATATGTATTGGCTTTTATGGATCGTTATTCGGATTTTTAGCAACGGTTCATCATAAAGTCAAGCATTTTTCGGTTTTTTGTCTTCTCTTGAATCCTTTCCTTTATAGGCCCCCCGATAGGAATTCGCTCCGGGATACTATATTTTGGGGAAAAATATAAAAGCAAGGCTGCCGCCAACCAGTGCTGGTGCTTCCCGGATGCGCTAAAGACAATTCAACGTCATGCCGGCCGGGAGTGGATTGTTGACAATATCGACCGATTTGATATCGTGCACGCGATTTGTCCGCAAAAGATAGGTTCCGATCGATCATCCGTGTGGATCTGTCGGGTTTATAAAACCATGTTTACTTTTCGTAAAACCATACCATACCGGAAAATGGAAAACGCAATGAAACTTTTAGCGGCCATGACCGATACCCCGGACGCAGATAAAATGGCCACGGCCCAAAAACCGTTCACGTTGTACCGCGATCCACACTGACCAGGGAGATAAATATGCCCGACACACTTCTTCGCTCTATTGCCTATATTACTGTTTTTATCACCGGCGCCGCCGGCCTGATTTATCAGGTAACCTGGTACCGCTACCTCAGCCGTCTGATCGGGTCCGACGCCATTGCCACGGCCATCATTCTGGGGGTGTTTCTTGGGGGACTTTCCGTCGGCTACCTCATTGTCGGCAAACTGACCATGCGCATCCGCCGCTATTTCGAAGCATACGCCGTCCTTGAAGGCATCATCGGCGTCTGGTGCCTTTCTTTTCCCTTTATATTCAAAGGGGTCGAAGCGATCAGCCGTTCCTGGAGCTTTTCTCCGCCGGCCCTTATTCTCATCCAGGGCGTCAGCAGCGCGATACTGCTCATGGGTATCCCCACCATTTGCATGGGCGGTACCATTCCGCTGCTCACCCGTGGCATGTCCGCCACCGTTACCGAGTCAACCCGGGTCCACGCGAGAATATACGGCATTAATACAGCCGGCGCTTTTATCGGAACGCTGGCGGCCGGATTCGCTCTGATCCCGATTTTCGGGTTGCCCGGCACCATGATCGGAACTTCCACTCTTAATTTCGCGGCGGCGATCATTTTTCTTATTCTGCCGCAACTCATGAAAACCGTCCCGCAAGCCCAACCCAGCACCCCGGGGACGGATGTCCAATCAACCGTTTCCGCCGGAAAAACCGGCCGCCTGCGCTATGCTCCCGCCGTCCTCTACAGCATCGCGTTTCTCAGCGGATTTTACGTCATGACGCTCGAAAACGTCTTAATCCGCATGACGAGCCTCTCACTGGGCAGCTCCACCTATTCCTTCTCCATCATCGTTTCCGTTTTCATTCTTGCCATTGCCATCGGGAGCTTTGTGGTCAGCGCTTTGAACCGACTTCCCCGGCAGCTGCTGTTCTTTAATCAGCTTGGAATTCTGCTTTTCCTGGTGATCATCTATTTCACACTGGATGCATGGCCGTATGCGCACCATTTGATCCGGATTTCCTTCCAGTCCAACATGGCGGGATTATGGGCCTATCACGCGGCGGTATTTTTCAGCCTTGCGTTTCTGCTCGTACTGCCGGTCGGACTCATGGGAGCGACCGTTCCTTTGATTTTTCATGAACTCAAACAGGATCTGAATCGCGTCGGACATCATTCTGGAATGCTGCTTTCCTGGAATACGGCCGGTAATCTGGTGGGCAGCCTGTCCGCCGGCATTATTCTGTATGTGATCTTAGACAATGCCGGTGTCTTTGCGGTTGCCGTGTTTCTGGCCGCCGCCGCGGTCTTAGTGGCCGGCGCCGGTCTGTCCAGAAGATACGCCGCAGCGGGTATCGCTGCGATGGTAGTGGTGATTTTACTTTCGTCCATTCACAGCGGATTCGATTCCTCCCGATTTGTGGTGGGGACATTTCGCATTCGATCCCCCCTGCCCTATTCTTTTGAAGGACCCGAGGGCTTTCATTCCCGGCTCAATGCCGGTTTCGACCTGGAATTTTATGAAGACGGACCCGTCGCTACCGTGGCCGTTACCAAGGACAAGTCTGTGCTGGGTCCGTTTCAGGAGCCCTCCATGGCCCTTATGATCAACGGAAAATCGGACTCATCAACCCTGGGCGATATTTATACCCTGCGTTTGCTGGCCCATATTCCCGCTCTGTTGGCCGAGCAACGACAAAACGTCATGGTCGTAGGCCTCGGCACCGGAGTGACCGCGGGCGAGCTTCTCCTTTATCCGGATATCAAGCAGATCGATGTAGCGGAAATCTCCCCGGCCGTGGTAAACGCTCTGCCCTTTTTTAAACCTTTTATCCACGGTCTTTCCGAAGATCCCCGGGTGAACATCCAGCTGGGAGATGCCTTTCGCATCATCGGCCGCAGCCAGAAAAAATGGGATATCATTATTTCCGAACCGAGCAATCCCTGGGTGACGGGCGTGGATGCACTTTTCAGCCGGGATTTTTATCGTCTCGTCAACAAACACCTGACAGAATCCGGACTTCTGATGCAGTGGATTCATACCACCGGCGCCAGCACGGCCATGATTGACATGACCCTTAACACCCTTCGGCAGGAATTTCCGGAATCTCGCGTGTTTATCGCCGGCGCCGACCTCCTGATCCTGGCATCCAAACGACCCGTTTCATGCCAGGATCTTGCTTCGGCCGAACGAACCCTGGCTTCCACCAGCGGCGTCAGGGCCTCCCTGGCCGATCTGCGCATCACTTCCCTTGCCGGTATTCTGGTAAGAGAGCGGTGGACTCCGTCTTTTCTGGCGGATTATGTACGAGGCGGCGGGATACAGACACTCGATTTCCCCCGGCTGCACTATCTTGCCGGTAAAGATTTTTTCATCGGCCGCGACCTTTCTCCATCGATTTTTCTGGATAACCGGACCACCGCCTATGGAAACGATTATCTGTTTTATAAACAGTGTGCGGAATGGCAGATCGCTTCAGACAGCCGGGACGCTTTCCAAACCCTGGTGGGCGCCACGATTTCTGTTTTCACCAATGCGCCGTCACCCATGACCGATGCGCTTTTGTTGCGGGCCTATTTGAGCGATTCCCAGGCCTATCCGCTTCCGCCGGAAAAAGAAAAGCAGTATGGCATTGATGTGCTGCCCTTTATCATCGACGATACGGCAGACGAAGAAGAATGGGCGTATATCAATTTAAGAGGCGCGCCCATGCGCGTTCGCGCGGAAGTGCTTCTTCGCCATGTGAAAAACTTCCGCAACTGGATGACGCCCTATCCAATGGACGGCCTGGTTGCCCTGCTTCGAAAAGGCATGGCCGAAAGTCCTGATCCGGGAGACCGGAACTGGTTCACTCTTCAGTTGGCCCGGCTCTTGAAGCAAGAGAGAGTGGATTCCCAAACCATTGACGAAATCCTGCAACATCTGGTCCGCGACAAGAACGGCAATCTGCTGATCAGCAAAGAAGATTTTTCGTTATACCTGAACCTTGTTGAACCGATGAACTGATCCGGATCAAACCGGACGGATATCGACATTTGCGCGGCGATCATCCACCTCGCCATAGGCGTAAAATCCCTTCCCAAGGGGACCGGGATTGATGATGGGGGTGTCCTCGATTTTGTCAATGCCGACGGATTCATGAATGTGACCGGTAAAGCAGGCCAGCGGCCGGCGGGTTTCAATGAATTTCCGGACCGCGTGGCTTCCCACATGAATCCCGGAACTCAGCCGATCGCATCGGGTGTGGTAAGGCGGCTGGTGCGATACCAGAATAAAGGAGGCATTTTTTTCCAGGCAATCATACCCCCTATAGAGCGCGGCCGCGATTTCGTCTTCGCTCATTTCATTGGGCGTTCCAAAAGGAGTGATCAGCGAACCGCCCACACCCAGAAAAGCCATACCATCAACGACTACCGCCGTACCATGCAGGTTGATATTAAGATCCGTCAGACAGGCATCCACCTCCTTGAAATCGCAATTTCCGGATACCGCCAGCACGTTACCGGCCACTCGATTGAATTCCGACAAAATAGTTTCGATCTCCGCCTGTCTGCCGAAATTGGTGATATCACCGACCAGCAATATCACGTCCGCATCCTCAACGGCGTCCGCCATGTGTCGTAGGGCTTCCTTTTCGCCGTGAATATCGGTTAATCCATAAATTTTCATCATCTTTGTTTCCTTTTTTCTTGTCTTCACTGGTCTTGACGTTCCCGGACGGTGGAAAGGACGGCGGCGATGACCTCATCCATTTGCGGGAGCAAACGTCGCAGGCGTTTCAATACGGTTTCGCTGGCTGTGGTGCCGATGCGCGCCAGAAGCGGCAGGGCCGATTTGATAATTCCGGCGTCTTCATCGGCCAGTGATCCTTTTTTAAAAAAAGCAAGCACGCTTCCTCTTTCCTGTTCCGCGATGCTTTTAATAAGTGTCAATATTTCCGTTTCCACCATTGAAGCATTGGGAATTTCGGGCATACCGTTGACGGCGCTGATAAGGTTGGCGATCTTTTTCTTGTGTCCCGCCGCCGCCGGCTTTTTCAAGGGAAAGGGCGCGGTAATGATGCCGATAATATCGTTCATGGCACGTCGGGTTATCGGTGAAAGATCGGAAAGGACGCGCAAGGCGCGCCAGCGCACCCGGGCATCGGGATCATCTAAAAAGCCGATGATCAGTGACTCGGCATCCGAAGGCCGCAGTCCGATCACCAGGCTGATGGCTTCTTCCCGGATTTTCGGATTTTCGTGGATGCAAAAAATGCGGACTGTCTCGAAATCCTCTGATTGCCGTGATACGAATTTCAAGATCATCAGGGCGTTTCGGTGAAGATACCATGGATGCGTTTTGTTTGCCAGCACCTGCAGTGCCCACCGACGGGATAATTCACCCATGCGGATCATCGATTCCACGGCGACTTTTCGAATTTCTTTTTTCCTGCTTTCTCCCAGAACCCGGCTCATGACACTGACGCCAAGAATACCGATGCTTGCCAGGAATTGACCGATTTTTTTATCGTCGCCGGCATCCATTTCGGAAAAAGCAGAGATCAACAAATCGGCCGAATCACCGAAAACAAAGGTGTAAAAGGGTTCTGAAGGCTCCGACTCGTCATCGAAGGCGTCCACATCTCCCGCCATTTCAAGAGATTCAAGGCCGTTTACCAGTTCACGAGCTATCATGTGGTATTGCAAGTTGGCATTACCGGCAGCCCTCTGGATCAGACCGGACATTTTGATAAGCGTCTCGAATCGGTGATCCTCGATCAAAATCGGGGTCGCCCGGCGGAAGCCTTTGAGACAGACCACCGCGTCACCCGGAGTTCCGGACCGATTCAAGCTGCGTTCATATTTAGTAAAATCCGACTCAATATCATCGGCAAGTCGTCGGGAATTTACCAAATACTGTGCTTCCAACGGTAGATCTTCAAAAGCAAGCACCCTGTTCTTGTATAAATCCGCGAGAAAACGGGCAGCGCCGGGCGGCCGCTCAACAGCCACCCGGCGGGAGACCATTTTAAGGATCCGGCGGATGCTGACAAGCCTGACGGTGATCCCGTCGTCCGTGGTTGCGGTTCCGTATTGAGTTGATTTCTTGCGTTTTTCAAGGCGGTTTAGTTCCTCAAACGTGAAGCGGGATGTGGAAATCAGCAGGTCAAGGGGAAAAGCGTCCACGATCATATTTTCAATTTCGTCGGCCGGCACATCTTTAACCTCACGGGCAATGACATGGCAGTTTACTAAAAATTCACTGTAATATCGGGGATGTTTGAGGGGACGCAGAATATCGGCAACGGTCTGCATCTTTAACTGTTTCAGAAACTCGCTGGAAACGCCCTTGAACATGGGCATGATCTTGAAATCCTTGGCCAGTCGCTGGATGGCCATTTCCACCCGCCAGGGAAGATCCAGTCCCAGTTCGATACGGTCGCTGACAAATACCGTGGATATTTCCGTTATTCCGTTTTCAACAAGCGCCTCAGTTAACAGGGCGCCGGCATCGTCGGCATCGTGCTGATCCACCTTGGGATCGCTTACGATATCGATAAACCGGTCAAAATGATCCGGCGTGATTTCTTTGCGGATCACAAAGCTGAGCAGACCCTTGCGATCATAATAATCGCTCAATTTTGGAAGAAAAAGATCGGCTACCCCCTGGCCGACCAGCATGCGGACGCTGACTTGGTCATCAAGGACTCCGGTAATGAAAATATCTACGCTTTTTCTGGTTTTTTCCCGGGTAAACACCATTTCATTATTTTCACCGGCATTTCGGATAAACTCCTCATAAAGTCCTTGTTTAGCTGCCGCGGCGCTGGGATGGCCGGGATCATAATATCCGCTTCTGGACATGGCTTTGGTGAGATTCATGAGGAATTTTCCCACCGGTTCCGCTTTTTTACGTTCATCGTCAGTCAAAATCTTTTTTTTGGCCATCATCCCCGGGATGCTTGTGGGCTTGTCTTCGGGGATCTTGGCGGCAAGGGGTATTTTTTCTTGAGCCACCATTTGACGCATCTCTTCGATTTCAAGAGCGCCATCAGCAGCGCCGGCCATATCGGATACATCATCAGACGGAGATTTAAAAAATACCGGCGGCTCATGGCCGATTTTTGCCGTCATTGCCGAATCCGGCTCGATCTCTACCACATCGATATCGTTAATCTCCTCGATTTCTTCGATTCCTTCAATCACTTCCATTTCATCCATCTCGGTGATATTTTGGACTTGCATGGATTCCAGACTCTGATTTGTTCCATCCGTCCGATTTTCATTCAAATAATTATCCTCAACCATTTCGCTGCCGGCCGTCTGATGTTTTGCCGGGTCTGGCCTTGTTTTTTTTGTTGCCGATGCTTTTTTCACGCCGTTGCCGGATGCTTCCTTTTTCATCAGGAGGGCGGCGAGACTCTGGGTGACATCGACTTGCAGATGACACCGGTTGTCCTGAATGGGGACACAGGAAACGACGATGCCGTCCAGCAGAAAGGGGTTTCCCGTAGAACCTGGAAATTTTAACGCGATTCCATCGCCTTCCGGAAGGGGTCTTTCCAGCCGAAGATAAACGCGGCCGGATCGGGAAACGGGGCCCAGCATGGTCAAAGGATCCATTCCGTTGGTGTGTACGTGAATCAGGTGTGTTTTCATTGTCCATAACCTGTAAATGAAGCGATGATCGTATGGCAGCATTGACACGGATGCTTTTTTTGTTACCATAAAAACAAAAAAAAAGAAAATCTTTTAGCCAGGGGGGCATCATCTGCTTTTTATGGCGCTTTTTATTGACAGAATCCGCCCATCCGATTATTCTTTAGATTAAAAAATACTTCCCCGGATGTTTTCCAGACACACCGTGCCAATAATACCGGATGCAGCAAGCTACCCTATGCGAATCACCAAACATACAGCACCTTTTAATTTTGCTGTTTTGGCCGTCATTATCCGATAAAAATGAACATTCTTTAGAAGTTATACTGCCGTTTCTAAAATATTATTTTACGAAATTGTCCCAGGTGCCGATGGTCAAGGGGCCCGGCCCTATCCGCCGATATGTGGATGCCGTGGATGGCATTTCCGGACCGGATACGCTGGTAGTAGCCACCTCGGATCTCTCCCATTTTCTGCCCTGCAGCGACGCTGTGAAAAAAGACCAAACCACCATTGACATGATTCTGTAATTAGGTGACGATATATTATCAAAAACCCGGACCGGGCCTGCGGCATGATTCCGTTGCAGGTGCTCATCCGTCTGGCCCGCCGGCACAACTGGGCGCCGGTTTTACTTCACGCCTGCAACTCCGGCGATATTGCCGGCGATCGTCACCGGGTCGTCGGCTATGCCGCCATTGTGTTTTATGGAGAACTTGCCATGTCGGATCAAAACATCACCCCTGCAGCATTTATCGGAAAAGCTGAGGGAAAAATTCTTCTCAGCGTTATCCGCGCCAGCATTGCGGAAAAAGTCGGAGCCCGTTTTCAAGACGTCGGCGATCCGGCCGTCAACCTGTCCCCCGACATCTGCGATATGCGGCGCGGCACCTTTGTCACTCTTAAAATCAATAATCAGTTAAGAGGCTGTATCGGCAATCTCACTCCGGATCGGCGGCTCATCGACAGTATCATGGAAAACGCCGTCAACGCGGCTTTCCGTGATCCGCGGTTCCCGCCTCTGAGCCGGGAAGAACTGGACCAGGTGCAAATTGAAATCAGCCTGCTCACCGAACCAAAGCCCCTGGAATATACAAATGCCAACGACCTGGTCGCCAGGCTCCGGCCCCATGTGGACGGCGTGATCCTTCGTAAAGGGCCCTATTCGTCTACGTTTCTGCCCCAGGTCTGGGAGCAGCTTCCGGATGTGGAAATGTTTCTGGATCAACTCTGCCTGAAAGCCGGCCTGCCGGCATCGGCCTGGCGCCAGCCCGGCCTGGAGGTCATGACCTACCAGGTGCAGTATTTTGAAGAAGAACTCTGACCGGCATATCCGCTTTCTCGTCATGGTTACCGACAATATCCGCGACACCCTGGGCAGGGCCCTGTTTTCCTTTGTCCTGGTATCCCTGGTGCCCGGGAGGAGTTTGTCCTGTTTTCAACAGGCGGTGTGCCGATGGGAAGCCAGATCCTGATCATAGTTGCATTCCAGATCCTTTTCGGGTATATTTATGAACTGATGGGATGGATCCTGACGGCATTTCTTGCCGGGTTGCTACCCGGAGCGGTGTTCGGCCACCGGATTCGCGCGCAAGGTCCGAAAATACTCATCATGACCGGCGGCGCCCTCATGGCCCTGCTGCTGGTATTTTTTTTCTGATCTTCCATGTGGACGACCGCCTGCCGTCGCCGGTCTTTTTGATGTTGGGGATGGCCATGCCCGGGGGCCTGCGGCATCCAGATGCCCGTAGCGCTGCACCTGCGGGGGGTTCGAAAAACCGGGCGTAATCCAGGCTTTTTCCGCGGACCTGATCGGCGCGGCCGCCGGGCTCCTGATCACCAGCGTGATCCAGATACCCTATATCGGCATCATCTGGACCGCCGCCGCCCTGGCCGGGCTTAAACCGGTCAGCGCCGGCACGATGATTACGAGGACGCCATGACGTATTTGACCCGAAGAATGTTACGGCATGCAAGCAGTACAAAACCGCAATTCCCGGGAGATGGGCATGACACGTGCGTCGGCAAATTTTGAATATACCCGCGATCCCGGGTTCATTACCTGTGGATCCTGATCATGAAAGTTTTTCCGCGCAAAATCCGCATCCTGATCCTTATTCTGCTATTCGGATTTTTATTGGCCGGATGTGCGTCCAAAACCACCCGCACCATGAAGGCCACGGGATACTGCGGCTGCGGTCAATGCTGCGGCTGGGAGCGGGGATCATGGAAATGCCTGAAACTCGATGTCTGGAACCGCTATGTCAGTGCCGGAACCAACAAGGGCCGGCCCTATTCGGGCCTGACCGCATCCGGCACCAGACCCCGGGTACCCCAACCCGGCCTGGTTTCCTGGGATACGGTCCGCCGGCCCTGGATGCTCCCCTTCCGCCTGATCTTCCCCTGGCTCTGGTTTGCCCGGGACGGCACCATTGCCGCCGATACCCGGCATTATCCTTTCGGCACCCGCATGTACGTTCCCGGCTGGGGCTACGGCCGCGTGGAGGACCGCGGTTCGGCCATCACCGGACCGGATCGTCTGGATCTGTACTTTAATTCCCACTCCACCGCCCTCCAGTGGGGCGTAAAACAGGTTTCCGTGGAGATTTATCCGGAAGGATAAGCCGTTATCGCCCGTTAAAATTCCTGAAAAACCGGGCTCGAAAATAAACCAAAAAAAATAAACCGCCTATTGCGTAACATGAGGAGAAAGGCAGATGATCGGGGCCATTGCGGGCGACATCATCGGATCCATCTACGAACATCGGCCGATCAAGACAAAAGACTTTCCGCTTTTTGATGAGCGGAGCCGTTTTACGGACGACACCGTTTTGACCATTGCCGTTGCCCACGCCATTCTGACCGGAAAATCATATCTTCAGGCCCTCGTGGAAATCGGCAGAAAATATCCGGAAGCGGGATACGGCGGTTGTTTCCTTCATTGGCTTTTTTCCGATAACCCGAAGCCCTATAACAGCTGGGGAAACGGTTCCGCCATGCGGGTCAGCCCGGTCGGTTTTGCGTTTACGACCGAAGATACGGTGTTGCGACACGCGAAAATGACCGCGGAAGTCTCGCACAACCATCCCGAAGGAATCAAGGGCGCCCAAGCGGCGGCGCTTGGGGTCTTTCTGGCAAAAAACGGCGCCGGCAAGGATGCCCTTCGATCCCGGATTTCCGAACAGTTCGGCTACCATCTCAACCGCACCGTGGAAGACATCCGTCCCAACTACGGTTTTGACGTCTCCTGCCAGGGAACCGTGCCCGAGGCCGTCATCGCGTTTCTTGACTCGGATTCCTATGAAGACGCCGTCCGCAACGCCGTGTCGCTGGGCGGGGACAGCGACACCCTGGCGTGCATCACCGGCGGGATTGCCGAGGCTTTCTATGGCGATCCCGGAGAGGCCATCCAAGAACAAGTGGAAAAACGATTACCGCCGGATCTTCTCGAAATCGTCCGAGAATTCCAGAACCAGTATGAATAGAAATATCAACGATACCGCGAGAAGGTTTTCTGATCCCGTGGTTTTGGAGCATCGGAAATCTAAAGGCAGATCACGCCTCAAATGCCCATAACAGACTGAATAGCAAAGGAGAAGCCGGTGACATACCCCTATCAGACCGAAGAGACCCAGTGTGGGCTGTTTTTCGCCCAGGCAAAGCGCTTTGAAGATGATGTGTTCATGCGGGCCAAGCTGAAAAACGGCGAACCCTGTCCGGAATGGGTCGATATTACCTGGAGCCGGGCCGCCGGGGAGGCCCGGCATCTGGGGGCCGGACTGATTGAAATGGGAATCGCCAAAAACGACCGCATCGGCCTGTTTGCCCGCAACCGGCCCCGGTGGGTGATTTTCGATCAGGCCATCCAGGGCGCCGGCGGCATCGGCGTGCCCATCTACCCCACCAGCACCGACGATCAGTTGGCCTTTATTCTTGATCACTGCGGCGCCAGAGCCGTTATTGTCGGAGACGTTGATCTCATGGAACAGGCCCTTCGCGTCAAACAACGGGCCCCTTCCATTGAAGTCATTGTCTGTATGGCGCCGGTGAATTCAACGCCGGACCCCTGCATCATTGATTATGACCGCCTGATGCAAAAAGGCGCGGATGCTCCCTCGGCCGGGGAAGAGTTTGAACAGCGACGCCGGGCCCTGAAAAGCGATGATACTGCCGCCATTATCTATACCTCCGGCACCACCGGGAATCCGAAAGGTGTGGTATTGCGCCAGGCCAATTTCAAAGCCCAGACCGATGTGCTTATGGCCACACCCATCCTGCAGAAAATCATCGAACGCGGCATCCGTCTGGAAAGCCTCTGCTTTCTTCCGCTGTGCCATATCATGGGACGAACCGCCGATTATCATCTGCAGATGGCCATCGGCACCACGATTAATTTTTCTCAAAGCATCCAAACCATTCAGCAGGATCTGAAAGATGTCCGGCCCAACATGCTATTTTCCATTCCCCGGCTCTATGAGAAAATCTTTGAGTCCGTGACCCTCCACGGCCAAACATTAACCGGGACTCCGAAAAAGCTCTTTGACTGGGCCATTTCCGTTGGCGATCAGGCGTCGGATCATCTGATTTCCGGCTCCCCCCTTCCGCCGGCCCTGGGAATTAAATTCGCCGTTGCCAATGCCCTGGTCTTTGATAAAATCCGCAAGGTGATCGGTTTTGATCGGCTGGTGGCGGCGGGCTCCGGTGGAGCGGCCCTTCCCAAAGAAATCACGAAATTCTTTCGGAGCATGAACATCACCATCACCGAAGGATACGGCCTTACGGAAACCACCTCGGCCATCACCTCCAATGCCCCGGTGTTTGTGGACCCGCTGCCGGACAGGTGGATCTATAAAAAAGCCCTGGAATGGCTTATTGACACCATGATCGTCATGCAGGGAAGCGGAAAATGCCCGTTTAAAACCGTAAAGGGCGCGTTGAAAATGATGGTGGTGTCCAAGCTGATCTCGCCCCGGTTCATTATCAAGCCCGGCAGCGTGGGAAGACCCTGCAAGGATACAAAAATACGACTTGCCGAAGACGGCGAAGTTCTGGTAAAAGGCCCACAGGTTTTTGGACGGGAAAACGGCTATTTCAGGGAAACGGAGAAAACCGCCGAGGAATTTACCGAAGACGGATTCTTTAAAACCGGCGATATCGGAGAATTCGACGAAGACGGCCTGCTTCGGATAACGGATCGGAAAAAATCGCTGATCGTTACTTCGGGCGGCAAGAATATCGCCCCCCAGCCCATCGAGATGGCTCTGATCACGGATATGTACGTGGACCAGGCCTGCGTGGTGGGCGAGGGACGCAATTACATCACGGCCCTGATCGTGCCCCACTTCGACCTGCTCACGGAAATGGCTCGGGAACGATTGATTTCGCATAACGGAAACGCCGATTTGATTCAAAAACCGGAGATTCTCGGTTTTTTTCAGGAGCGGGTGGATACGGTCAATAAAAACCTGGCCCGGTATGAACAGATCAAAAAATTCCGGCTGCTCCCCGGGACGTTCAGCGAGGAAACCGGGGAATTGACGCCGACCCAGAAGATGAAGCGCCGGGTCATCCATGAAAAATACGGCAGGGAAATTGAAGCCCTCTATCAGTAAGGCCGGGGGAAGCAATCGTTCCAATTCGCAAAATTTTTTTTAAATCAAAAGGAGAACGCATTTCGTGTCCGGTAGCGACAACATCATCACACGTTTTTTCAAGGAATATGGACTTGGATTTGTCATTGCCGCGGGCTTTTTCGGCTCCGGCACCATTTACATTCTCTGCGCCTCCGGGGTGGAGTTCGGCTACAAATTGCTCTGGGCCATTGTTTTAAGCGGGCTCGTCGGCATCAAGGCCCAGTCCATGAGCATTCTTCTCGGGATTCACCGAAAACCGCTGATGACCCTGATCAGCGAAAAAATAGGCCGCGGACCGGCGACCATCATTGCTGTTTATCTCTGCTGCCTGGCAACCCTCTGGATACTTCAACTCAGAGCCGCCGACGGCATGGCCCTTTCCTATCTCCTCGGGCAACGGATCTCGTGGATTCCTTTAAACTACGTGGTCATGATACTGGCCATTGTTTTCGTGACGGCAAATGTCTATTCCCGCCTCGAAAAATTCATTACCGGCATTCTGTTTATAACGGTTCTTTGTTTTATCGGCATTGCCTTTATGACGGCGCCGGAAGCCGGGGAATTTTTGAGCGGATTTGTACCCCGGCTCTCGGATCCGCAAATGCCGGCCCGATATTTGATCCTGTTGGTCAGCATTGTCGGCACCACGGTCCTTTGGCCCAATTTCTTTTTACAGTCCACCATTGTCAAGGAAAAGGGCTGGATCAACGCCAATGATTACCGCTTTGCCGTGCGCGACACCGTGCTTGGTTTTACGGTAGGCGTTATGGGAAGCGGCGCCATTCTGATCGGCAGCGCCGCCATTATCCGGCCGCTGGGAATCGCAACCATCGAAACATTTATCACCCCGGCGCTGGTTCTTTCGGAAACCATCGGATATATGGGAAGCGTTTTGTTTCTGGTGGGGCTGTTTCTGGCGGCGTTTAATTCCAGCATCGTCATTACCACCACCATGGTCTACATATTGCACCAGGCGGTTGGAAAACCGGTGAAATTCGGAGACCGCTCGTTTCTGGCGCTTTTTATCATCATCTCCGTGATCGGGAGTCTTTTTCCGGAAGTGACCCGGTTGACGGGACTGTCGGTAGTGGATGCCATTATTCTCTTTCCCGGCGTAAACGGCGCTTTAGGTCTGCCCCTGGTCATGCTGCTCATGTTTGGATTCAAATACGCGTTGTCCCGGGATCAGCAGCGGCCCTGGAGAAACCTGTCCAACCTGGCCGATGTTTTGATCGTGCTGCTGACCTTTATCATTGCCGCCCGGTCCATCAAAAGCCTGGTGGGATTTTTTTTTACTTTTTCCTGAGATATGATGAAAAAAGGCGGGAACCGAGGGCAACCGCTCACACGGCATGATAATAGGTTTTATCGTTTTGGGTGGCGGTTTCCACGCGCTTTTCCTGGGTGAGCACCTCCAGATGCTTGATCAATTCCAGACAATGGATGCCGAGCACCGCGGACAAATCCGGCAGGGTACAGGGCCGTCGGGAAAGAATCGCCAGCAGATCTTTTCGGATATCGGTATTTAATCGCTGGGAACCGTCCTTGCCAAAGGGAACGATGATCTCGGCGCCGGGTCCCAACAGATCCCGAATCCGCTCCAGATCGGCAAACGCCACGGCCGTCACATCTTTTTCCGCCGTGGGCCGGATCGCCGTGTTCAAGTGAACCCTGTCAGGCCGTATTTTATCAATCCACCGTCTGAACGCTTTTGCATGGGCATCCCCGGTATTGATCCCTTGCACAAAAAAAATTTCCAGCCAGATGATCCCGGAATAGGTTTGCCGAAATGCGATCAATCCCTCG
>CAZRES010000022.1:11565-15200 GCA_964598885.1 uncultured Desulfobacteraceae bacterium | reverse complement strand
CATATATCATGCAATTTCTTGCATCCGACAATCGGTGCTGATAATAAAAAAAGAAATAATGCAACTTCATCAAGAAACCAGGGAGCACAATCACCATGACATCCGAAAAAGACCATACCATACCAGAAGAAGAAACACAAAGCTTTGCCGAGCTTTTTGAATCCTATACCGGCGAGCACAAGGATCTTAGGGTCGGAGACCGGATCAGCGGAAAAATCATTGCCGTGGGCGCTGATGCCGTGTTTATCGATGCCGGCTCCAAGATCGACGGCGTGGTGGATAAAGCCGAACTGCTCGATAAAGACGGCGAATTTACTCACAGCGTCGGCGATCATATCGATCTTTACGTGATTTCCTCTGATGACGCGGAAATCCGTCTTTCCCGATCCATCTCCGGCGCCGGAAGCGCGCATCTGCTTCAGGATGCCTTTGAAAATCAAATCCCCGTGGAGGGCAAAATTATCGAGCAGATCAAGGGCGGTTTCAAGGTGAATATCCTGCAAAACGCGGCCTTTTGTCCGGTAAGCCAGATGGATCTGCGATATATCGATACCCCGGAGGAATATGTGGGGCAAACCTTTAATTTTTTGATTTCCAGGTTCGAAAAAGGCGGCAAAAATCTGGTGATCTCCCGCCGGGAGCTGTTGGAGCGGGAACAGGCAGAAGTCCGGGAGGAATTTTTAAAGCAGCTTGAGGTTGGATCCGTGGTGGACGGCCGGGTGGTTAAACTCATGCCGTTTGGCGTTTTTGTCGAACTGCAAGGCGGCGTGGAAGGGATGGTTCATGTGTCGGAGTTAAGCTGGTCCCGAAACGTCAATCCCGAACAGGTCGTGCAAAAAGATGATGCGGTCACGGTCAAGGTCATCGGCATTGAGGCCAATGATAAAACTCCCGGAAAACCGCGCATCGCTCTTTCCATCAAGCAGGTGGAGACGGATCCCTGGGAAAAGGTGACCGCGATGTTTTCGACAGGACAGAAAGTTTCCGGAACCGTCACACGATGCGCGGATTTCGGAGCTTTTGTGGAAATCGCCCCGGGCATTGAAGGGCTGGTGCATATCAGTGAAATGAGCTATGCGAAACGGGTCATGCGTCCCGAAGACGTGGTTTCGCCCGGCAATACGGTGGTGGTGGTCATCAAAAGCATTGATCCCATGTCCCGTCGAATATCGTTGAGTCTCAAGGACGCCGAAGGCGATCCCTGGAACGATATCGACAAAAAATACACCATTGGACAACCCGTAAACGGAATTCTGGAAAATAAAGAATCATTTGGAATGTTTGTCACTCTTGAGGCCGGCGTCACCGGTTTGCTGCCGAAATCAAAACTTGAAACCGCGCCGGATGCGTCGGGATTGGATCGCCTCAAACCCGGCGACGTCGTTGGGGTGGTGGTTCAGGAAATTAATCCCCGAGAACGCAAAATCACGCTTGGGATGCCCGAATCCGGGGATAAAAAAGCCTGGCGGGACTATGCCGCCGAACGGGTATCCACGCCGGCCGGCGGTCCCATGGGAGATCTGGGCGATAAACTCCAGGCCGCTCTTACATCCAAACCACCGGGAAAATAACGAAATATTATAATGCGGCCGCATTCACGGACTTATCGACAGCTCAAGCCGCTCCAACGGCTGATCATCTCTGTTTCCGTAAAACTCCTGCACGCGTGGTTTTCCACCTGCCGGATCCGGATTATCGGTCAGGATATGCATGATAAATACATCACCGGCCCGGCTCCGGTGGTGGGCGGCACCTGGCATCGAGGGGCGATCTTTCTGGTCTGGTTTTACCGGAACCAGCATCCCATGATCATGTTCAGCCGATCCAGAGACGGGGATCTGCTGGCGGGATTCGCGGAAAAACTCGGGATTGTCCCGGCTCGCGGATCATCCGGCAAAGGCGGCCGGGAGGCCGTAGATGAAATGAAATATTTTTTGCACCAGCCGGGAGGAGCCAGAAAAGTGGCCACCGTACTGGATGGACCCCGGGGACCGCGCTATACGGCAAAAAGCGGGATGATCATTCTGGCCAAAGACGCGGTCACGCCCCTGCTTCCCATCGCCGTGTCGGCATGGCCCGCTATTACACTGAAAAAAACCTGGGATCACGCCATTATTCCCATGCCGTTCAGCAACGTAACGGTGGTTTACCGCCGGCCGTGGATCATTCCGCGCAAAGCGTCCAACGAAGATATCGAACATTACCGCAGGGAAGTGGAAAAAACATTAAACGCCATGATGACCGAGGCGGATAAAGATACAGGATATCTCCGATCAAAGCAGGAACTCGGGGGCCATTTTTTTATTTCTTAATAAAAATCCCGCCGATAACCAGCAGAATCACGCCGATAATGATGAACAACAGCCATAAGGGCATGTGAATCACATACGAAATACCATCATTCAGCGGTTCCCATGTAACGCGCTCCAGCCAGTCGAAATTGCCTTCCGGCAGGCTTTCAAAAAGGGACTTATGCGACTTGATATCACCTTTTTTGCTGTAACTGGTTAGATGTGCAGATTTATCCATAAAATTGCTCAACTCCACATATCCGAAGAGTATCCCTCCAGCAATTACGGATCCCATCCCGGCAATATTGATCTTTTTCATTGCAAAATCCTTTTTCCACCAGTTCTGTTTTACCGCGAAAGCAATCGCTATTGAAGCAAGCAGGGCTAATTTATACGCGGGGAAAATGATAATTTCAAGAGTTGTGTGGAAGATATGCGGCAGACCATCATGAAAAGGCCGCCATGATGAATTCCCGGTTGAGCTTGGCAATTTCCAGAATCGATATATTTTTGGGGCATTCCATTTCGCATTCGGTCTCGTTGGAGCAGTTACCGAAACCCAGATCCCGCATACTGCGGATCATATCCAGAACCCGCCGTCGGGCTTCGGGCAATCCCTGGGGCAGATGGGCCAGATGGGAAATCTTGGCTCCCACAAAGAGCATGGCCGAGGCGTTGGGGCAGGCGGCCACGCAGGCCCCGCAGCCGATGCAGGCCGCGGCGTTAAAAGCAGCCTCGACTTTTTCCTTTGGAATCGGCAACGTATTGGCGTCCGGCGCCCCGCCGGTGTTGACGGAGATGTATCCTCCGGCCCGGATCAGGACATCCAAGGCGCTGCGATCCACCACCAGGTCTTTGACGATTTCGAAGGCCCGGGCCCGCCAGGGTTCGATCACAACGGTATCGTTATCGGAAAAATGGCGCATGTGAAGTTGGCAGAGGGTGGTCCCAGGCTCATGCCCGTGTGCGCGGCCGTTGACCACCGCCCCGCACATGCCGCAGATCCCCTCGCGGCAGTCGTGATCAAAAGCGATGGGCTCTTCGCTTTTCTTGGCCAGATCGATATTCAGGATATCGAGCATTTCCAGAAACGACATATCCGTAGAAATGTTTTGCACCCGGTAGGTTTTAAAGCTTCCTTTGGACTCATGGCGGCTCTGCCGCCAGATCTGCAATGTCAGTGAAATTGTTTTCGCCGCTGCGGTCATGGGTAACAATCCCGTAAATAGATAAATGCCTTCACTTGTAGCTTCGCTGGGTTAACTCCACATTTTCAAAAACCAGCGGCTCCTTGATCAGTTCCGGCGGTTTGTCCGGGCCGGTATACCGCCAGGCCGCCACATA
>CAZRES010000022.1:0-11465 GCA_964598885.1 uncultured Desulfobacteraceae bacterium | reverse complement strand
CGGTTGGCGCCGTGGTCGGAAAAATTGGCCTCGCCGATGACAAACAGGCCCGGAACGGTGCTCATGAGATTGTAATCCACCCACAGACCTCCCATGGTATAATGAACGGCGGGATAGATCATCATGGGCGTTGTATAGGGATCCTGACCGGTGATTTTTTCATACATCTCGAAGAGATTGCCGTATTTGGCCGCAATCCGATCCTTTCCTTCCCGCTGGATGGCGTCCCGGAAATCCAGATATACCGCCAGGCCGGTTTCCCCTACCCCTTTGCCCAGGTCGCACTGTTCCTTGGCGTTTCGGGACGCCACGTCCCGGGGAACCAGATTGCCGAAACTCGGGTATTTGCGTTCCAGGTAATAGTCCCGCTCGGCTTCGGGGATGGTTTCCGGGGCACGCTTGTCGCCGGGTTTTGCCGGCACCCACACCCGGCCGTCGTTTCGCAGGCTTTCGCTCATCAACGTCAGTTTGGACTGATAGCTTCCGTGAACCGGGATGCAGGTAGGGTGAATCTGGGTGAAGCAGGGATTGGCAAAATACGCCCCCTTTTCATAGGCCCGCAGAATCGCCGACACATTCGAAGACATGGCATTGGTGGACAGGCAGAACACATTGCCGTAGCCGCCGGTGGCCAGCACCACGGCGTGAGCTGCATGAGACTCAATGCTGCCGTCAATTAGATTACGCACCACGATGCCTCTGGCCTGACCGTCGATCATCACCAGTTCCATCATTTCCCGGCGCGGAAACTGGCTAACGCGGCCGGCTGCCGCCTGACGCATCATCGCGCTGTAGGCGCCGATGAGCAGTTGCTGGCCGGTCTGCCCCCGGGCGTAAAAGGTCCGGGATACCTGGGCGCCGCCAAACGAACGGTTGTCTAACAGCCCGCCGTAATCCCGGGCAAACGGAACGCCCTGAGCCACGCAATGATCGATGATATGGCCGCTCAATTGCGCCAGCCGGTAAACATTGGCTTCCCGTGCCCGGAAATCGCCGCCCTTGATGGTATCGTAAAACAGACGCCAGGTGCTGTCGCCGTCGTTGGCGTAATTCTTGGCCGCGTTGATTCCGCCCTGGGCCGCGATGCTGTGGGCCCGACGGGGGCTGTCCTGGATGCAGAAGCTTTTAACGTTATATCCCAGTTCCGCCAGACTGGCCGCGGCTGAGGCCCCTGCCAGACCGGTGCCCACAACGATGATGGTGAATTTTTTCCGGTTGGCAGGATTGACCAGTTTGAGTTCAAAACGGTGCCGATCCCATTTTTGCCCAAGCGGACCACCGGGAATATGCGCATCTAATATCATTACGTCCTCAATTCATCCATGCCATGTAAATCGGAATCAGGCCGAATCCGAGCGCCACCAGTAGGCTGAAGGCAATCCCGAGTCCCCGGATAAACGGCATATATTTTCCGTGGTTGACACCAAGCGTCTGAAACAGGCTCCAGAATCCATGCCGGATGTGAACGGCCACAATAATGACCGCTGCTGTATAAATCAGCACATGGGGCCACGCACTGAACAAGTCCGCCATGCCCGCAAATACGGATTCCATTTTTTCGGCAGGGAATCGGAAATGGATCAAATGCAGGATGACAAAACCCAGAATCAAAAAACCGGTGTACGGCATGGTGGCTGATCCGATGGTGCGGCCGCCGGCGGTCTTATTGACGGCATAACGCACAGGCCGGGCTTTTAGATTTTCCATATACAACAGCAGGCCGGTGACCACATGCACGATGGCGAAAAGCAACAAAACGGTTTCGGCAACGGCAATCAGCGCGCCCAGGGAATGAAGGCCGGCCGCGTATGCATCAAAGGCTTCCGATCCCTTGTAGAGCAGAAGATTGCCCATCAGATGCACAAGAAGAAACAGCACGAACGATAACCCGGTGACCGCCATGAGCAGCTTTTTTCCAACTTGCGTACCAAGGGTTTCCATCAACCAGTTCATCAGTTGACTCCTGAAAAGACCTCTTTACACAGTTCCCCGATGACGCCGAGATTTCGGCACACCTGAATGCCGGCGTTTTCCATGGCGTCAAGCTTGGCCGCGGCTGTTCCGGACGAGCCTCTGACAATGGCGCCGGCATGTCCCATACGCCTGCCCGGCGGGGCCGAAAGCCCGGCGATAAAGCCCACCACGGGCTTGGTCACGTTGCTTTTTATAAATTCCGCGGCCTGCTCTTCGGCTGAACCGCCGATTTCACCCACCATGACAATGCCCCGGGTATCGGGATCAGCCTCAAAAGCGGCCAGACAGTCGATAAAATCCGTGCCGATAATGGGATCGCCGCCGATGCCGATGCAGGTGGTCTGCCCGAGGCCCTGATTGGTGAGCTGAAATACCACTTCGTATGTCAAGGTCCCGGAGCGGGACACCACCCCGACCGGGCCGCCGGGGGTATGGATCTGGCCCGGCATGATGCCGGCCTTGGCTTTTCCGGGCGAAATGATGCCCGGACAGTTGGGGCCGATCAGGCGTGAATCCGACCCTTTGAGGATCTGCTTGACCTTCATCATGTCTAAAACCGGAATTCCCTCGGTAATGGTCACGATCAGCGCAATGCCGGCTTCTACGGCTTCGATGATGGCATCGGCCGCAAAAGGCGGGGGCACGAAAATCAGACTGCCGTCGGCCCCGGTTTGGGATACGGCTTCAGCCACTGTGTCAAAGACCGGGATTTCGTCCATCTCGGTCCCGCCCTTTCCGGGGGTCACCCCGGCCACCACTTGGGTACCGTAATTGACGCAATGCCGGGTATGAAAACGACCTTCTTTTCCGGTGATTCCCTGAACCAGCAGGCGCGTATGTTCATCGATGAATATGCTCATTACTTATAAGCTTTCCCGTTGGGTTTACCATTGGATGCGACACGCGCCACAATATCGCCCGCGTCTTTCATATCAGCGGCGGAATAGATGCTCAGACCGGATCTGGAGAGAATCTCGCGTCCTTCTTCCACGTTGGTGCCTTCCATGCGAACAATCACCGGCACCTGTACATCGATTGTTTTGGCCGCAGCCACCACTCCTTCCGCCAACACGTCGCAACGCAGAATGCCGCCGAAAATATTGATCAGAATGGCCCGGACCTTGGGATCAGACAGAATAATCCGAAATCCGTTTTCAATCATTTCCGCTGTGGCACCGCCGCCCACATCGAGAAAATTGGCCGGCTCGGCCCCGGCCAGCTTGATGGTGTCCATGACCGCCATGGCCAGACCCGCGCCGTTGACCATATTGCCGACGGTGCCGTCCATGTTGATATAGTTGAGATGATATTGGGACGCCTCGATTTCAAGGGGATCTTCTTCGTTGAGATCTCTGAACGCCAGCAGATCCTTGTGCCGGTAAAGGGCGTTGTCATCCAGTTCGATCTTGGCATCCAGGGCCATAAATTTCCGGTCGTTGGTAAGGATCAGGGGATTGATTTCCAGCAGGGAACAGTCGTTTTTCACAAACAACGTGTAAAGGGAGAACACCAGGTCGCAGAAGGGAGCAAAAAGCTCCGGTTTCATATGTAAAACTTTCGCCAACTGACGGCAATGATGCGGTTTGATGCCGATTAACGGATTGACCGGAACCCGTGCGATTTTCTCGGGAGTTTCAGCGGCCACGGCCTCAATATCCATCCCCCCTGCTCCGCTGGCGATCACCAGCACACAGGCGGTTTCCCGGTCCACCATCAGGCTTAGATAAAGCTCCCGATGGATATCAACGCCCTCTTCAATGAGCACCCGGCGCACCTGCCTTCCATCGGGTCCGGTCTGAGGCGTTACCAGGGTCATGCCGATAATGTCATTGGCATGACGGATTACTTCATCCATGGATCGGGCCAGCCGAACCCCTCCGCCCTTCCCGCGTCCCCCGGCGTGGATCTGAGCCTTGATCGCTAAGGGAAACCGGTCGAATTTCATGGCAACGGCTTTTGCTTCCTCCACCGTCCCGGCAATGCCGCCGAACGGCGCCGGAACATTATATTGCCGGAACAATTCTTTGGCCTGATATTCATGAAGTTTCATTTATATCCTCAGTATGGATAAAATCGTCACAGGCTATCGACTATAATGGTTCTGATGTTCATCGGCTGAATCTTTCATCCGATCACACAGAGCACGGCGTTTTTGGCCACGGAATCCCCGATGCTGCAGTTAATGGATTTGATCGTGCCGGCGGCCGGCGCGGGCAAGGCGTTTTCCATCTTCATGGCTTCCAGAATGATCACCGGTTCGCCCTGGGTGACCGCGTCTCCCACCTTTTTCTCAATGCGCACAATCATGCCCGGCATGGGAGCCGTAAGAGGTGTTTCCTTTGCATCGGATGCCGGCTTGGCGACCGCGCTTTTCGGCCTCGCGGAAGGACTTGGATTGGCGGCGGCCGCGGTCGCTGGAGCCGCTTTTGGCAAAGGTTTTGGAGCCGCCGGCGCAGGAGGCTTGGGCATGGGCGACGGCTGGACCCTGGGAGCCGGCGCGCCAGCCGCCGGCTGCTGAGGCGACGCAGCGGCCTGGGACGCGGTACCGGCGTTCTGCGAAGCGGCGTAAATCACCGGCGGCCCGCCGGGTTCATCAACGACCACCTCAAAATGCTCATCTTCCACAAATACATTGAAGCTGCGGGCGTATTCGCTTTTCTCCGGAACCGCTTCCGTTTTCTTTTCCACCAGCAGACCGGCTCTGGCCTTTTTGATCAACTCCTCCTCCCGGCGCACATCTTCCAGGGTCCGGGGCTTGAGTTCTTCGGGCGGATTCTCCCGACCGTATTTGTACATGAGAAACTTTTTACCGGTGACCGGGTAAAGGGCATACAGAATAATATCGTCAATATCGGTGGTAAGATCCTTGAGCTCTTCCCGGGCCTTGTCCAGTTCCGGACTTAAGATTTCCGCTGGTCGGCCGGTAAAAGGCGTCTCACCCCGTTCGTAGCCCTTGAGGGCCTTTTTCTGAAGCTCGGGATCAATGGGCATGGGCGTCTTGCCATAGAGCCCGTAGCAAAGATCTTTGACCTGGGAAGTAATCATTTTGTATTTTTCGGTCTCATCATCAAACAAGACGTTATTGACGGTCTGAATGCCCACGATCTGGCTGGTGGGCGTGACCAGGGGGATCTGTCCCAGATCTTTTCTCACCTTGGGCAGTTGGTTATAGACATCGTTGATCCGGTCAAGGGCATCCATCTCCCGTAGCTGGTTGACCAGGTTGGAGAGCATGCCTCCCGGCGTCTGATGCAGCAGCACGTTGATATCGATGATGGAAACCTTGGAATCATCCAGCAGATGCTTGTATTTGGGCAGGATATCTTTTTCAAGGAGTTGGTTGATCTCCGCCAGGGCGGGAAGATCCAACCCCGTGTCCCGGTTGGTGCCGATCAATGCCATGACAAATGGTTCCACGGCCGCGTGAGCCGTTCGGTAGGCATAACTGGACAGACAGGTATCAATAATATCCACGCCGGCTTCCACGGCCTTGAAATGGGTCATGGGCGACATGCCCGAGGTAAAATGGCTGTGCAGATGAATGGGTACGGAGACGGTTTCCTTTAGGGCCTTGATCAACTCAAAGGCGTCGTAGGGCGCCATGAGACCGGCCATATCCTTGATGCAGATGGTGTCGGCCCCCATGTCCTGAAGGGCCTTGGCCTTTTCCAGATAATACTTCAAGTTATAGACCTCGCCGCCCATGCGGGGCTCGGTCATGGAATAGCAGATACACCCCTGGAAATGTTTACCGCTGGCCTTGATGGCGGCCACCACGGTCTCGAAATTGCGGTAATCGTTTAACGCGTCAAAGGTGCGGAAAATATCCATGCCGTTTTCCGCAGACCGTTCCACAAAGGCCTTGGCCACGTCGTCGGCATAATTGCGGTATCCCACCAGGTTCTGGCCCCGCAGCAGCATGGAAAGCGGGGTTTTCTTGAAATACCGTTTCAGGGTTCGGATGCGCTCCCAGGGATCTTCATTTAAAAACCGATGCATGGTGTCGAATGTGGCGCCGCCCCAGACCTCCACGGCCCAGAACCCGGCCTCGTCCATCTTTTCGGCTACCGGGATCATGTCTTCGGTCCGGCCCCGGGTGGCGAACAATGACTGGTGACCGTCGCGCAGGGAGAGGTCTTCGATTTTAAGAGGATTTTCCGCGGGCGGGCGGTTTTTATCAAAATTCTGGTCTGTCATGGTAACTGAAAAATGGTCCGTCATGGATGTCTCCTTATGATTGACGTATGGCGATCACATCGGTTCGGATGGTTTTGGGATTCACGGTTGGCAAGGCAAAACATCAACGGCGGCTATAACCGTGAAACGCCTTCCACTGCATCATGGTCCGCAACTGCATCTGGTGCAGACGTCCGCCGATGGACCAGGGGCCGTTGGTATCCGCGGACAGGGCCTTTGCCGGCTCGTGGACGTCCGGCTGGATATCGCCGGTTGAAAACCGGGCTGCTTCGGCTTCCGTTCTCAGGTAATGGGTCACTGCCGCGATGGCGGCCTTTTTTTTCCGGTTCAGAGTCATGTTTCGTAATCCTTTTCTTCCCGCGTTATTTACCCGCGTCAACTCGCTTAACCCGGGGATCTTGTACATCGCATAGGTCTTGTGTTTCTGTTCTCCCGTCTCAAGATTCCCGTCGCTATGCCGGGATATTGCCGTGCTTCTTGGGCGGCAGGGCCTGGCGCTTGCGGTACATGATTTCAAGGGCATCGATGAGCATGGACCGGGTCTGGCTGGGCAGAATGACGTCATCGATATATCCCCGGCGGGCCGCGCAGTAGGGATTGGAAAACAGATTCCGGTATTCCTCGATCTTTTCCTTCCGTTTGGCAGCGGGATCCTCGGCTTTTTTGATTTCGCTCCGGTGAATAATGTTGGCCGCTCCTTCGGCGCCCATGACCGCGATTTCCGCCGTGGGCCAGGCAAAAGCGATATCCGCTCCGAGATGCTTGGAGGACATGGCGATATAGGCTCCGCCGTAATCCTTTCGTACAATCACCAGAAGCTTGGGCACCGTGGCTTCGGAATAGCACCAGAGCAGTTTGGCGCCGTGCCGGATGATGCCGCCCCATTCCTGGTGACTGCCCGGCATATAGCCGGGAACATCGGCCAGGGTGAGAAGCGGGATATTGAAGGCGTCGCAGAAACGGATAAATCGCGTGGCTTTATCCGATGCGTCGATATCCAGACACCCGGCCATGACCAGAGGCTGGTTGGCGATAATGCCCACAGTTTTACCGTTTAATCGGGCCAGGCAGACGATGATATTTTTGGCGAAATGGGCGTGGGGCTCAAAAATTTCCCCGTTATCCACAATGGCCCGGATAATTTCTTTCATATCATAGGGCCGGTTGGGGTCATCGGGCATGAAGGCGTCGAGCATGTCCGCGCAGCGTTTCGGGTCGTCGCCGGTGTCAATGACGGGCGGGTCTTCCATGTTGTTGGACGGCAGGTAGGAGAGTATCTTCCGGATATGCTCAATGGCATCGGCGTCGCTTTCGCAGGCAAAATGGGCCACTCCGCTTTTTTCATTATGGGTCATGGCCCCGCCGAGATCCTCAAAAGTAATCTCCTCGCCGGTCACGGATTTAATGACATCCGGCCCGGTGATAAACATGTGACTGGTATTTTTCACCATGAATACCCAGTCGGTCATGGCGGGCGAATAAACCGCGCCCCCGGCCGTGGGACCCATGATGGCTGAAATCTGCGGAATCACGCCGGAGCAGATGGAATTGCGGTAAAAAATCTCACCGTATCCGGAAAGGGCATCCACCCCTTCCTGAATCCGGGCGCCGCCTGAATCGTTGAGTCCCACCACCGGCGCCCCGGCGTTTTTCGCCATATCCATGATTTTGCATATTTTCTTGGCGTGCATTTCCCCCAACGTGCCGGCCCGGGAGGTAAAATCCTGGGCAAAGGCGAACACCGGCCGGGCCTCCACCCGTCCGTAACCAGTGATGACGCCGTCAGCAGGGATGGGGGTGTTTTCCATGCCGAAATTGACGCAACGGTGCCCAACAAACATATCGAGTTCATGAAAAGTGCCCGGATCAAAAAGCAACTCCAGGCGTTGCCTGGCGGTGAGTTTTCCTTTGTCCCTGTGTTTGGCAACGGCTTCGGGCCCGCCGAGTTCCAGGGCCTCTTTTTTCAGGGCTTTCAATTCCTCAATTTTTTCAACAACACCTTTCATTATTTAATCCTTTCTTCCTGTATTCCCGCCCGGGCATTATGGCTTCGGGGAACCTCAGACTGCTCGATGACCATCGCCTTTTGACGAACGTATACATGATGCCGACGCCAAAAGTGTACTATAAAACAGAAAATAACCCCGATCGCAAGCTTTTTGGATTATCCGGCGTCCTCCGGCGGCAACAGCTCCAGTATCCTCCGGACAGCAGCGGTGGGATGGGTGTCACCGATTTCAACCCGCCTGGAAAACTCAGCCAGCATCCGCCGAACGGCACGCTTTTCATAAAACCAGTTTTTCAACCCGTCCTCTAAAAGCTGATGCATCCAGGACAAGGCCTGCTCCCGCCGTTTCAGGTCCAGTTCGCCTCGTAAAACAAGCATCTCCCGGTGCTGGAGCACGGCTTGCCAGATTGCGTCGATCCCCTTATGTTCAAGAGCGCTGCATGTCAGAACCGGCGGGGTCCATACCGGATGCGCGGGGGCCATGAGGTGCAGGGCGTTTTCAAGGGCTTTTTGGGACCGTTTGGCCGCGTCCAGATTGTCTCCGTCCGCCTTGTTGATGGCAATGGCGTCGGCCACTTCAAGCAGTCCGCGCTTGATCCCCTGGAGTTCGTCGCCGGCTCCGGTCAGCATCAGCACCAGAAAAAAATCCACCATGGTGGCCACCGCGTATTCCGACTGTCCCACGCCGACGGTTTCCACAATGATCACATCAAATCCGCCCGCTTCACAGACCAGCATGGATTCCCTGGTTTTCCGGGAAACCCCGCCCAGGGTCCGGCCCGCGGGCGAGGGGCGGATGAACGCTTGTTCATGAACCGCCAGTTTTTCCATGCGGGTTTTGTCGCCCATGATGCTGCCGCCGCTGCGGGCGCTGGACGGATCCACGGCAAGCACCGCCACCCGTTTTCCCTGATTTACCAGATGCAATCCCAGGCTTTCGATAAAGGTGCTTTTGCCCACGCCCGGAACACCGGTGATTCCAAGGCGGATCGATTCTCCGGTATAGGGAAGCAAGCCTTCGACCACGGCCTGGGTCAGGTCCTGATGGACTGGCAGCCGGCTTTCAATCAGAGTGATGGTTTTGGCCAGCATCCGGCGGTCGCCGGATCGAACGCCGTCAATATAGGGCCGGGGGTCAGGAGGCATCCGGATGCTCCAGGAGATTGAGCACCTGATTGGCCGATTCCGTTATAATGGTGCCCGGGCCGAAAATCCGGGCCACGCCGCAATCATATAAAAATTGATAATCCGCCGGCGGAATGATGCCGCCCACCACCACGCGGATATCCTGTCCGCCGCTGGCTTTCAGCGCTTCCATGAGGGCGGGCACCAGAATTTTATGACCTGCGGCAAGACTGGAAACCCCCACCGCATGCACATCGTTTTCCACAGCCATGCGGGCCGCCTCATCGGGCGTCTGGAACATGGGGCTGATGTCCACGTCAAACCCAATATCCGCATAGGCCGTTGCCACCACCTTGATGCCCCGGTCATGACCGTCCTGGCCCATTTTGGTCATCAGAATCCGGGGCCGCCTGCCGTGTTTTTCGGCAAAGGCAGCGGTCCGCTTGCGCAGGGATGCGATGATCTCGCTGTCCTGGTACTCGCCGGCGTAAATTCCGGAAATGCATTGCGTGGTGGCCACATACCGACCGAAGACCGTTTCAATGGCATCGGAAATTTCCCCCACCGTAGCCCGTAGCCGAACCGCATTAATGGAAGCTTCCAGAAGATTCCCCTTTCCCCGGGCGGAATCCGCAACGGCTGCCAGCGCCGCCTTGACGGCATCATTATCACGGGTGGCCCGAATCTCGTGGAGGCGGGCCACCTGCTCATCCCGGACAGCCGCGGATATTTCCCGGACATCGATGGGGGCCTCATCGTCCACCTGGTATTTGTTGACCCCCACGATCACGTCCTTTCCCTGATCGATTCTGGCCTGACGTCGGGCCGCCACTTCTTCGATGCGCATTTTCGGCATGCCGGAAACAATAGCCTTGGCCATGCCGCCCATTTTTTCCACCTCTTCAATAATGGCTCTGGATTTTTGAATGATTTCATTGGTCAGGGCCTCAATATAATATGACCCGCCCAGCGGATCCACCACGCGGCAGACCTGGGATTCTTCCTGGATGATAATCTGGGTGTTGCGGGAGATCCGGGCCGACAGGTCCGTGGGCAGACTGACGGCTTCGTCAAAGGAATTGGTATGCAGCGACTGGGTCCCGCCCAGCACGGCGGCCAGACATTCCAGAGTGGTGCGGATGATGTTGTTGTATGGATCCTGCTGGGTCAGACTCCATCCGGAGGTCTGGCAATGGGTGCGCAACATCAGGGACGCGGGCTTTTTGGGATTGAACTGTTTCATCAGATCGGCCCACAAAAACCGCGCGGCCCGGAGCATGGCGATTTCCATGAAAAAATGCATTCCGATGCCGAAGAAAAAGGAAAGCCGAGGGGCAAACTCATCGATATCGAGTCCGGCGGCCAGGGCGGCTTTGACGTATTCAAGACCGTCGGCCAAGGTAAAGGCCGTCTGCAGAACGGCATCGGCACCGGCTTCCATCATATGATAGCCGGAAATGGAAACCGTATTGAATTTCGGCATATTTTTGGAACAATACCCGATAATGTCGGACACAATGCGCATGGACGGTTCGGGTGGATAGATATAGGTGTTGCGGGTCAAATACTCCTTTAAAATATCATTCTGAATGGTTCCGGTCAATTTTTCCTGGGAGACGCCCTGCTCTTCGGCGGCGATGATGTATCCGGCCAGCACCGGCAGGACCGCGCCGTTCATGGTCATGGATACGGAAATTTTATCCAGGGGGATGTCGTCAAAGAGAATCTTCATATCTTCCACGGAATCCACGGGAACACCGGCCTTCCCTACATCCCCGATAACCCTCGGATGATCGGAGTCATACCCGCGATGCGTCGGAAGGTCAAAGGCAACGGATAATCCCTTCTGACCGGCTGCCAGGCCCCGCTTATAGAATGCATTGGATTCCCGAGCCGTGGCAAAACCGGCATACTGACGGATCGTCCAGGGCCGGTTGGCGTACATGGTGGCCCGGATGCCCCGGACAAACGGCTCGAAACCGGGCAAAGTGTCGACAAAATCAAGATTCGCGACATCATTGGCTGTATAGAGCGGCTTGATGGGAATATCTTCCGGAGTGGTGCGGCGTAAGGTATCAATAGAGGCGCCGCGCAGTTCCTTTTCGGCCAGCTTGGTCCATTTATCCATATCCATATGCTTCGCCATGTTGATGCTCCCTCT
>CAZRES010000021.1:0-33882 GCA_964598885.1 uncultured Desulfobacteraceae bacterium | reverse complement strand
TATACCGCGGCGGAGCATCTGTGTGACCTGAAACCAAATGAAAAGGATGTGCTGGGGAAACTGTCGGCAACTTCCATACCGGAAGGAGGCGGTCATGCTTGATGTCTCGGTGGCCTATAACCGCTATAAATTCCTCGGTCATGAATTCCTTACCTGGCTCTGGTTCATGATCGACACCGATAAAGAAACCCTGATGGAAGGCCTCGCCGATCTGGTCGATATGTATGTCGGCAGCCGGGTGGTGCTGGAAAACAGCAGCCATAACCGGGATGAGACCATTACCATCAAGGGTGACGGCGCCGGCTTCGAAGAAGGGGTGACAGCCCTGAAAAAAGGGGCCCGGGTGACCGAAATCAGCCTGGTGGCCGTTATCGGCGACGGGGAATGGCGGTTTCATCTCAAAGGCGAAAGCCTGAATATCAGCAGCCTGAAAACCCCGGAAACCGGCCGGATCGAATCCCCGGACGAAATGGAAGGCGCGGTTCTGGAAAAAATTTTTCTATGCGAAAAAGCGCTGTCTCTGGTGTATGTGCTTTATGGCAAATTTATCCGGCGGCGGGTTGCGCCGGACTGGCAGACAAAGGAGACCGGCCGCATGGCCGCATGGATCGCCGCGGCGTGAATATGAATCGGAAATCTGATGCACCGGTAAAAATCGATTTTTCGCTACGAGAGTCTTTCGGGGCGCGATTTTCGCGGATGCCCAATGGCAAAAACTCGACGCAAGCGCCTCAAACAGTTTGCCATTCTTAAGGCATCCGCGAAAATCGCTTGTTTCCCCGAAATCCACGATCTCGCTCAAAATCGATTTTTACCGGTGCATCAGATTAGCAGTTTTGAAATGGCATTCAGATCAGGCCGCCAGGTGGGAAACAAGTATTCGAACGCCGATGAGGATCAGGATCACCCCGCCGGCAACAGCCATCCGGTGGCCGAGTTTTTCGCCGAAATACCGGCCGGCCCGGATGCCGATCACCGACATGGCGGCTGTGATCAGGCCGATGAGCACGCTGGGATACCAGATGGACACGTTGATCATGGCCAGGCTCAGGCCTACGGCCAGGGCGTCGATGCTGGTGGCCACCGACAGCAGGACCAGGCTGGCGCCCCGGGACGGATCCATTCGAAAGGTTTCTTTGTCCGGCTGCATGGCGGAATGAATCATGCGGCCTCCCACAAAGGCGAGCAGGCCGAAGGCGATCCAGTGATCCACCGCGGATATGAGATGGGCCACGGTAATTCCCGCGGCCCAGCCGATGACCGGCATGAAGGCCTGAAACAGCCCGAAATGAAAGGAAAGCCGGAAAACGGCCCGTTTTCCGTCAAGCTTTCCCGAGGTGCCGGCGGCCACGGATACGGCAAAGGCATCCATGCCCAGGCCCACGGCAATCATCAGGATTTCAAAAAGGTTCATAGAGATATCATCCGGAAGCGCTAGGAAGCATTCGATTTCGTGCATACGCCATCGAAAAGAAGGATTCAAGCGCTTTTCCATAATAATGTTTACACAAGACCAAGGAGACGCGACATGAAGGAAGTGGTAATCGTTTCAGCATGCCGGACGGCCATCGGGGCCTTCGGCGGAACACTGAAGGATTTAAACGCCGCCACCCTGGCCAGCGTGGTTATGAAGGAAGCCGTAAACCGGGCCGGGATCGATCCGGCCGTCATCGACGACGTCCGTTTCGGGTGCTGTATGGACCCCACCGACACCTTGAACGTCACCCGGGTAGGCGCGCTGCTGGCCGGCATTCCGGATTCCGTGCCGGCGGTCACCATCAACCGGGTCTGCATTTCCGGCATGGAGGCCGCTATTTCCGGCATGGCCATGATCCAGGCGGGGATGGCCGACATTATTCTTGCCGGCGGCGTAGAACACATGTCTTCCGCGCCCTATGAAGTACCGACGGCCCGGTGGGGATGCCGGCTCCAGGATCAGGTGTTCGTGGATTCGGTGATTCGAAGGCTTCATTGCGGATCCCATGTGATTCCCTTTGCCCCGGACGGACCTGTGGACGCCACAAAGGAACCGGCGTCCATGTTTGTGGGCAAGCCGTATATCATGGGTCATACCGCTGAATTTATCGCCCAGATGGAGGATATCAGCCGCCAGGAGATGGATGAGGTGGCCCTGCGCAGCCACAACAACGCGGAACGGGCCACAAAACAAGGGGATTTTGCCGAAGAGATCGTGCCCGTGCCGGTCCCCCGGCGGAAAAAAGATCCCATCCTGTTTGACAAGGACGAGCATTTCCGGCCGGGGCTGACCATGGAAGACCTCCAGAAACTGCCGGCGGCCTTTGTTCCCAAAATCGGAAAGGTAACGGCGGGCAATTCTTCCGGCATCAACGACGGGGCCACGGCCATGGTCATCATGTCGGCCGACAAAGCTCAGGAACTGGGACTGACCCCCATGGCCCGGATCAAAGCCACGGGCAAGGGCGCCTGTCACCCCTCCATCATGGGGCTTTCCCCGGTGCCGGCGGTCAACGACCTGCTCCAGAAAAGCGGATATAAACTGGCCGACTTTGAACTGATGGAGCTCAATGAGGCATTTGCGGCCCAGTATCTGGGATGCGAAAAACAACTCGGCTTAAACCGGGAGATCACCAATGTGAACGGCTCCGGCATCGGTCTGGGGCATCCGGTGGGTTCCACCGGCGCCCGCATCATGGTGTCGCTGCTGTATGCCATGCGCAAGCGGGGCAAAAATCTGGGGATGGCCACTTTGTGCGGCGGCGGCGGGATTTCCATGGCAACGGTGTTGGAAATCATAGGATAAAAGCATGGATATGAAAATCCATACCGCGGATCTGGTGTCCAGGATCCGGGAGACATCGTCTCTGGTACACAATATTACCAATTTCGTGGTGATGAATTCATCGGCCAATATCCTGCTGGCCCTGGGCGCGTCTCCGGTCATGGCCCATTGCGAAGCCGAGGTGGCGGAAATGACGTCTCTGGCCCATGCTTTGGTGATCAATATCGGCACCCTGGATGAACAATGGGTGAGGTCCATGATCCTGTCAGCGCAAACGGCTAATAAAAAAGGCATTCCCGTTATTTTTGATCCGGTGGGGGCCGGAGCCACCAGGCTGCGGACCGACATGGCCAAAAAGATCATGGCAAAGGCGAAAATATCGGTCCTGCGGGGAAATACCTCGGAGATCCTTTCCCTTAAATCCTCTGAGGTGAAAACCCGGGGGGTGGATTCCTCGCTGGCCATGAGTGGTGAGGCAGCGGATACGGTAAAGAGCATGGCCGCTGAAATGGACTGCATCATCGCGGTTTCCGGAGAGGTGGACGTGATAACGAACGGAAGCCGCACATTTCATGCGGCAAACGGTCATCCCCTCATGACCCGGGTGACGGGCATCGGATGCGGATTGAGCGCCGTGACCGCTGCTTTCTGCGCCGTGGCGGACAGCGATCTGCTATCCGCCACGGCCGCGGCCCACGGTTTTTACGGCTTGTGCGGCGAACTGGCCGCGGACGTCAGCGCCCGGCCGGGCGGGTTTTTTACGGCGTTTCTGGATATGCTGTATACGACCGGCCATGATGAGATTCAAATTGGCCTGAATGTCCGGGCATCATAAGGAAAGATCGATCATTTTGCGTACCGCCTCATAGGCACGCTTGCGGATATCCGTCGGAACGTTGACCTCGCCGGACAGGTTTTCAAGGCAATCAGCCACATCGGCCAGGGAAATTTTTTTCATGTCCGGGCAGATCATTTCCGGAGAAGCCGGATAAAAGGTTTTTCCGGGATTTTCTTTTTGCAGGGGATAGAGCAGACCGTTTTCCGTGCCCACAATAAAGCTGGCGTGGCGGGATTCCCGGGCATGGCGCAGCATGCCCGAAGTGCTGGTCACCAGATCAGCCAGTTCCAGAACCTCGGTGCGGCATTCCGGATGAGCCATGAAAAACGCTTCCGGGTGGGCTTTTTTTTGCCGATCCACCTCTTCAGCGGTCAGCCGGTCATGAAACGGGCAATATCCCGGCCAGGCATGGACGGTTTTTCCGGTTTGGGACGCGGTCCAGGCAGCCAGGTTCCGGTCCGGCACCATGAGCACTTCGTCTGCTTCCAGGCTGTTGACGACGGCAACGGCGTTGGCCGACGTGCAGCAGATAGTGGAGATGGCTTTGACCGCGGCGCTGGAATTGACATAGGTGACTACCGGCATGGCCGGGTTCCGGGCGATCCGCTCGGAAAGAGCCGCGGGCGTCACCATGTCGGCCATGGGACAACCGGCACCGGCACTGGGCAGCAGCACCTGCTTGTCCGGTGACAGGATGGAGGCCGTTTCGGCCATGAAATGGACGCCGCAGAATACGATGATATCGGCGTCGGTTTCGGCGGCCCGGATGCTCAGTTCAAGGGAGTCGCCGCACAGATCGGCGATTTTCTGGATTTCCGGCGGCTGATAATTGTGGGCCAGAATAACCGCGTTTTTTTCCCCAGCCAGTTTCCGTATACGATCAGCCGACCCTGCTTTTCGGGAAGGCATTTTCTCATGTGTCATTTTCGTTTATTCCTCCAATTTTAATATATCCATACCATCCGGCGGCTGGAAATAGAATAAATCCTCACGTATGTCGGTGGAAAATTCCAGATTTTCAAATTCAAGCCGGGTTTCGTCACCATAGGCGTTGATGGTTCTGACGGCCACAATATCAAAGGTGGTCTTGTCAATGTTTACATAAATTTCATCCAGATCGAGTTGCTTTTGATGGGGCTCCAGCCGCAGGGTATGAAGCCCTTCGCCCGCCGGCGGGACAAGACGCACCGTAAAGACTTCCGGGATCAGGGCAATATTGGAGAGAAAACTGGCGCCTTTGCCGTCGCTGAAATAGGCCATGGCGTTACCGATAACGACCTGTCGATCCTCGGGCCGGTAAATCCACAGCGTTTCCCCATCGGTGATAATGGCGTAGGTTTCCGGGGTTTCGTATTCCCAGCGCATCATGCCGGGATGTTTGATCCATACCCGGCCAGTGGCGGTATCTTGAATATCCAATGCCGACAGGGTGGATTCCTGGAAAAAATCGGCGGAAAAACTGGCGGAACCAAACCGTTCGATCAGTCCTTCCAGGATCTTCTCAACGCCCGGTTGATTTTTTGACGGTTCCTTTTCTTTTGAACCTGCCGCTGTTGCAGGTTGTGCGATAACCAACCCGATGATCACTAGTGCCCAGATAAAATAATATTGTTTCATTTTTGATAATTCCAATCGACTGTTTAGTTCTGTCCGGCGGCCGTCCGCCGGATGGTTTCCGGTTTGCGATAGCGATCGCGTTTAACGTGGAAAATGGCGGGCATTTGCTTGGAATCACGGGCTTTCATGCCTGCGGATCACGGCTTCCCGCCAAAGTGCATGGATAAAATAAAACGTATCAAGGCAGGGATCAAGGGATTTACCATTCCCGGCAGAATTTATTTTGTAAGATCGAACTCCCATTCTTTGATTTCTAATTATATCAAAATGATTGTATTTTTTGTTTTTTCTTGACACCTTAGAAAATATTTTGATATGCGTTCTATTTTATAATAATTGCTAGTTTTATAAAAAATATCTTTGCAGCAAACGAACCCGAATCGGCGTTTACAGACCATCCATCATGCGCATTTACAATGAGTTGGAAGGGGTTGTGCGTTTCAGCTTAACTTATATATTTTTTAGGAGGTTATTATGCAAAGAAGAATCAGGAAGGTGGCGGTAATCGGTTCCGGTATCATGGGCGGCGGTATTGCGGCCCTGCTTGCCAGCGCCGGCGCGGACGTGTTGCTGCTCGACATTGTCCCTTTTGATCTCAAGGACGAGGAAAAAAACAATCCGGCCGCGCGAAACCGGATTGTCAAGGCCGGCTTTGACGCGGCACTGAAATCCCGTCCCCCGCTGTTCATGGACAAGGCTGATGCGGCCCAGGTCGCCATCGGAAACCTGGAAGACGATTTCGACAAGCTTGCCGATTGCGACTGGATCGTAGAAGTGGTGGTGGAAAATCTCAAGATTAAACAGGATCTGTTCAAACGAATCGATAAGGTTCGAAAACCCGGCTCCGTGGTCAGTTCCAACACATCCGGCATCCCTCTCAAAGATATGTCCCAGGATTTAAGCAAGGATATGCGACAGCATTTTCTGGGAACCCATTTTTTCAATCCCGTGCGTTACATGCACCTGCTGGAGATTATTCCCGGCCCGGATACCCTTCCCGAGGTCCTGGATTTCATGGCCAATTTCGGCGAAAAAATACTGGGCAAGGGAATCGTCTGGGCCAAGGATACTCCCAACTTCATCGGCAACCGGATCGGCGTCCAGGGCATCGGCAAGGCCATGCAGGCCATGCTGGAGCATGATTTGTCCATCCCCGAAGTCGATGCCCTGTTCGGTCCGCCCATGGGCCGTCCCAAGACCGCGATTTTCAAGACCTCCGACCTGGTAGGTCTTGACACCATGGCCCATGTGTCCAAAAACTGCTATGAGCTCTGTCCGGCCGACGAAATGCGCGATACCATGAAGGTACCGGAATTCGTTGAGAAAATGATCGAAAATAAGCAGCTCGGCAACAAGACCAAGGGCGGTTTTTACAAAAAAGAACTGACCCCGGAATGGAAAACCATCCGCAAGGTCATCAATCCCAAAACCGGCGAATATGAGGAATACGGCAAGGCGGATTTCCCCTGCCTTAAGGCCGCCAAGGCCGCTGAGACGCTGCCGGAAAAGATCAAGGCGATTGTTTACGGTGACGACAAGGGCGCCAGATACGCCTGGGACGTGGTCTCCAACGGCCTGATTTACTCCGCCAACCGGATCCCGGAAATATCAGATACCATCGTTGACGTGGATAACGCCATGAAATGGGGCTATAACTGGGAACTCGGCCCGTTTGAAACATGGGATGCCATGGGAGTTGAAGAATCGGTGGCCAAAATGGAAAAAGACGGTCTGACCGTTCCGGAAAACGTCAAGGCCATGCTGGCTTCCGGCGCCAAAACCTTCTACAAGCTGGAAGGGGGCAAGAAGATGTTTTTCGATTTTGCCTCCAACAGTTACAAACCCATTCAGATGAATCCCAAAGCCTTTGTTCTGGCGGATCTTCGGGAAAACAACAAGGTGGTTAAATCCGTTGCTTCCTGCTCTCTTATCGATCTGGGCGACGGCGTGTTTGATCTTGAATTCCATTCCAAGATGAACGCCATCAACAAAGAGATGGTGGACTTCATGATGGAAGCCGGAGAATATGTCGGGGCCAACGGCGTCGGCATGGTGATCGGCAACCAGGCATCGGGCATGCCCGCGCCGTTTTCCGCCGGCGGGGATCTTGCCTATATGCTGGGTCTGGCCCGGGAAGGCAAATTTTCTGAAATTGACGGTTTTATCCGCAATGTCCACAAAGGGATCATGGGCACCAAATATGCTCCCTTTCCCGTGGTGGCCGCGCCTCATGGCCTGGCCCTGGGCGGGGGCTGTGAAGTCTGCCTGTCGGCCGACCGGATGGTGGCCCATGCCGATCTGTTCATGGGGCTGGTGGAAATCGGCGCGGGTCTGGTGCCCGGCGGCTGCGGCATGATTCACCTGTGGCAGAACTATATTAACGCCGAACCCGGCATCGCCAAGATCACCGATCTTGCCGGACTGTTCATCCAGGCCTTTATGTGCGTAGCCCAGGCCAAGGTCTCGGCCTCGGCGGCCGACGCCAGAAACAACGGACTGCTGAAGGCCTCCGACCGGATTGTATTCAATAAGGATCTGCTCATCGGCGAAGCCAAGAAGGAAGTGCTCAAGATGGTGGATGACGGATATATGCCGCCGAAAAAGAAAAAGGTCATGGTCTTCGGCCGGGAAGCTCACGGCATGCTCTGGGCGGAAATGCTCAACATGCGGTCCGGCGGCTATATCACCCCGCACATGGAGTTTGTGGCCAAGAAAGCGGCCTATTGCATGTCCGGCGGCGATGTGCCTCAGAAAACCCTGGTTTCCGAAGAATATCTCATGGATCTGGAGCGGGAAGCGTTCGTGGAGCTCTGGAAAACCGAGGGAACCCAGAAGATGGCCGAGCATATCATGACCACGGGCAAGCCCTTGTTTATCTAATATATAAAAACTGAAATTTCAGGAGGTTATAGAGATGAGAGAAGCTTATATCGTTACTTCGCTCCGGACGCCCGGCTGTAGACGAAACAAAGGCGCTTTCGCCCAGACCCGGCCAGAGGACCTGCTGGTTACGGTACTGAATGCCGTTGTTGAAAAAACTCAGGGGCTCGAGAAAAAAGACGTGGAAGACATCCTGATCGGATGCGCGTTCCCGGAAGCCGAGCAGGGCCTTAATATCGGCCGCGTGGCCGCTCAGATGGCCGAATTTCCGGAGGATACCTGCGGCGCCACCGTAAATCGGTTCTGCGCTTCGGGTCTGGAAGCCATCGCTTTGCAGGCCATGCGGGTTAAATGCGGGTACTGCGATGTGGCCATCGGCGGCGGTCTGGAATCCATGTCCATCGTTCCCATGGGTGGAAATATGCCCCGCCCCCATCCGGACTGGGCCAAGAAAAATCCGGATGTCTATATTTCCATGGGCATCACGGCCGAAAACGTGGCCAACCGCTACAAGATCACCCGGGAAATGCAGGATGAATTTGCCTATCATTCCCAGATGAAGGCTGCCAATGCTCAGAAAAACGGGCTTTACAAGGAAATCGTCCCCACCCCGGCCGTTCGTTTTAAAGAAAAAGACGGCCAGTGGGTATCCGAGACCTTTACCCAGGATTTTGACGACGGGGTTCGGGCTGATACTTCCATGGAAGGGCTGGCCAAATTGCGTCCGGCGTTTGCCGGGGCGGGTTCGGTAACTGCCGGCAATTCCTCCCAGACCACCGACGGCGCCGCCGCCACCCTGATCATGAGCGAAGAGGCCGTCAAGAAGCTGGGCGTTACGCCGGTGGCCAAGCTGGTGGCTTATACCGTTGCCGGTGTAAAGGCCGATGAAATGGGCGTGGGACCGGCTTATGCCATTCCCAAGCTGCTCAAGATGACCGGTCTGAAGGTCGAAGACATCAATGTCTGGGAAGTCAACGAGGCCTTTGCGTCCCAGGCCATCTATTCCATGCAGCAGCTTGGGGTCTATGACAAGAGGGAACTCTGGACTTCCGACAGCGACAAGCGCATCATCAACGTCAACGGCGGCGCCATTGCCCTGGGCCATCCCCTGGGATGCACCGGTGCGAAGCTCTGCGCCCAACTGATCAACACCATGAAAGAGCGCGGCGCCAAATACGGTGTGGAATCCATGTGTATCGGCGGCGGCATGGGCGCGGCTGCTTTGTTTGAGCTGATGTAATGAAGTAATTTATCGCGATAGATATTTCATTATTCCATAAAAAAAGAGGCCGCCTTCCCGGGCGGCCTCTTTTTTGCGCGCTGGTTGCGATGGCCCTGCGTTAGAACCCAGATCCGCTTTTGACGTTTTTTCCGCCGGTCCGGCAATAATCATAAATAACTTTCGTTGCGTTATTGAACAACTCAACATTTAACGTTCCGAATTCTTCCTTGATTTCTTTTGCCATTTCGGGGGTTTTCACTTCGCCCACGGTGATCAGACGTCGTACGATCAGGGCTTTGTACCCGGGAGAAGAGTTTAACGCCAGTTCCGGATTGTTATGCGTGCATTCCTGCTTTAATTTTTGAATGCGCTTTTCATAATCAAACAGTTTTTTTTTCAGCTTGTTTTTGATTTCCGGATCATTGGACAGTCGAATGGTAAGATTTTTAATCATGGGACGGATTGTTCCTTCTTGGGAATAAATTAACTTGTATTTTCAAAAGATTATAATTTAAGTAAGCCCCAGGGTCGTTATTTTGAAATTATCAGCGAACATTTTCCAATGCAAGCGGAAAGATGCCCCATAATCTGGAGAAAAAACTTTACACGTTCCAACAGGTTGATATATGAAATTCCTTTACGAACGGCCATGCGCAGCGGGAAGGATTTTTCGATCAAATCCGTGCCGAGGTGTTTATCATTTATTTTTAGTATATAAGGAAAACCAATGCATAAGCTGTTGACGGATCAGCCGGGCGAAAAGATGTTTCTTCTGGGCAACGAAGCCATTGCCCGGGGCGCCATCGAAGCGGGAGTGGCGTTTGCCTCGACCTATCCCGGTACCCCATCATCCGAGATTTCCGCCAATTTTTTTCAGATGTCCCGGGAAAGCGACCTTTATTTTGAATACAGCACCAATGAGAAGGTGGCCCTGGAAGTGGCCGCCGCCGCGGCCAATGCCGGTGTCCGCAGCATGTGCATCATGAAGCACGTAGGCGTGAACGTGGCTGCCGACGCGCTCATGACCCTTGCCTATGTAGGCGTGCGGGCCGGTCTGGTGATTTTGACCGCAGATGACCCCTACATGTTTTCCAGCCAGAACGAGCAGGACAATCGATATTACGGCAAGCTGTCCGGCCTGCCCATCCTGGAGCCGGTCACCGGGGATGAAGCCCGTGAAATGATGGCATATGCCTTCGAGATTTCGGAAAAACTTCAGGAACCGGTACTGCTGCGCACCACTACCCGGCTGAACCATTCCACGTCCCAGGTCACCCTGGGGCCGATCCGCAGGCCGGTGACAAAAGGGGATTTTGGCAAGGATCCGTTTAATTACGTCACCGTGCCGGCCGTATCCCGGAATCTCCATATCAAGTTATTGAAAAATATAGAAAAAGCTGAGGTTTTGTCCGAGGAGTCGCCGTATAACCGCATCGACGGCAGCGGTCCCTGGGGGATCGTGTGCAACGGCGTCAGCTATAACTATGTGACAGATGCGGTCCGGGATCTGGGCATTACCGAAAAGGTCCGGATTTTTCGGGTTGGCTTTTCCCATCCGCTGCCGGTCCGCCGGGTGAAATCCTTTCTTTCCGGATGCGAAAAGGTTCTGGTGGTGGAAGAAGGCGAACCGTTTATGGAAGAGGCCATCAAAGCCATGGCCCAGGAAATCGGCTTTATCCATCCCATTGCCGGCAAACGTCCGGATCTGTTTTCCCGGCTGTTTGAATTTGATCCCGCCCTGGTTCGCCGCGTTATGGCTGATTTTTTCCATGTGGACTGCCCGGTATCCCGGATACCGGACGTCTCTGATCTGCCGGCCCTGCCGCAGCGGCCCCCGAATCTGTGTGCCGGCTGCTCCCATCGCGCCGTTTTTTACGCGGTCAACAAAGCTACCGAAGGAATCGCCAATATCCGGCCCACGGATATCGGATGCTACACCCTGGGGTTCCTGCCGCCCCTGTCCACCGGAGATTTTCTGATCTGCATGGGATCTTCCGTGGGAACGGGATGCGGATTTTCCCAAACCACCGACAAAAAGATCATCTCCTTTATCGGCGATTCCACGTTTTTTCATTCCGGCATTCCAGGCCTGATCAACGCGGTATTCAACAATCACGATATCACCCTGATGATTTTAGACAACCATACCACCGCCATGACCGGCCATCAACCCCATCCCGGCGTGGACATGGATGCGTTGAACCTGAACGGGTTCAAGCGGGTTTCCATTGAATCGGTGGTCAAAGGAATCGGGGTCGACCATGTGGCCGTGATCCGGCCCTACAATGTGAAAAAAAGCATTGCCGCTATCCGGGAAGCCATTGATTTTAAAGGCGTTTCCGTGGTGATCGCCCAGCAGAGCTGCACGCTGTTTGACAAGAACCTGAAACGACTGACGGGAAAACCCTTCCGTGTAGGCGAGCGCTGCAAGAATCACCGGAACTGCATCAATGAGCTGGGCTGCCCGGCCTTTTACGTGGAAGACGACCGGGTCCGCATCAATGCATCCCTTTGTACGGGCTGCGGGGTCTGCGCTCAGGTATGCCCGGAGCATGCGATCGTGCCGATAAAAAGTTAGAAACAGGAAATAACAATATGGATATTACCCGTTTGATTATTGTTGCGGTGGGGGGCCAGGGGAATCTGCTGGCGTCGAAGGTGCTGGGGGAAGCGGCGTGCCGGCAGGATATCCCGGTGCGGATGAGTGAAATTCACGGCATGGCCCAGCGGGGCGGAGTGGTGGAATCCGCCATGATATTCGGAGACGCCCATTCCACCATTATCTCCGACGGCGAGGCCGATGTTCTGCTCGGATTTGAGCCGTTGGAAGTCCTGCGCGCCATCAAAAAATGCAATTCCGATACCGTTGTCATCACCAGCATTTCCCCGCTGCCGCCGTTTACCGCGTCCATCGGCAAGGGCATTTATCCGGATATGACGGTCATCGAAGAATATATCCGTCCCCGGGTGAAAGCGCTGATCACATTGGATGCCAACGCACTGGCAAATGAGGCGGGAAACGTGCTGTCAGTCAATATGGTATTGCTGGGCGCTCTTATCGGAGCCGGGGTCATGCCCCTTTCGGATGCGGCGGTCCGGGATGCCATAAAAGATACCACCAAGGCGGCGTTTGCGGAAACCAACCTCAAGGCCTTTGATCTGGGCCGGAACGCGGTTACGGGCTGAGGCACTCCTTTTGAACGGTTGGTGAACCAAAATGCGCTAAAGCATATTGGCCAGCCGGGATTTAAAAATCCCTTCCTGCTCGTTAAGAATTTCTTTTAGAATTTCAAGCGTGGTCATGGGATTCATGATCACGCAGCGCAGCACCACGATGTCTTCGGAGGAGTGAGGCGGAAGCCGCAACGTCGTCCGGGAAACAAAGCTGTTTCCGGCTTCCCGCTGAATGCGCTGGAGGTCGCGGTTGAGGGCGTTGAGCTTTTCGTTGAGCTCCCGCCGGCGCAGTCCGTCGTTTTCGGCTGCCGCCAGCCGTTCACGCATCGGGGTCGGGCAGATCCGGTAGGTCAGGATATTGAGTTCCGGAGTTGAAACCAGTTCAAACAGATCCCGTTGCCGAATTTCTTCCGCAAATGCCGCGGCCGTCTCGATGCCGTGATCGATCAACAGGGAATATCCTTTGGTTCCCATGATTTTCAGGGCGCAATCCAATATCAGGGAATTGGCTTCCCGTGATCCCGACAGCGTCTTGATGCCTAAGTCCACCGAACCCATGCGGTTGACGTAATTGGCGTGATAAGCAATGGCGTCCATGCTGGTCGGATCCCGGAAATAAAGCATGCCGCAGCTCATGGGCATGTAAAACTGCTTGTGACCGTCGATGGTTACGGAATCGGCCCGGTCGATTCCTTTTAACAGATGCCTGTATTGCCGCGAAAACAGGGTCGGCCCGCCCCAGGCCGCATCCACGTGAAAGTGAATGTTATGTTCATCGCAGATATCGGCCAGATCTTCCAAGGGATCCACGGTGCCGGTTTCCGTTGCCCCGGCGATGCCCACAATCGCCAGGATGCAGGCGCGCGGATCGGCTTGAATTTCGGCGATGGTCTGCCGTAGACCGTCCGGATCGACTTTGTTTTTGTCGTCGAGTTCGAGGGGAATAACATTCTGGTTGCCGATGCCCAGAACCCCTGCAGACTTTCGCAGGGAATAATGGCCCAGGCGGGAGGCCAGCACCACGCACCGGTCGATATCGTAGGCCTTATAGGCGGCGGCAATGCTCTCGGCCTCGATGCCGGCAAAACCGTTTTTCGGCGCAAAGCGCTTGTTTCTGGCCACCCACAGCGCCGTCAGATTGGCCGTGGTGCCTCCTTCCACAAAGGTCCCCAGAGTGGTTTCCGTATTCTGGACATTTTCATCGTAGAATGTTTGACTCTTGTTATAAATCAGCCGGTGAATCTTGGCGATTACCTGTTTTTCAATAACGGACAGGACCTTTGAGGTTTCCAGCTTGACCACGTTCTGATTCAGGGCCGCCACAATGGTTTTCAAATGCACCATGAAAAACGGAATGGCCGAGGTCATGTGCCCCACGAAGTAGGGAGAGGCCACGTTGACGGCGTGCGGAGCGATCTCCTTGATCAGACAGGTGATCACATCTGCCAGTTTTTTTTCCGGATTCTCATTGATGATGGTGCTGGTAAAGGACTCGGAAAGATCTTTTAAGCTTTTTGCCTCGGTGATGCCCACATATGTTTTCTGGAAATCGTGGAGGCCGAAAAGGATCCGTTCCATGTATTTGATCAGGGTCGTCCGGCAGGCGTCATCCTCGGGGCGGATAAAAACCTGAAACAGGCGCTCCCAATCCGCCACCAGTTCGGGCCTGGTCGGATGGGCGGGTGTGGTATGCAGCATGAATGATTATCTTATCGAAATTATGAGGTTGCGATTGAACAACGATTATCCGTTTACAATTTTTTTCTTTTCTTTTACATATAAACAGCAGCGTCCTCGGCAACAGCGACAGCTAAAAATCCGTATCCATTATGCGCATTAGAAACGACTATCTTTTTTTATGCGGTTTGGTCAATAAAAAACAAGCATATAAGTTAAAAAGGAAGGTCAGATGAAAGATATCGGCGGAATGGTTGGCGCCCAGAGAAGGTTTTTTAATTCCGGAAAAACGCTGGATGTCGCGTTCCGGACTCGTCAGCTCGGTCTTTTGCACCATGCAGTGAAGGAAAATGAAAAAATGATCACCGACGCGCTGCATGCCGACCTGCGCAAAACCCCCTACGAAGCCTATCTGAGCGAAATCGGCATCGTTTTGGAAGATATCCGGTTTTATATGAAAAAAACCGCCCGATGGGCAGCGCCCCGGCGGGTCCGGACCCCCTTTTATCATCTGCCGGCATCCAGTTGGATCTATCCGGAACCCTATGGCCTGTCTTTGATCATCGCTCCTTGGAATTATCCCTTTCAACTGGCTGTGGCGCCCCTGGCCGCGGCCATCTCCGCCGGAAACTGCGCGGTGGTCAAACCTTCCGAGTTTTCCGTTCATACTTCCGAGACAATGGCCGATCTGGTCAAACAGTATTTTGATCCGGAATATATTACAGTGGTCACCGGCGCGGTGGAAACCAGCAAAGCCCTGCTGGCGGAAAAATTCGACAAGATCTTTTTTACCGGCAGTCCCGGCGTGGGCCGTAGCGTCATGACGGCCGCCGCCAATAATCTGACCCCGGTCACCCTTGAGCTGGGCGGCAAAAGTCCCTGTATTGTTGAAAAAGACGCTGATATCCGGCTGTCCGCCAAGCGGATCGTATCGGGCAAATTCATCAATGCCGGCCAGACCTGCATCGCGCCGGATTATCTGTTGGTTCACCATTCCATCCGGGACCGGCTGATTGAGGAAATCCTGAATTATATCAAACTTTTTTTCGGTGAAAATGCCGCAAACAGCCGGGAATATCCCCGGATTATTAATGCCCGGCATCTGGAACGTCTGGTGGGGCTGATGTCCGGGGCCACCCTGATCTGCGGCGGGGATTATGATCCGGAAACGCTTTTTTTTTCGCCCACCCTGTTGGGGGATGTGGACGGGACCCATCCGGTGATGCAGGAGGAGATCTTCGGTCCGATTCTGCCGGTTTTGTCCTATGACGGCATCGGTGAAGCCATCGACATGGTCAATTCCCGGCCCCGGCCCCTGGCTCTGTATCTTTTCACCGGAGATCCCCGGACCGCTGAAACGGTCCTCAAACGGATCTCGTTCGGCGGCGGATGCGTCAATGACACCCTGATTCACTTCGCCACACCCTATCTTCCCTTTGGCGGCGTAGGCAACAGCGGCATGGGAAGCTATCACGGCAAATTCGGCTTTGACGCCTTCACCCATCACAAGGGCGTGATGAAAAATACCTTTTTCATTGATTTTCCGTTCCGGTATCCGCCGTTTTTCAAGCATATCAAACTGCTCCGGAAAGTATTGCGGTGAAAGACGACCGCAAACCGCGCGCAACAGCTGCGGGTAGGTACGGAGACGGCGGTATTTATCAAAAGATCCTGTCCAAAGGGCCAAAACTTGCGGATCAGATGGACCTGGTTGTCCTCCGCCAAAGCCTGGGCCAATGGTTCCACGTCAACCAGCGGGATCTTCCCTGGCGCCGCACAAAAGATCCGTATTGCATCTGGGTTTCCGAAGTGATGCTCCAGCAGACCCGGGTCGCGGCGGTGATTCCCTACTACCGGAAATTTTTAGACCGGTTTCCGGATGTATTCCGCCTGGCCGAAGCTGATCTCCAGGATGTTCTCAAGATCTGGGAGGGAATGGGATATTATGCCCGGGCCCGGAACCTTCACAAAGCCGCCAATGTGGTGGTTGAGCGAAACCATGGAATCGTCCCGGATGATCCGGTCGCTTTTCGCGTCCTGCCCGGCGTGGGAGATTATATCGCTGCGGCGGTGCTAAGTATTGCTTTCGGTCAGTCCCTGGCGGTGACGGACGGCAACGTAAAACGGGTGATGGCCCGCCTTTTTACGGTGGACGCGCCGATAAACAAACCCGCTTCTTATAAAATCTATCACGGCATGGCCGACGCCCTGCTGGATCAGGATAATCCCGGTATGTTCAACCAGGCGCTTATGGAACTGGGCGCCCTGGTCTGCCGGCCGAAACACCCGGATTGCCCGGTCTGTCCCCTGTCCGGACAATGCCGCGCTTATCAGGGCCAGACTGTCGCAGCCTTTCCCATCCGGGAGAAAAAGCCTCCGGTTCCAGAACGTCGGCAGGCCGTGGGAGTTGTTTTTCGTAAAGGCCGGGTCCTGATTGTCCGGCGCCCTGAAAACGGTCTGCTGGGCGGGCTTTGGGAATTTCCCGGCGGCAATATCAGGGATAATGAATCGCCCGAAGCCGCCTGCGCGCGGATCATGGGCGAACAGACCGGCCTGGAGGTGATCGTTGGGTCTCTGCTGACCCGCATCCGTCATACCTATTCCCATTTCCGGCTTAAAGCAGACGTGTTTATGTGCGAAGAAGTGTTGAGAAATGGACCGATGGTGGCGGAAAATGCCACCGGCTTTGACGACTCAGGGGCAGACGGAATTTCGAAAAAAACGAACGGCAAAACGGTCTGGGCGCGTTCTGATGAACTGGACCGCTATCCCTTTCATCGGGCTGCCGCCGGGATTAAGTCATTATTATTGAAGGGTTGACGTTGCCACCGGATTTGACTTTCTGCAATACCTTAAGATATCAAGATTAGAATTTTGATTTCTTTACCGACCATATCCCGGGACGAAGCGTTCCGGCGCATCGCCGACGGCGCTACCCTGGCGGCGGTCAACCGTCGCCTGGCCCGGCATCTGTCATCGCGGTATCACGCCCAACAAATCGCCGAAGGATGTCTTGTATGGGAAACACCGCATATCCTTTCTTTTCCCGCCTGGCTGGAGCGGGAATACAACGCCGCCGCCCAAGCCGCGGCGGTTAATGAAGAACAACTTCCGCCCATGCTGCTGAAATCGGACCAGGAAGTCCGGGTCTGGCAGCACATCATCGCCGAATCCGACCAAGGCCGTTCCCTGCTGCAAATACGCCGGGCGGCGGAGGCGGCCCGTGAGGCTTGGGCTCTGATGGAACACTGGCAGGCGCCTGCTGAGGCACTGGCCGCATCTTCTTCCGAAGACACTGCAGCGTTTATGGAATGGTCGGCGCGATTTGCCGAGATCTGCCGAAAGCGGAAATGGCGGGACGCCGCCGGTCTTTCCCGGGCCGTTGCCGATCTGGCGGCATCCGGCCGCCTGAATCTTCCCTCTCAGATGATCCTGGCCGGTTTTGATCAATGGACTCCCCGGGAAAAAATGATTATCGACGCCCTGGCTGCATCCGGGTCCTGGGTCGTGGTAATGGATCATCCGGTCCGGCGCGGAAACGCGGTTCGGGCCGTCTTTGCCGATGCCGACGCCGAGCTCAATGCCGCGGCCCGGTGGGCCGTCAATCGCCTGTCGGATGATCCCGACGCCCGCATCGGCATTATCGTACCGGATCTGGCGGCCGTGCGGAAAAACGTTATCCGGATCTTTGATGAATGGTTTCATCCCGCCTTGGCGACCACCCCGGCGGCCGAGCCTTCCCGTGTCTATAATCTCTCCCTGGGCGCGCCTCTTGCTGAATATCCCATGATTCATGGGGCCCTGGCCGGCCTAAGCCTTGTGCGGGGCCGTTTGACCATCGGCGAATGGAGCTGCTGGCTTCGATCGCCGTTCTGGGCCGGAGCCGAAGCCGAAGGATCCCGGCGGGCCCTTTTCGACGCAAGGATCCGGCGCATGGGCGAGGCGGAAATTTCTGCATCCCGACTGATGCATATCCTGTCTTCGGCAATAAAAACCCATGCCGCCTGTCCGGTCCTGGCGGACCGCCTGGCACAGTTTTACCGGGAGATGTCGAAGATGCCGCCGCGCCAGATGCCGTCGGGATGGGCCGCTGCATTTGACCGATGGCTGCGTATCCTGGGGTGGCCCGGCGACGGCCCGCTGTCCAGCGAGGCCTGGCAGATCCATGGAGTCTGGCAGGACGCTCTGGCCGGATACGCGGAAATGGATCACGTGATGGAAAAAATGGATGCCGAAACCGCGGTGGCGGATTTTTCCCGGTATTTGTCGACCATTACCTTTCAGCCCGAAACCGCGGAGGTACCGGTGCAGATCCTGGGACTGCTGGAAGCCTCGGGCGTGGAGTTTGACGGTCTCTGGATCACGGGCATGCACCAGGAGAACTGGCCCGCGCCGGCCAATCCGCATCCGTTCCTGCCGATCCGGCTCCAGCGGGACCTGGATATGCCCCATGCCTCGCCGGAACGCGAATATGCCTTTGCCCGGCGAATGACACGGCGGCTCCTGAACGCAGCCGATGATATCGTGGTAAGCCACGGGGCCGCAGAGGGGGAAGCCGAACTCCATCCCAGCCCCTTGATTCACCATCTGCCGGAAGCCGGTCTGGACGCTGATCCTGCTCCCTACTGGGGGGATATCCGCCGGACGGCATCCTTTGAATACCTATCCGATGATACGGGCCCGGCCCTGGCCGGATCCGCCGAAGTCAAGGGCGGGACCGGCCTGCTCAAAGCCCAGGCGGCCTGCCCCTTTTCCGCGTTTGCCGGATACCGTCTGCATGCGCAAAAGCTGGAATTTCCGGTCCCGGGTTTAGACGCACGGACCAGAGGAGGGCTGGTGCATCGGGCCTTGGAGTTTCTCTGGGAAAAGCTGGAGGATCACCAAGGACTCATCACCCGGCCGGATAAGGAGCTGGCCGAAGAGATCAACGCCGCCGTTGACCGGGCCGTTACTGAACTGGGCCGCCGCCTTCCGGGGATCATGACCCCGCGTTTTGCCGCCATTGAAAAGCAGCGGCTGGCCCTGCTGATCGGCCAATGGATGGCCCTGGAACAACAGCGCGCGCCCTTTACGGTGATGCACCGGGAAACGGCCATGGATTGCGTTATCGACGGGATCACTCTTCGCACCAGGATCGACCGCATTGACCGGCTCCCTGACGGCCGGATCATTGTCATTGATTATAAAACCGGCGACGTCAATATCAACGACTGGCTCACCGATCGTGTGGCCGAACCCCAGGTTCCCCTTTACGGCATCATGGCGGACGCAAGAGTGGGGGCCGTGGTGTTCGCCCGGATCCAGAGAGGGCGCATCGCCTGTCTCGGACTGGCCGATGAGACAACCCTGGCTCCCGGTCTTTCAACCCCGGCATCCCGCCATCACGAAAACCTGGACGCTCTTCTTGGCTGGTGGAAAAAAAAACTCGCGGCTCTGGTCATGGAGGTGCGCGACGGGCATGCAACGGTATCGCCCGTGTCGGTCCAGGAAAGTTGCCGGTACTGCGATTTCGGCATTTTCTGCCGCGTGGGCGAAAGCATGGCACTAGAATCCATCAACGGCGGTGATGATAAAAACGGAGATGACCATGCCTGATATCGCCGATGCCGCCGCGCGTCTTGAGGCCATTGATCCCGCCCGATCGTTTATTGTCCAGGCCCCGGCCGGATCGGGCAAGACCGAGCTGCTCATTCAGCGCTGCCTGAAACTGCTTTCCCGGGTGGCCGCGCCCGAAGAAATCATCGCCATCACCTTCACCCGAAAGGCAGCCGCGGAAATGCGCGGACGCATCATCTCCGCCCTTGCCAGGGCCCGGAGCGATGATCCGCCCGAAACAGCCCATGAGCGGCTGACCTGGGAGCTTGCCCGGGATGTGCTGGCAGCCGATGCCCGTTTCGGGTGGCAGCTGCCGGAAAATCCTTCCCGGCTCCGGATTCAGACCATCGACGCGCTGTGCGCGGCCCTGACCCGGCAGATGCCCCTGGTATCGGAACTGGGGGCGGTCCCGGCCATCAGCCAGGATCCGGATGAACTTTACCGGCAGGCAGCCCGGGACACTATTGCGGACATGGAGTCGGATGTTTCCTGGTCCGGGGCTGTGGTGGACCTGGTCGGGCATCTGGATAATCATCTGGAAAATACGGCCCGCCTCATTGCTGAAATGCTGGCACGGCGGGATCAGTGGCTCCGGCACGTGGCCGAAGCATCCGCGCCGGTTTCCGGCCCCGGGAGCGCCGCCCGGCAGCGGGATGCGCTGGAAGGCGCGCTGACAAGCCTCATCCATGACGCCATAACCCGAATGTGCGACCGGTTTCCAGCATCCGCCGTTGCCGAGCTGGTGGATCTGGCGCGGTTTGCCGCGTCCAATCTGGAAGCAGCCGGCGTGGAATCCCCCATCCGGGCCTGCGGGGATCTGGCCGGACTGCCGAAGTTTATGCCGGGCGCCGACGGACTGGCCGCTGCTCTTGACCAGTGGCGGGGTATTCGGACACTGCTGCTGACCGGGCAGGGCGCATGGCGCAAAACCGTTAATAAGAAGATGGGGTTTCCCCCGCCCAGCGCCGTCAAGGGAGACGATGACCGTAAGCGCCGATGCCGGGAAAACAAGGACCGGTTTATCGCTCTGGTGTCGCGGTTGGCCGGCTGCAGTGAATTGGATCCGGCCCTGGTCGAGGTGGATATGCTGCCGGAGCCGACCTATGCAGATGCCCAGTGGAAGATTATGCAGGCGCTGTTTATGGTGCTCAAGGCCGCGGTGGGACGGCTTCAACTGGTGTTTGCGGCTTCCGGGAAGGTGGATTTCGCTGAAATCGCCATCCGGGCCGCCCGGGCTTTGGGCGACCCCGAATCCCCCACGGATCTGGCTCTGTCCCTGGATTACCGGATCCGACATATTCTGGTGGATGAATTCCAGGATACCTCGGTCACCCAGTTCGACCTGCTGGAAAAACTGACCGCCGGCTGGACGCCCGGCGACGGGAAGACTTTTTTTGCCGTGGGCGACCCCATGCAATCCATCTATGGGTTCCGCCAGGCCGAGGTGGGCCTGTTTCTGGCGGCCCGGCGCCGGGGGCTGGGACAGATACCCCTGACGCCGCTGACCCTTTCGGTCAATTTCCGGTCGGAAAAAGCCGTTGTCGAGTGGGTCAATGCCGCGTTTGACCGGATCATGCCCCGGATGGAGGATGAAACCACCGGCGCGGTCTCCTATACCCCTTCGGCCGCCATTCGCCCGGACACGGCCGGCAACGGCGTGGCGATCCATCCGTTTGTGCCGCCCGATCCGGGGGCTCAGGCCGAAAACCTGGTCCGAATCATTAAAGAGGCCCGCCGATCCGATCCCAACGCCCGGATCGCCGTTCTGGTGCGAGGCCGGACCCATCTGGCCGAGGTGGTGCCGGCCCTGAAGACCGCCGGCCTTTGCTTTAAGGCCGTTGAAATCGACGCGCTGAAAAACCGGCCCTTTATCCAGGATCTGACGGCCCTTTGCCGGGCCCTGGCCCATCCCGCGGACCGGATTGCCTGGCTGGCGGTTTTACGGGCGCCCTGGTGCGGACTGACCCTGGCCGATCTGCACGCGCTGGCCGGCGGCGATGCCCATCAGTGCGTGGCGGACCTCATGGCCGATCCGACGCGGATGGACGCACTGAGTTCCGATGGCCGGCAGCGGCTGGAGCGGGTCCGCAATATCTTGGCGGACTTTATACACCATCGGGATCGCCGACCTTTAAGCCGGCTGGTGGAAGGGGCCTGGATCCGGCTGGGCGGTCCGGCCTGCGTGCATGCTGATGGGGATTTGGATGACGTTCGGGTGTTTTTTGATCTTTTGGAGGAACACGTCGGCGCCGGTGTTCTTGAAGACCCGTCTTTTTTTGCCGAGAGGGTAACCGCACTTTTTGCCCGTCCCGACCCCACAGCCGACGATACTCTTCAGATCATGACCATTCACAAGGCCAAGGGGCTTGAATTCGACACGGTGATTATCCCGGCCCTGGAAAAAAGGCCTCCGGCCGATCCGAAACAACTGCTCCAGTGGGCGGAACGGCCTGCCGGAGGGGAAAAGGACCTTCTGCTGGCCCCCATTCCGGAAACCGGGACCGATGCGGATAAAATTTATCAGTATATTCGAAAAATCAATGAGCGGAAGCGGGACCTGGAAGATGCGCGAGTTTTTTATGTGGCCGCGACCCGGGCCAGAAAGCAGCTGCATCTCCTGGCCGGCGCGCATCCTGCCGGCGACGGCCGCCTGCGTACTCCGCCGGCAAAATCTCTTCTCAACAAGCTTTGGCCCGTCGTGGAAGAGGGTTTTGCGGATACTTTGACGTTAATCCGGGACACTGTCTCGATGGAAACAGGCGAGCTGGCAGCTCCGGAGGATGGAGAAGCGAAACCGTGCGTGCTTGTGCCTTTTATACGTCGATTTTCCGGGGATTTTCGGTTGCCGGACCTGCCCCCGGATCCGGTTGCGGCAGCGGCAGCCGACCGTATGCCCCGAGACCGACTCATCTCGGATGCGCCGCGTTTTGAGTGGGCCGGTGATCTGGTGCGACGCACGGGCATCGTGATCCACCAGTGGCTCAACATCATGGGCCGGGAGGGAATCGACACATGGGACGCGGATCGCCTTCACCGGTCGGGGCCGGCGATCCGCCGGCAGCTGCTCCGGGCCGGGGTAGGGCCGGAGGCGGCCGATAATGCCGTCTTGCGGGTGACGACCGCCCTGGAAAAGACTCTTGAGGACCCAAGGGGCCGGTGGATTCTCGGGGATCACGCCCAAGGGGCCTGCGAATACGCCCTGACCGGCCTGGACGGGGGGACGGTGATCAGCGTAGTCATTGACCGGACCTTCGTGGATGAATCCGGCATCCGATGGATCATCGATTACAAGAGCGGCAGTCATGCCGGCGGCTCGGCGGATGAATTTTTCGATCGGGAAAAAGCCCGCTACCAGGAACGGATGGCTCAATACGCCCGGCTCATGGCTGCAAGAGAAAAGCGGCCCATCCGGCTGGGGCTATATTTTCCTCAGATGACCGGCTGGCGGGAGTGGGAGTATTAATCCAGGGTTTCACGGATCAGATAGGTCGGCTTGAGCCGGGATTCGTGATAGGTCCGGGTCTGCATTTCGGCCAGCAGTCCCAGCAAAAAGGTGTTGACCCCGATGAGCAGAAAAAGAATGCCGATCATAAACCAGGGGTTCTGATGCACCCAGATGGGCTCGATGCCGATCATCATATGTCCGTATTTCTGCCAGGCCACCACCAGCTCGCAGAAGATGCCGAAGGCGAATAATCCCAGGCCGGTGCCGCCGAACACGTAAATGGGCTTGGTGATGAAGCTGTTCATGAATTTTAAGGTCAGCAGATCCAGCACCACCTTGCCCGCGCGCCATATGGTGTACTTGGATTTGCCGGCGCGCCGGGGATGATGATCCACCGGAATTTCGGCGATACTGATTCCCTGCCAGCTTGCCAGGGCCGGGATGAACCGGTGCATTTCCCCGTAAAGATTCAAATTGTTGATGACTTCCGCTTTATAAGCTTTGAGGGTGCAGCCGGTGTCATGAAGCCTGGCGCCGCTGACCGCGCCGATAAGACGGTTGGCGATCCGGCTGGAAATCCGTCGCGACAGGGTGTCCCGGCGGTTTTTCCGCCATCCCGAGACAATATCAAAGCCTTCCTTCATTTTATCGAGGAGCCGGGGAATATCTGCGGGATCATTCTGAAGATCCGCGTCCAGGGTGACGATGATATCGCCGTTGGCATGGGCGAAGCCCGCGGTCATGGCCGGTGTCTGACCGAAGTTTCTGCCCAGACGGAACATCCGGAATCGTCTGTCCCGGGCATGGGCCGCCTTGAGCTTTTCCCAGGAGCGGTCCGTTGATCCGTCATCCACGATAATGGCTTCAATTTCCCCGCCGATCCGGTCCATGACGCCAGAAAGGGCCGCGGTCAGGGCATCGATGTTTTCTTCCTCATTATAAAGCGGTATGACGATGGATACGTTTTCGGGCATGTCCTCCTCGCCGGTTAAATGATCACAACGATAATTTTGATGTATTTATCATGTCGGTGACGTATTTGCACGCAAAGAAACCCGACATCCTTCATTTCCGTTGGAAAATGAGAAACAAATTGACTTGGCGCCGACAAGTACCATATTTGTATAGAAAAATCAGGAGACGGAAAAGTGTTGTTTATTAGATTGCCCCAAAAATAGAGAAAAGGCATTTGCTTGAAAATTCTTACGTTATGCTATGAATATCCACCTCTCGGCGGTGGCGGCGCTCACGTGGTCTACGGACTTACGAAACAGCTAACGGCAACCGGCCACAGCGTCGATCTGGTGACCATGCGGTATAGAGGGCTGCCGCCGTTTGAAAGGGCGGGCAATCTTTCCATCCGCCGCGTACCTTGTATTCGTAGTGGACCGATTATTTGCCAACCCCATGAAATGATGAGCTATCTTTGCACGGCTTTGCCGATAACCATGAAGATGGCCCGGGAAAATTCCTACGATCTTATTCATGCCCATTTTATTTTTCCGGATGGGATTCTGGCTCATTTTGTCTCAAAATTTACGGGAATTCCTTATCTGATCACATCACACGGCTCGGATGTGCCCGGGTATAATCCGGATCGGTTTATACGGTTGCACAGAATATTTAAGCCCCTGTGGAAAAGAGTTGTTCGCTCCGCCAGCCGGATAGTTTGCATCACGCGTTTTCTGGAAAACCTGGTAAAGCAGACAATGCCCGAGGTAAACACGGTGATCATCCCAAATGGATTCTTTCCGGGCCGTTTTCGAACCGGGAAACCAAAATGCGATAAAATCCTGATTGTTTCCCGCATGTTCAAGCGGAAAGGGATTCAGCATTTTTTAAAAGCTATCGAAGGACTTTCCCTTAATTACGAAATTCACATTGTAGGTGACGGGCCGTATCTCGTCGATCTAAAACAACAAGCCGCATCATTGACAACCCCCGTCCTGTTTCATGGTTTTTTAAAAAATGATTCCAAACAGTTTAACGATTTAATGGAGACGTCTAAAATATTTGTATTTCCATCCGAATCGGAGAACTTTCCCATTGTTCTGCTGGAAGCCATGGATGCGGGATTGGGTATTATTACAACAAAGGGTACGGGATGTGAAGAAGTGGTTGGGAACACGGGCCTGTTGACCGCGCCCGGGGATGTCGAGGGACTGAGAAATGCATTGGTCGAATATATAGACGACCCATTGCTGTGGTCACAATTCGGGGAAAAAGCCCGTCGACGGCTTGATGAAAATTTCAGTTGGAAGATTGTCGCGCAAAAATATGTTAATATCTATAAAGAAATTATCAAAAAACATAAATAGAAAATACAATTTAATGGAGATTAGGGATTTTATCAATTATTAAGGTGCATTAGGATATGCATTTGCATAAGGACTCTAGTATAAAAACCGATTCACATATTGTTTCACTGATTATTCCCACCATAGGCCGTGAAACGTTAGTGCTTACAACAGCCGCTCTGAAATCGCAGACGCGCCCGCCGGATGAGATGATTGTTATTTTTGACAAATATCGTCAGCGCCAGGGCTGGGTGAGAAATAAAGGCTTTAAGCAGGCAAAGGGGGATCTGATCGCATTTTTGGATGATGATTGCGTGCCCGGCTTGGACTGGCTTGAACGAATGATCTCGGCAATTGATCAATATGATGCGGCAATGGTGAATAGTCACTACAATGAAACCGACCTTTTTTTGCGTGAAAGCAAACGTCATCGAAAATTTCCCACAGGTACCCGGATTAATCCAGTGGGATTTATCGGCAATGCCGGCAATGTGATTTTTCGACGCGAATGTCTTGAACAATGTCAAAAACACGATGGATATATTTTTAACCCAATTTTCAAATCCTACGGAGGGGAGGATATTGATCTGGCATTCCGATTACGGCTCAGAGGCCATAAGCTTGTTTATATTGAAAATAATGTCAAACACATGAAAAAAATGAATTTTTGGAAATATTTTCCCCATCAGTTTAACAGAGGCATCGGAATCGGGATACTTTATATGGAGCATAAAAAAAAGCAGCGGGATATCGTTCCGGATAAAAGCCTGTTGTGGAACGATGACAAAACCGGTGTTTCGAGTCCCAAATGGTTAGTGATGATAAAAAAGAAAATTCTGGGTCCGTTTGATCGAAAAAATTTTACCAGTTTCAAGCATTTTTTGACTTTTTGGTTGGGAGAGAAATTTCAAGTCATGGGGTTTTTGTATGCCGTGATCTATAAATATCGGAAACTTTCCATTACGGAGAAGGCATCAGGACTTCCTACAACAGACAAGCTCACAAAACGATGATATCGGTCAGACAGAGCTGTCATCAGAGCGTCCAGGAAACTGAAGCGGGGCGTACGGATAGACGGAAACTGAGATCCGCTGTTTTCGGGGATTGCGTTTTGTGATTTCCGCTAAAACGTCCCCCCATTTGTCAAAGCACATTGATTTGGGTAAAACACTTTTCAGTTCATGATGTTTAATCGAGGGGCAGAAAATGAGATACTGCAACCTCTTCTTTTGGATGATTTTTCTTAAGATATTGATGCCGATTTTAATGTCGTTAGGCACATGTTTCGTTTTAAACGATTTCAGGCGGTTGAGTAGCCTTGATGATAAGGGGGCGGATCCGTTCTTGGAGCAAAAAGCGGCCATGCCCTCCCCGCCAAATCCAACAGCAACTTTTATGGGATTGTGCTTTTCGGAAAACAGCGGCCAGAAACCCCGCAACATATACTGCATATCCGTATCAAACGGATAGGTGTTGGCCACAACCACATCCGACGGAACGGGTCTCACCATGAAATATTTACGGACTGTCTTCACTCCAAGCCTGTAGACTTCTTCCCAGTTTCCCGCAAACAGGTCCAGAACTTCCCGCTTGTGATTCAGCACAACATTTACGAGGAAATCCAAGCCCATTATATCGCAAATCTCGTCGATTTCCTGCCTGAAATCAGTTTGTGTTTTTCCGAGGTTTTTTCCCGGTCCCCGGTGATAGTCAGGTTGATAGCATTGGGCATAATCGTGAAGATGGCGAATAGTAGTTTTTCCGCAGATCCCCGGGATCGCGATTTTTGAACCGCCGGAAAACCCGGCAATCGGGTGCGGCAGGATCGTACCACATCCGATTTTTATGTCGCATTCTAAAAAGGTTTTATTTATATAAATCGGCGTGCCTTTTTTGGTTATGCCCAAATAAGCAAGGTTTTCTTCGCAGTCGTGATGAACAACTTTTAGGTCGCCGGCCAGTAAAGGTCCTATTTTTTTTCGTATGCGATCCGAGCTCGTTTCCCGGTGAGCGCCGCCGGCGATAAAAACAGTTATGTTTGAGCGGGAGATGCCGCCCGCTTCAATTGCTTTTATCATAAATGGAAGCAGAATGTCCGTTGGGGTCGGTCTCGTCATATCATCAATAAGGATGCCGGCGGTATTTTTCCCTTTTGCCATTTGAGGTAAGCCCGGACAGCCTGACGGATGGTAAATTCTATCATTGATATCGTCTATGGAAAGATACGGGAGTTCGCCGTTTTCAATAACGCTGACATCCCATGAAACAGGAAAATGGATGGTGAGCGGGAGGTCGCCATGCCAGGCGCCCCATGTCAGCTTTACTTTTTTACATTGCATGCTAATATCACCTTGTTCCATTTATCTGCTCGATAGTATGATAAGACAATATCAGATCGGACTATTTACGGGCCAATAACTGTTTATAGATATCAATGTGCTTTTGCATCGCTTTTTCCATCTCAAAGGTTTCCTTAACATATTGATAACCCGCTTCGCCGCGCTTGCGCCATTGATCATTTCCGAGAAGAAAACGGAGACCGTCCTCAAAATCATTTGTTTTTGCATGATAACCGAATTGCGATGCAAAGCCGTCGGGATCCACGTGGCTGAGAATGGCGCATTTAGATGCGGCGGACTCAAGAAATGAATTCGGCAGGGCTTCCCTGGTGGCGGTATTCACCATGATCCAGCTCTGCTCCAAGAGACGGGCATGTTCATTGGAACTGAACTGATCAATAAACCCCATAAATTTAATATTTTGTGTTTTTTCAGTTTGTTTATAAAGAAATGTTTCCCATTTTTTATCGCGAGATTTACCCATAACAATAAATTTCACCTCAGGGAATTTTTTTGCGAGGTCAAGAAATAATTCGGGACGTTTTCTTCGGTCCAATCTCGCCAGATAACATACCGTGGGGACAGGCGCTTTTTTTTCATCATCAGGAATGGAAACCGGAGTGGGCAGAAAAAAGGGGGCATTGCTTAACCGATACATCCTTTTTACTTTTGGAACCAGATATTTTGCAATCGTATAAACGCCGTCCATCTGTTTTATGCTTTTGCGAACAAGACAATTATTTTCAAAAAAATAATTAAGCGATACCTGCAGTCGGTTAAGGGAAGGCAGTTTAAATTCCATAGCCCAGTCTTTCAGGTCACGGGGATCGCGAAACGTGACCATATGCTTTTTTCGCGGCATGCCTTTTAACGCCATATAACTAATAAGAGACGCTTCACACGAATGGTAAATATCGGCGCGGCAGCCTTTTAAAAAATCAATTGCCTGCCATGGGCGCGCCGGCGAAAATCCGTAAACCGTGATGCCGTCGAGGTTTTCGATTGCGTTTTGTCCGCGTCTTCTCGGAACTACCGCGCATACATCAATGCCGCGCTTCACCAGTTCCCGGCCGATGGTTCGCGTAGCCCGGCCGAACCCGCCGTATTTCCCCCATGCAAAAATTTCAACGCTGATCAGACAAATTTTCATTGGTAAATCTTTTCCTGTTGAGCGGCTTTTTTTTGACCAGAACTCATTGACGGACTGGTCAGACCGTGTTTTAACGGATGCAGTCTTTTATAAACCTCCATGTTGGCTGTACGGTGCGGACAGCTTGCACAAAAGCATCCCTCAACCGATGTCTTGCGACGATTTATCTGAAATGCCTCTTTCCGGAATTGCGCGTAAACAGCACTGTTCCAGCTTTTGGAAAATCCTTCCTCCGCAGCATTTCCAAAGGGTTTTGTGGCGCGGCAGCATGGGTAGACATCACCGGCGGTGTCAAAGCGAACTCCGAGCCATCCGTAATAACACGGAATGACGGTGTACGGATCAATAGCATTGATCTCTTTTTTATAAAGGAGCCGGAAATCGTCGGCATTCGTATCAATTCTCCTGGGCCCCAGAAAGCTGTTAACTTCATCAAGCTGTTTATCAATTTTATCATAATCTTCCCGGCCCGGAACAATTACGGACAACCCCTTGAAACCAGAAGCGTTCATCGGAGTATAGATAACGTTGTCCGCTTTTACGTCTGCCGCAAACCTTGCAAAATCAAACAGATGCTCCTGGTTTGTTTTAAAAACGACACAGATAAGTCTGACCCGGGGATAAGTAATACCAAGTATTTTTTTGCGTTCGGCAAGATAGAGCAAACCGGTCTTTATGTCTTCAAAAGTTCGGGCAGGGATTTTCGGGTGGGTGTCGCTATATATGGCGCTGGTTCCGGCAAGAGTTGAAATTCTTAAATCATCTGCTTTTATCTTTATCAGATCGTCAATTGTTGATTTATTTAAATGTGTGCCGTTTGTGCAGATGGTGCAGGAACCCCCTCTCGATTTAACCCGATCGAGCATGGCAAAAAGATCTTTGTGTAAAAAGGGTTCACCATGACCTGAAAACGAAAAGCGCCGTGTTCCCATTCCCGCGAGTTCATCAATGATGGGATGGATGAATGAAATATCGGCATCTTTCGGCTGCGATGTGTGTTGCTGTCCGATTAAAGAGGGATTATCTTTGACGGATAGTGGGTCCATGGCTTCCGGATGCTCCGGGCCTTCGAGGTGGGGAGAAAAAAAAAAGCAGTGCCTGCATTGAATGTTGCACCGATGGGTTAATTCAATTGTGGCAAGAAGCGGTCCGCCAAAGGCCCGGGATCCATGCCAGATACCGGCAACGGTCCTGAGATAAGCCATGCTATTTTTCAGCGCCATATCGATATTCCTTTTCTCCGGGCCTTTCTTCGCGAGGAATAAGATTCTACTTGAACTAATTTAATAAATTGTCAAAATAGCCGAAACATCATTGAAATAAAATAAAAAAATTTTCAATTGCCGATTCCCACGCAAAAGATCAGAAATAATGAACAGAAAAGAAAAACCAGGCGTGATCCCCCTAAGCGCTTCAAAAACTCAAAACGAATCTAGCCGGCAGAAAGGTATTTTTATATTTTTATCCGGCATGAATTTCTGGGAAGGACTTTTTGATAACGGGAACATAAAATTTATCCGGAATATTATGAGTTTTCGATTAGTTAAATTTTCCCATATCCTAATGACAATAATTGTTCCCAAGAAACTGCCGAAAGATAAAGAATTAATATTAAAATCAAAAGAAGAAATAATTAAGCACCTTGCGGATGATTATGGGGTTCGGGTTGAATTTTATCATATCAAAGGCAGGAGCCTTTTCGGGATTTACGCCGCACTGAAAGAAATTTCTGAAAAGACCCGTCTTTATGAAAGAAAATTCATATGGGCCTCAAATTATTTTAATTGTTTTCTGGGAGCACTGCTCAAATCACGTCTGCCGGATACCCGGCTTCATTTTGAAATGATGGGGCTGGTTCCTGAAGAAGAATTGCTGTATTCCGAGTCAAACGCCCTGTCAAGATTATTAAAATTTCTGATTCTTCGAATGTTGTGCCGGATGAATTTAAAAGGTGCGGATTCCATTTCCGTTGTTTCAAATCGATTCATGCATTACATAACGTGGAAGTATGGATTGTTTCCTTCTGATATCGATGTGATTCCGTGTTTTTATGATGACAAGGTTTTTTTCGTTGATCAGGAACTTCGAAAAGATTTCCGTCGAAAATATGATATCACTGACCGGCAAAAACTCATTTTATACAGTGGAATGCTTCAGCAGTGGCAGATGCCGGAAGTGTTATTTGGTTTTTTTAAGAATATGCAGCAGCAGGATCACCATGGGCAATTACGGTTTATGATGGTTACGTTCGACCGGGAAAAAGCCTTAAATCTTGCAGCCGCATACGGCATCCGGGATCTGATTGTCGGCACGGCAAGCGGAAGCCAATTAAATGGCGTTTATAACGCCGCGGACATCGGCATTGCCAGCCGCAGCGACGACTGGGTAAGCAAGGTGTCGTCGCCTGTTAAGATTCCGGAATATCTGGCAACGCAAAACAGCTTGATTCTGCTGGAGTCCATCGGCGATTTCGGACTGGATATGAAGGATAAACAATATGCGATTGTTAAAAAATGCAAAGATGATCTGCTGAATATGAATATATCGGAAATTTTTTCGCTTCAAAAACCGGACTGTACCGATATGGCCGATATATTGGGAAAATATAGTATCGGTGCCTATGTTCCGGTACTAAAAAAAATCTTTGATCAACATTGCAAATGAGCAAAACATACCATTTCCCCCATATTCTTGAAACGCATGTGGCGGATCATTGCAATTTGAACTGTAAAGGATGCAGTCACTTTGCTCCGTTGGTACAAAGCGAAGTGTTTACCGATATTGAAATTTTTAAACGGGATATGACCAGGCTGCGCGAGCTTTTCGATAATATTTATGAAATACGGCTGATGGGCGGCGAGCCGCTTCTTCATCCCGATCTGTTAGCCTTTTTTGAGGTCACTCGCCAGACCTTTCCGAGGACTCGCATCGTTTTGTTTACCAATGGCATCCGGTTGTTGCACATGTTTGATATATTTTGGGATAGCTGCGCGAAAAATCAAATTCTTGTAAAACTCAGTTGTTATCCGATTGAATTGAAAATTAATGAAATAAAACGCAAGGCAAAAGAAAAACATGTCCGGATCAAAATCCCTCGCCAAATTAAAAGGTTTTTTAAGCATTTAAATATATCCGGGGATTCCGATCCGAATGCAAGTTTTCATAATTGCCGGGCGATGTTTAAAACACCGCAATTGAGGGACGGCAAATTATATCCATGCTTTTTCCCAGCCTATGTGCATTTTTTCAGTTCCTATTTTAATCAATCTCTCTATGCGAGTGAAAATGATTCCATTAATTTATTCGGGAAAGTGCATCCGGCTGAATTTTTAGATTTTATGGATCGCCCGATTCCCATGTGTCGATGGTGCCTGGTCAAAAGAAGGTATGAGCAATGGGGGTTATCCGAACGAAATATCGATGAATGGATCGGACCGGAAGCGGATGTCATTCCTTATGTTTTCAAAAATGTCCAAATCCGCGGCATCCACTTGTTTCACGAATTTAAAAGAAAGCTTAGCCAATGAAAATCAACGATCGTCTGCCTTATTTAAAACATCCGGATTCTGATGAACCCACGGAATTTTTCATCGAAAACCATTATCTTGTTGATAAGTATTCAGGGAGAAAATACCCGGTTATTGATGAGATGATCGATTTTGCCGGGATAAACATCGATGCTGAAGATGCTATTCATGACCCCAAAAACATGTTGTTCAAATTAAATACCTGGTTCAGCAGGAAGATCGACGGAAAGATTTTAGTGTCGATATTTGCCGGTGGCGGGGTGGGATTCATGAGAGCAAAAAAGAAAATCAAAACATGGCTGCAACAGGCGGCAAAAGATAAAACCCTTTTTCTGGAGCCGGAAGATAAAAGTCTTTTAACTTTTATTGGTCGCGAGAATTGCCTGACCATTGAAGAGCTGGCCAGCAAAAATGTAATGCCGGCGCCACAGGACTATCCTGATGTCAGCGCTTCCATGGACGCCATTCCCGTCAAGTCAAATGCATTTCAAAACATCATCAGTTATTTTGTCATCGAACATGTAAAAGACCCCCGGAAGCACTTTAAAGAGCTGTCCAGGATCTTAAAGCCCGGAGGATATCTGATCCTGGGGGGGCCGGGTGATGTCTATCCGTCGCACCGGGTGCCTTATAATTATTTCAATATTATCCGATTTGGATATTATGAAATGATAAAGGAAAACAACCTGGAGCTGATTGAAGAATATTTTCCGGCCAAATCCTGGATGTCCATCCTGTATCTGTGCTATACGACCCTCGTGCGAAACAGCCTCTACAATAAAAATCAACTAACAAAGGTCCTCCAATTGCTGATTTTTGTCCTTTCGATCATAATTTCACCGCTGTTGAACGCACTTGCAGTCCTGCTGGACTGGATAACCCCGTTTGATAAAAAGATCTATTCATTGTATATTGTTCTGATAAGGAAAAAAAACAACTGAGATTCATGAAAAACTTTTCGCCGCTAAGTATTGAGAGACGACATCAAAACTGATTACGCTGAACATAAAAGGTTATCTGAAAGTAGCCCTTTTTACCATTGATTTATCAAAAAAATAAACTTCCACATTAGTATCATCCACACCTTTCCCGTGAATTTTCTCAAAAAGCGTTTTAACGTAAGCCGCTACCTGAGGGTGGACGTGGTATTCCTTGTTTTTTTCCCAAAGCACCCAGCCTCTCTTGTATTTTTGGATATCATTAAAAAAGCGCTCGAAATGGTAAGGGTTTGGTTTTGCAAAATCCTGTCGAACCCGTCCGAGGCTGATGATGGGAGTGTTTTTTGGAATTCCCCGCATATAATAATCCCTCAAATATTGAGCAAATATCACATCGTCTTCCGACAGACTTTCTCTTACCG
>CAZRES010000020.1:0-35176 GCA_964598885.1 uncultured Desulfobacteraceae bacterium | reverse complement strand
TCACCCAGGCCCAGGCCGCGGCCACCCGGGCCGTGACCCTGCTGGCCAAAAAGACGATCCGCATGGCCGGCACGGTGGCGGAAACCGATCCCGCCACATGCAGCGCCTGCGGAGTCTGCGTCTCGATTTGCCCCTATTCGGCGCCCTCATTTATTGACGCCGAGGCCCGCATGCATCCCGGCAAGGCACAGATCAACCCGGTGCTGTGCAAGGGATGCGGCTTATGCGTGGCATCCTGTCGCAGCGGCGCCATTCATCTGAAAGGGTTCGACAACGACCAGATCTTTGCCCAGATTTTCGATCTTTATCAGGCGGCATAGATCCGGGAGCCACAAACGCAAAAAAAGGGCCGGCATCCATCCGGGTGCCGGCCCTTTTTTTATATATGGTTCGGGTTGCCCACGTCAGCCCGCCTTGCTGTCTTTTGCGGCTATGCCGTTGTCCCGGTCCTTATGCCGCAAACCGCATGGCGTTTTCCGTGGCAGCACGGATTTCGTCAGGGGTAAACGGCTTGTTAAGATAATCGGTAATGCCCATTCGGGCGCTTTCCACGGCGGTTTCAATGCTGGCGTAACCGGTGATGATGATCACTCTGGCCTCCGGTTGCCGTTCGCGAATCGTCTTCAGCAGTTCCAGTCCATCAACATCGGGAATCTTTAAGTCCAGCAGAAAAAGCTTGTATGAGCCGGCATTGATTTTTTCCAGGGCATCGGCCTTGGTCACGGCCTGATCCACATGGTATCCCTTTTTGGCCAGTATTTTTCGGATATTGTTGTTTACGGCCACCTCATCGTCGATCACCAGGATATTGCGCGTAAAGGGAACTTCCTGCATGTCGTCCCGGGAGGCGGACTGCTCGGCTTCGTGAATTTTCGCCAAATCGGCGACACGTTCCTTCAGATCGCTGTAATAGCTAACGCAAACCCCATCATGACAAAGGCTGTTGATATATTCCGGGCCGGTGACCGCCGCTACCTCATCGTAATTAAACGGCATGTCGATACCGATTAATGTGCGGACATCCGGTCCGGCATCAACGGCATCGGCTTTTTTCTTCTTGGCAAGCTGGGGGCAGGTATTTTTTTTCACCCCGATTTTACAGGTGGCGCCGAGTTTCTTGAAGATATCGCAGACCATATCACCCACATCACAGAAATTTTCCGGCTTTCCCTCGGGCTTGACTTCCACCACCGGCATATCCGATGGCCCCAGGGTGTTGACATAGTCTTCGCCGGTATATTTTGCGACTTCCTCGCTATCAAAAGGGATATCAATGTCGATGATATTGATGGCCTCCCGCTCCCTCTCGGAAGCAGGCGCTTCCACAAGGTTGCCGGCCAGGGCCTGATCCACGAGATTACGCAACTCCTCGGGCGTAAACGGTTTAGGGATGTAGTCCAGCGCCCCGAGCTGGATGGCTTTGATCGCCGTATCGGTGGAAGCATAGGCGGTCATCATAATGGCCTTGGTCACGGGCCATTCATTTTTAACCAGCTTTAAGAGCTCCAGTCCGTTCATCCCCGGCATGACGATATCGGAAATCAGCAGCGAAAAGGATTCTTTTGCCATTTTATCAAGGGCTTCCTGAGCACTTTGGGCGCTGGTAATCTCAAAATTATTTTTGGCCAGAATTTTTTTCACATTATGACAGATTCTTGCCTCATCATCCACTACGAGAATTTTAGCGGTCTTTTCCATGATATCATCCTCCTTTGCGGTTCTATCTTTGAGAAACGGTTTTTATCGTTTTTTGGTTTTCGCTTAACTGGCCATCTATATTGCAGTGTCCGTGCCAACGTATCGATAAATTTTTAAATTATTGATATAATAAGAAATATATTAAAACGTCTTTTTGCGGCCGACTTGGAATGTATAAAATTTTTATACATTCTTTTTGACGAAATTTTTCAAAACCAAATTCAAAATGTTGGTGGATCAATGCTGTTGCCGGAAGGATATCAAAACGATAAAATTCAGGAAGATATAGTGGGATTTAAGAACAGATGATATCCGCGCGCCCGTGAAAAATGGGCCAGTGAAAGACCGGCGGAAAGAACGTGTATATAAAAAATATACGCTGTATACTAGAAATATAAGATTACCGGATCCGATAGATTCCTTGGGTATCTGCTGAAAATCGTTATTTGCGGGGAACTTTAATCTGATGTTTTTTCATCAGGTTTTGAAAATTGGGCCGTAACAGGCCCACACTCTGGGAGGCCTTGGTAATATTCCAGTCATTTTTTTCAAGCGCGTGAAGGATAAAATTTTTTTCCACCGTATCAGTGGATTTCCGGCGGATTTCCTTTTTAACCTGTTTTAAGTCTTCGTTGGTTTCCGGGATATAGCCGATCAACCGTTCAATATCGCTGATTTCCCCCAGATGCGGCATGTCCTTAAGAGATATTTTATCCTTTTCGCACAATATCACCGCCCGTTCGATCAGATTGCGCAATTGACGGATATTGCCGGGCCACTCATACTGAACCAGGCGTCGGACGACCGTTTCCTCAAACCCCTTGATGCCTTTTCCGAAATTCTTGTTATAAAGGTTCAAAAAATGATAGGCAATGGGCAGAATATCGGATTTGCGTTCCCGCAGGGGGGGGATAAAAATCGGATAAACGAATATCCGGTAATAAAAATCATGCCGGAACGTCCCTTCGTCCACCATTTCCTTCAAATCCCTGTTGGTGGCGAAAATCAACCGGACATCCACCTGGCGGTGATCCGTATCCCCTAAGGGCATGAACTGGCGGGTATCTAAAAACCGCAGCAGCTTGCCCTGAACATCCATGCTGATGTTGCTGATTTCATCTAAAAAAACCGTGCCCCCATGGGCCAGCTGAAAAATGCCTTCCTTGTCTTTATGGGCGCCGGTAAAGGCCCCTTTTCGAAAACCAAACAACTCGCTTTCCAGAAGATTTTCCGAAAGGGTGCCGCAGTCCACGGCAAAAAACACCTCGTCCCTGCGAAGGCTGTTGGCATGCACGGCCCGGGCCACCAGTTCCTTGCCGGTCCCGCTTTCCCCATAGATGAGAACGGTGGCATCGGTGGCGGCCACTTTTTCGATCATGGCGATCACTTTTTGAATCTCGGGGCTGTCGCCGATCAACTGGTGGGCCGGCGGCGGACGGTCCTGCCGGCGGGCAAGATCCTTGTTCTGAACGTTTAATTGCCGGTCGACAAAGGCCTTTCGGACAATGGCCCGCAGTTCATCTGGGGTAAACGGTTTGGGCAGATAGTCGTAGGCGCCCAGCTTCATGACCTCGACCGCGGAACTGACGCTGGCATAGCCGGTCATTACAATGACCATGATGTCCGGATACTCCTGTTTGATCCGGCGGAGCACTTCCATTCCCCCCATGCGGCTCATTTTTAAATCCGTAATGACAATCTGATAGGTGTTTTTTGCGATCATATCGAGGGCGGCATGGCCGTTTGAGGCGGCATCCACCGTATGAGCCATTCCGGAAAGAATGGCGGCGCAATTCCGACATATCATCGGTTCATCGTCGATAACCAGAATGCGGGCGTTTGTTTCGTCGCTCATAACGTCATCCCGCTTTGACCGGCAGCATGATGCCAAAACTGGTTCCCTTGCCGGGTGTGCTTTCCACCGTGATTTTACCGCCGTGCTGTTCGATAATACTGTGGGTGATGGCCAGACCCAGACCCGTACCGCTGGCCCGGGTCGTAAAAAACGGATCGAAAATGCGGTTCAAGTGCTCTTTGGGAATCCCGCAGCCCGTATCTTCGACATGGATAATACAGAGTTGGTTCGACGGGCTGTATTCGGTGCTAAGGGTGATGCTTCCCCCGGATTCCGTGGCTTCAATGGCATTTAAAATCAGATTGATCAGGGTTTGCTGAATCTGATCCTTATCGACAAATACGGAGGGGAGGTCTTCAGACAGCATGGTTTCAAGTTTGACATTACTGAATTCCGCCTGCTTTTTGGTCAGATACATGCTTTCGGTGATAATTTTGTTGAGATCATGGGTCTTTCCCCTGGGCGTCGATTGTCTGGCAAAATCAAGGAGACTCTGCACAATTTTACGACACCGGAGCGTTTCTTTCGAAATCATGGATAATTCTTCGTATATGGGATCCTGGGGATCAAGGTCTTCTTGAATCAGCATGGCCGATGTTAAAATCGTGGTCAGCGGATTGTTGATTTCATGAGCCACGCCGGCGGACAGGCGCCCGATGGACATCAGCTTCTCATGCTGCATCATGCTCTGCTGGGATTTGATTTCTTTGGTGATATCCCGGGACAATTCAATGACGCCCTTGATTTCATCGTTTTCCTTAAACGGATAGCAGGCAATGGAATAATAGAGTTCCTTTTCGTCTTTATCCAGATGGATGTGGGTCGTTCGGGAGGATTGGCCGGTTTGAAGGGTTTCGGATAATGGGCAGGGATGATGAACGCCGCGGCAAGGGGTATCCCGGTGATGCGTAATTTCATAACAGTGATGACCGATGGCGTCTTCGCGCTTTAACCCCATCTTTTTCAACATGGTCTCATTAATATCGGTAATGATGTAATCGGTATTGATAACAATGGTGTCTTCTTCGATCAGGTTGTTGATCATTACGTCATAGATGGTCCGGGCTTCCCGCTCCTTTCTTGCCATACGATCCATTTCCCAGAACAGCATGGCCGTGGCATGATGAATCGCGATAACATCTTTTCTTTTTTTGACCAGAATATCGTTGTAGATATCCACGCTGTTGGCCAGCTCAATGATTACGTCGACATCTTCCCGGTCGAAAAAATCATTGTAGTCGTTGGTGACAAAATATCCCCTTTTTCTGGCTTCCACCATTCCCACGGCATTATCATCCACGTCGGCCACGGCGACGATTTTACGCGGGAACGTATAAAACTCATGGCTTTCAATAAAATTAAGCAAATATAAACATTTCGATCCTCCACCAACAACGGCGATATTCATTTTTCCGCTCCGTCTGCGATTCTCATGTCAATGGTTGTGCAATGTTTATTGCCTGAAACGGATTACTTCGGTCTCTGTCGTTATCTGCTCATATTGTTGTATTGTATCCGATAAAACGAAACAAAAAAAGGATAAACAATGGCTTCAGGCAGGGCATTAACGGCCCGGCCCGTTTCCGAAAAGACACGGGGCATTTTCCGGAAAACGGGCGGATGAAAGATGTTGCAGGGATGGCGCCGGACGGGAATCCGTGTATGATTTTTACAGATGTAAAAAGTGCCGCAGATCCTTTGTCTGGATGCGGTTTTTTTCCAGGCCGAGAACAGTTTCATCCAGGCCCATGCTCAGGCCCAGCAACTGGGGAAACAACACTACGGACGGCCGATTGGCCCTGTCTTTTTCCGTTGACCCGGGGGAAAATTCGCTGGGCGTATCCATCTGCATCTGGCAATAGGTGCATGCCGTGCAGATGAAATCGGCTTTGGCGGCAATGGCGCTGTCGATTTTTTTTTCCAGGAGTTTCAGGGACAGTTCGGCGTTTCGATCCGCCACCGGCTGCCCGCAGCATTCCAGCCGCCGGGACCATGAAACCGTTTGGGCGCCGGTAAGTTCAATGAGGTTCTCAAAAATAACCGGCGAAAAGGGGTTGTCGAATTGCACCACCGGGCTGGGCCGCAAGGCGTGGCAGCCGTAGTGGGCCGCAATTTTCAATCCCCGGTACGTGTGTTTAATCTGCGCGCGGATGGCATCAGCGCCGACATCTTCGGCAAGCACCGTCAGCAGATGCCGCACTTTGCACCTTCCCTGGTAGGTCAACCCTTCCTGGGCAAGATGAAGATTGATTTCTTTTTCGGCGTTTGGATCTTCGGAAAGAAAAACCTGCGCGTGCCGCAGACTGCCGAAACAGCACTGACAGGGGGTAAGAATATCGGCGTTCATGGATTCGGCGATGGCAAAATTCCGCGCTGCCTCAAGCAGATATGCCTGATGATTAATATGGCGGACCGGATAACCGCAGCAGTTGAACTCGGGTTTGACAACATCGACCCCCAGCCGTTGGAGAACCGCCAGGGTCGATGTTTGATACTGGGGGCAAAACCAGGATATTTTACACCCCGGGAAAAACGCATATTTCATATCCATTATCCAATCAATTTAACGCATCTTCTTGATGATGACCGTCAGCGGACAGCTGATTTTTTGCCGATGGCGCCATTTTCACGGGCTCATCAATAATTCGTTCATATTGCAGAATTTTCAATCCATACAAGACATCCGTGATCTTGACTCCCTGGGGACAATGTTCCTGGCACAGATAGCAGGTGGTGCAATCCCAGATCATGCGCGTATCCAGCGCCATGTCCACAAGACCCAGGTGAAGGGCGTGCATGATTTGGTGAGGAACCAGTCCCAGCGCTTCAACCGGATCGTCGTAACACGCCACCACCGGGCATGCATTGGTGCAGGTTTTACATTTCAGGCATCCGGAAAAATCCTGCTTCGGAATATACCGCCGCACCCGCTGGCAGGGAATACAATCCAATCCATTCCCGGTTACCTCAAGGGGAAGCCCCGCCTCTGCTTTCCGGGTATCCTCGGTTGGCGGCGCGCTTCTCCACGGACCGATAAAACCCATATCCACCAGTTGCCCATGGGAGGCCAGCCACAAATCCTGAAGATTAATGCCGGAAGGACAATAGTCGGTGCAGCGATTACATTTGGTGCAGATATGGCTGCCGATGGCGATGCGCCGCAGGGTCTCCTCGGAAAGATCATCTTTTGAGGTCATCTGTCGCAGGGATTGGAGCCGCTCGGATGGTAGAATGTTGCTGTTGGGAAACTGGGTGTAAACCGGTGCCACCGAGCAATGCACGGAACAGGTGCCGCAATGGGTGCACGCGTCAAGATCAACCGCCCGTCGAGTGACGGCGCCGGTGGGGGAAAGCTGTTGTTTGCCGGTCACGCCGCGCATCATCAGGCTGACCGGTGTGGACACCAGATGGAAAAACTTCGTGAATGGCAAAAGAGCCAGGCCGATAAAACATGCCAGAAAATGGACATACCAGAGAATCACATCAAGCCGGATGCGGTCAAAAATCCCGGCAAACGGCCGAAACGCCTTTGACACCGGGTAGGAGACAAAGGCCCACGCGGGTTTGGCATGGCAGTACTGACAACTGTCCATGTGAATCTCGAACCCCTCGGCGATCAGATCAGCATCCCGGGGAATTGATTCTTCGGGAAAGGCCGTGTTATATTCTTCCGCCCAGTAGGCTTTCAACGGCAAGAGAGCTTCTTCATCCAGGTAAAAAGCGTAATCTGAGACCATGCGGTCGAATACGCTGGGAGAAATGATTTTGGAAGCTTCCAGCAGAAACCCGGATCCGATAATGATCGCCACAAGAACCAGCGCGAAAATATCAGCACGGGTGGTCAGCGCCCGGAGCTGCTTGTTCGCCACTCTGCGATAAACCGCCATGGCCAGACCCGCCATCACCAGGAACCCGAACAGGTTCCGCAAAAACCGAAACGGATTGAGAGTGGGCTCATAACCGGAAAAAACCGCGCGGGAAACCTGGTCTTCAAGGGCGTGCATCAGGAGCAACAGGATGAAACCGGCGAAAATGGAAAAATGCATAATCCACCGGAACGGCTCCTTTCGGAGACTGCGCCATTGAAACACCACATCCACGAGAAAGGAAAAAATCAGTTTGAAAATCCGCAGGCTGAAAACGGTTGAAAGCACACGCAAAAGACCATCACCCAACCGTCGGGTCGTTGAAAATGCTCCGGCCTCGGAACCGATTCGCCGGACAAACCAGGGCCGCAGGCGATACAAAATGCCGACGATGCAAATCGCGGCGGATATGTAAAAGGACCATTTAAACAGCACGAATGATATAAAACTCCTTTCCTCCAACAAAGACATAACTGTTCATGCTTTTTTTATAAAGCGATGAACGCGCGATATATGGCTTAAAACCGTTTTTTACGCGCCTGTCAATATTTATGGACAAAAAACTCTCCTTTTCTAAAAAAGGAGAGTTTTTTGAAAATATGCTCAAAAAATTAAAGAAATTTACGTAAAATTTCCCACAAAAAACCGTCACCAGGCCTTGCCGGAAAACCGGCAGCCGGCAGACGGCGCTACCATCCCAGTGTCAGATAATCATGGATGGAATCGGCCGCTTTGCGGCCGGCGCCCATGGCCAGGATCACGGTTGCCGAACCGGTCACAATGTCGCCGCCGGCCCATACGCCTTTTTTGGTGGTCTTGCCGGTTTCCGGATCGGCGACGATATATCCCCATTTATTCAAGGAAATTTCGGGATTCGACTGGGTCAGCAACGGATTGGCGCCCGCACCTACGGCGATTACGGCAAGATCGCAATCGAGTGTAAATTCGGAACCTTCGATGGGTACCGGCCGACGCCGACCGGATGCGTCAGGTTCCCCCAGCTCCATTTTCAGACACTTCATGGAAGTAACGTAATCCCGCTCATCACCAATGAATTCCGTGGGAGCGGTAAGAAGATACATTTCAATGCCTTCTTCCTCGGCATGGTGAATTTCTGCGGCCCGGGCGGGCATCTCGTCCCTGGACCGGCGATACACGATCCGCACATTTTCCGCGCCCAGCCGCATGGCTGTCCGCGCCGCATCCATGGCCACGTTTCCGGCGCCGATCACCGCCACATTTTTGCCTCTGACCAGGGGAGTGTCATATTCCGGATACAGATATCCCTTCATGAGATTGGCCCGGGTCAGATATTCATTGGCGGAATAAATTCCATTGAGATTTTCTCCCGGAATATTCAAAAATGTCGGCAATCCAGCGCCGACCCCGATAAATACCGCGTCAAAGCCCTCTTCAAAAAGCTCGTCAAGGCTGACCGTCTGGCCTACCACCGTGTTGCTCTTGATGACCAGACCGAGTTTTTCCAGTGAGGCCACTTCGGATGCCACAATATCCTTGGGAAGCCGGAATTCCGGAATTCCGTAGACCAGAACTCCGCCGGGTTTATGAAAGGCTTCCATCAGGGTAACGTCATGCCCTTTGAGCAGCAGATCGCCCGCCACCGTCAGCCCCGAGGGTCCCGAACCCACCACGGCCACGCGTTTACCCGTGGACGGAGCCTTGGCAGGCAGCTCTCCGGAACCCTGAAGCCGTTCCGTGTCGGCCACGAATCGCTCCAGGTTGCCGATCGCTACGGGAGCATCCTTTTTGCCGACGATGCACAGTCCCTCACACTGGATTTCCTGGGGGCAAACCCGGCCGCAGACGGCCGGAAGGGCGTTTTTCTCCCAGATCACGCCAATGGCGGCACTGAAGTCGCCATCCGCAACATGCTTGATAAAACCGGGAATATTGACTTCTACGGGGCAGCCCGCCACACATGCCGGTTTCTTGCATTGCAGACAGCGCTGCGCTTCCTGGATGGCGGTTTCCCTGCCATAGCCTAAGGGCACTTCCTCGAAATTCCGCCGGCGGACCTCCGGCGGCTGTTCCGGCATGGGTTGTCGTGGAATTTTTTTCGTTTTGGTTTTGTCTGGGGTCATGCTTTCCTCCATTTATAATATGCTATTCAAGAATTATTTTATTTTGCATCCCTGATCCGGCAATAGGCTTCATGCGCTTTGCGTTCTTCCTCCTGGTAGGCCCGGAGCCGGCTGGAAAGGTTGTCGAAATCAACCAGGTGTCCGTCAAATTCAGGACCGTCTACGCAGGCAAACTTGGTTTCGCCGCCCACCGACACCCGGCACCCGCCGCACATCCCGGTTCCGTCAATCATGATGGGATTCAAACTGACAAGGGTCTTGACATTATGTTCTTTTGTCATGGCGGATACGAATTTCATCATGGGCACCGGCCCGATGGCTACCGCCAGGTCAACAGACTCTTTCCCAAGGATTTCCTTCAAGGCTTCGGTTACAAATCCTTTACGGCCGTATGAACCATCGTCGGTACACACGTGAAGTTCATCGGATACGGCCTTCATCTTCTCTTCCAGGATCAAAAGATCCTTGTTCCGGGCGCCGATGATGCTGATGACCTTGTTCCCGGCCTCCTTAAAGGCGCGGGTAATCGGGAAAAGCACGGCAACGCCGGTACCGCCGCCGACGCATACCACCGTTCCGACCTTTTCAATATGGGTCGGTTTACCCAGCGGCCCGATGACATCCTGGTAAACGTCGCCCTCCTGAAGGGTTTTGAACAATTCCGTGGATTTGCCCACAACCATATAAATGACGGTAATGGTTCCCTCTTCCCGGTCAATATCGGATATGGTCAGTGGAATCCGCTCTCCGGTTTCATTGGCCTTCAGAATAACAAACTGGCCCGGCTTTGCTTTGGCCGCGATTTTCGGCGCTTCGATACGATTTTCAATCACCGTTCCGTCGGCCATTTCAGCGCGTTTTACGATCTTAAACATAATAACACTCCTTTTTTCATTGCTCCCAAAATTTCAGGGGGTGTAACAGAGATTAAAGTTCAAATATCCGGATGGAATTCACCTTGGGGAGATCACCGATTTTGGCGACAACATCTTCCGGGATCCGCGTATCCGTGCGAATCAGGATGATATTGTTTTCCCCGCCTTCTTCCATGCCGACCTGCATCCGCGAAATGTTGACCTCATGCTCGCCCAACACGGCGCCTACGCTGCCGATGGCGCCGGGTTCATCCACATTATGGATCAGGGCGAGATGTCCCTGGGGCACCATTTCGATACGGAATTTATCGATTTTGACGATCCGTGCGTCCGCCTTTCCGAAAACCGTCCCTGACACCGTTCGCTCCATGTCGGTGGTGACGATCGTGGCCGAGACAAGATTTAAATATTCCCTCGTTTCAACGGTACTGGATTCGGAAATTTTTATTCCCATGTCTTTGGCAATCACCGGGGCATTGACCGAATTGACGCCGTCTTGAATCAACACATCCAAAAGTCCCTTGATCAGGGCCGTGGTCACCGGGCTCATGTCAAGTCCGGAAAAATCGCCCTGATATTCCACCTGAACTTCCTTGAGCTGACCCTCCGAATATTGGGCCAGCAAACTGCCCATCCGGTCTCCCAGAAACAGAAACGGACGCAGTTTTTCCAGCAGTTTGCCGGAAATAGCCGGCACATTGACGGCATTGATGATATTGTTGTATTTGAGATACTCGATGATCTGATTGGCCACGGCCACGGCCACATTGGTCTGGGCTTCTTCCGTGGACGCGCCCAGGTGGGGCGTAAGAATCACATTGTCAAGAGCGAGCACGGGCAGATCCGCGGGCGGCGGCTCCTCGCTGAAAACATCCAGGGCGGCGCCGGCCACTTTACCGGAGGTGAGGGCCGCGTGCAACGCATGCTCATCAACGATGCCCCCCCTGGCGCAGTTAATGAGCATCACGCCCGTTTTCATCTGCGCAAACGCTTCCGCGTTGATCATGCCGAGGGTCGCTTTTCCTTTGGGGACATGAACGGTGATATAATCAGACTGTTTGTAAAGTTCTTCCAGCGGCACCCATTCGTACCCGCTTTTTTCAATAATATCAGGCTGCACAATGGGGTCATAAACGATCACCCGCATCTTTAAGCCCCTGGCCCGATCGGCCACCACGGAACCGATTTTACCGAACCCGATAATCCCCAGGGTCTTGTTCATGATTTCCCGACCCTGAAATTTTTTCTTTTCCCATAAACCCGTTTTCATGGAGGCGGTGGCCTGCGGGATATTGCGCGTCAGGGCCATTATCATGGCAATGGCGTGCTCGGCGGTGGTGACCACGTTGCCGCCGGGGGTGTTCATCACCACCACGCCTTTTTTGGTGGCCGCGGGAATATCGACATTATCCAGTCCGATTCCGGCCCGGCCCACCACCTTAAGCGAGGTGGCGGCGCTGAGCAGATCCTCCGTGACCTTGGTGGCGCTGCGGATCACCAGGGCGTCGTAATCGCCGATGACGGCCTTTAATTCCTCCGGCGATAACCCGGTCTTGACATCCACATCCATACCGTCTTCTTCTTGAAATATCCTGACCCCCTCCTGTCCCAGGTTGTCGCTGATCAGTACTTTCATAAGTGTTTACATCTCCTTGAATAAATTAAAATTATAGAATTCCTGTGGTCCGGCGGCACATGCCCGGAAAACAGCTCCCGGGCGAGTAAACACGAACCGTGTTTTTTTCATCTCAGGTTTCGATTTTCGGCAGACAAACCGAAAATGTGGTTCCTTCGTCGAGTCGGCTATCAATCTTTATCATGCCGTGATGGGCATCAACAATACTTTTTACAATGGCCAGCCCGAGACCGGTACCGTTGATAAACCGGGTTTTTTCGTTTTTAACCCGATAAAACCGCTGGAATATTTGCTCCTGGTCTTCCTCGGAGATGCCGATTCCCGTATCCGCCACCCGGATACAGGCATAATGCTTATCGACCGCGACTCCCACGCGGATACTCCCGCCTTCGGGCGTATAGCGGATGGCATTGGTGATCAGGTTCGTGACCACCTCCTCGATATTTGTCCGGTTTCCCATGATACGCGCCGGCGGCGCTTCATTGTCAAAGGTCAGTTCCAGGGACTTGGCGGCAGCGCGATCCTGATAAAATTCGGTCTGAGCCGCCAGCAGTTCGACAATATCGAGTTCCTCTTTTTCCTGGTTGATCAATCCGGATTCAATTTTAGCGATATCCAGCAGTTCACCGGAAAGAGCTGCAAGGGACGAAATGCGGTCCGAACTCCGGGTAAGAATTTCCTTTTGTTTATCCGTAAGGTCGCCGGCAAGCCCATCCAGAATCACCTTGAGCTGCATCAGAATGGAATTAAGCGGACTCTTGATTTCATGGGCCACCATGGAGACGAAATCGGATTTGACCTTGTCGAGCTTTTTTAATGTGGTGATGTCGTGAAGCACGGTCACCGTACCAAGATTGCGATCCAGCCGGTCCCGAAACGGGATGCACCGAGCGCCGATAATTTTCTCCTCACCGTCCTTTTCCGTGATGGTAAATTCATCGGTGAGTTCCACAAACGTCTCCGGAGGCTGATGCAGCGCTTTTTCCACCATGTCGATCAGCCTGGGTTCCTTCACGATATCGGTGATGGAACAGCCGATCACTTCCCTGTCAAGACACCCCATCATTCGTAAAAAGGCCGGATTGGCCAATGCCACGTGCTTCTGGTTGTCAGTGGTCAGCACGCCGTCGGAGATCAGGTTGATCATCACGCGCATTCGCGATTTCTGCTTGGCGATGTCCTGCAGGGTGCTGATAAATTCAATGGCTTTGCTAATGACCAATCGCAGGTCCTTGGGAGAAAACGGCTTGGGAAGAAAGTCAAAAGCTCCTTTTTTCATGGCATCGATGGAATGCTCGATGGTGGCATATCCGGTGATGACAATCACTACCGTATCCGGATGAAGGCCCTTGACATGGCTGAGCACATCAAAACCGGAAATACCGTTCATCATCAGATCCAGTAGAATAATGTCATAATGGGCGCGTTCGATCATCTGCAAACCCGTCTCACCGTTTTCCGCCAGGGCCACCTCGCACCCCTCTTCGGTCAACAATCGAAAACAGGCATCCCGTATGCGTTTTTCATCGTCGACAACCAGCACCCGCGGCTGGAAGGAAAATTTGCCGACGCTTCTGGTGATGGCCGTGCGGGATTCGTCCTCATCTGTACGTACACATGCCGGGTCCATATGATCAGCCATTTTTCATCGCCTTTTAAAATTCGTTGTCCGCCGGAATATACTGCGGCAGCTCAACAATAAATGTGGTACCGCTTTTGCCCGTCTCCCTGACGGAAATGCGGCCCCCGTGTTCCTCGACAATGCCATAGACGATACTCAATCCAAGCCCGGTGCTTTTGCCCACCTGTTTGGTCGTGAAAAACGGATCAAAAATCTTGTTCAAATTCGTCTCGGCGATACCGGGACCGGTATCGGATACTTCCAGAAAAACTTTTTTTTCCGATTTGTTCCGATACGTTCTCAACGTCAGAATACCGCTGCCGTCCATGGCATCAACGGCGTTCATGACCAGGTTGATGATCACCTGGTTGAGCTGGTTGGTATCCACGTTGACCATCATCATCTCGTCGGCCAGTTCTTTTACGACTTTGATATTGCCGAATGCCTTGGGATCCCGGGTAATTTTAAGGCTCTGCTCCACCAACTCGTTGATCTGCACGATATTTTTCCGGGAATCCGTGCGCCGGCTGTATACCAGCAGGCTTTTGACAATCTCCTTGCACCGTTCGGCATCCTCGATAATGTATTCCAGATCCTGATGGAAGGGATGATCCGGATTAAGTTTTTCCAGAATCAGGCTGGCATTAAACAGGATGCCGGTAAGCGGATTGTTGATCTCGTGGGCCACGCCGGCCGCCAGCTGCCCCAGAGATGCCATCTTTTCGGATTGGGCCAGCTGCTTCTGGGCCTCTTTCAGCTGCCGCTCCACCGCCAGTTTTTCGCGCAAGTCATTGTATATGGCCGTGGTGGCGACCTCATTCCCCTGGTCATCATAAATGATCGCCGCTGTCATCTCCGCGGGGATTTCTTCTCCCCACACACTGATCAGCGTCACGGTGGTGCTGGGCAATTTCCCCTTTCCGCCGATGCTTTCATCCCGCAGCATCTTCATGATTTCCTTGGCCTGCCCGGGGCGATAAAGTTGTTCCACCGAACGGATTTTTTCCCTGTCCCCGTTGGTCAGACCGAACAGCTCCTTGGCGGCCTGATTCATCAGCTCGATGCCGCCCTGGCGGTCGGCGGCAATAATAGCCGAGGCCGAGCTTTCCACTACCCGGCTGATGAATTCCTTGAAATTGGCCAGCTCGCTTTCCAGCATTTTAACACGGGTGACATCCCGGATGCCTTCAATGATATGAGAGACCTCCCCGTTTTCATCCAGGATGGGAGAAAAAATCCGGTCCTCCCAGCGGTGATTCTGCTTTCGGGTCAGATAACGGCCGCTCTTTTTCCTGACCACCTGTTCAATGGGGCACTCCTGACCATGGCACGGAAGATTTTCATCCACAAAAAAATCATGACATTTCCTGCTCACGATGTCACTGGGGCTGCTGTCATAGGTTTCATAAAATTTCTTGTTGGCAGCCACCACGGTTTTATCCGGCTTGATAATGATGGCCGGATAAGTAAGGGAGTCAAACACCCTTATACGCCAGTCAATTTCATCGATAACGCCGTTATGCTGCTTTTGTGAAATGCGCATATTTTTTTCCGTCATGACAAATCAAACCTCACGGCGTCTCAAACACTTCCGAAAGAAGCGATGTTGACCGGTGCTTACCGGCTTTTGGAACAACGATATAAATCATAGCGCCCACGCACGCGGCTGCCAGTATGGGCACGGATCCACGCATGAGGGCCGTAAAAGCATGGTCCGCGATTCCGTAGCGATCACCGAAATGAGGGCCTTGCAAACTGATCAGGCAGACATCCGCTACCACGGTGATTTCTTCGGCAACGCCGGCCAGCACGGACCGGATAAGCGGTTCATATCCATTGGGTTCTATGGACGGGATCGGCCTTTCCGGATCGATCATTTCGCCTTCTGAAAGAAAACACAAACGGATAAGCCCGTCGGGTAATGTTTCAGCGGACGCAAACGCAAAGCTCAGTCCATGATGTTCCAGCATCTGGACACGCTCCCCCCAATCGACCAGAACATCCGCGCGAATCGTCATGGAACAAAGCGTCAGTCCCGTCTTCAGACCGATTCCATAGGTTCTGACCTTTGTTTCCACATATTTCGCGCTGACCTCCGGTTGTTTCCGCATCAAGGCCAGGAGTTCATCTTCGTTGATATCCTGCCGAAACGGTGTCCGCGTGATGGGAAGATCCAGTTGTTGTTCCAGGCCGGCGGCGACTTCTTCCTGGCAGGCATAATCCACCACAAAGGTCAGCATGGCTCCGGATGACGCCATCTGATAAAAATGAAACCCTTTTTCCCCGAAAACATGAACCAGATACCCAAGGGCGGAAAAACGGAACCGATGCGGATAAACCGACACGGTTCCGATGCGCGGCCGGCATGTCATGCCGGTATCGCGGCGCAAGACAAACTCTTCCACCCTGTCCTGCTTTTCAGGCGGAATGCAGCCGTTGATCCTCAAGCAATCATTGGCATGAAAAAGATTGACAAATGTCATGTTGATCCGCTCGGCGGCCATAACGCGGTAAAGATACAGCGATGAAAAAGCGGGACTGATCCGACAGGTTTGAGAAATTCCGACCTGGGGAGGGCTCAGCCGAATACCGTTCATCCTTATCTGTTTCATCGTTATCTTTGCCTGTATGTGTAAACGGATGCACTGGAGCGTCAAAAAAACAAAAAGGCGGGCCTTGATCAACAAACGGAAGAACCGAAGCACAACACGTTCAGGCCGGAAAAGGGGGCATCCTTTTTCAGCCTGAACGCCGCCGCGAAAAACACGGCGACTTTACCGGTGGATTTGTGGTTTACGTCTGGGCCGGGCGGCGATTCATCCGCCCGCGACCGGTGCGATGAAGCTACACCGCTGTTGACATCATGACTTTTTTCATTGCGTTCTTGACGACACTACGATTTTAAATGATCGTCGATAATCTCCATAAGTTTATCCAGGTCAATGGGCTTGGGAATATAATCGTCTGCCAGGGTGGCTTTGCCGTCATAATGCGTATAGCTGGTGGTTTGAACGGCATCCGCCACTGCCGTGAGCAGAACAACGACGATATCCTTAAGCTGATCATTTTTCTTGATCTCATCAGAGACCGCCCAACCGTTTTTCCGCGGCATCATGACATCAAGCACCACCAGGTCGGGCTTTTCGGCCCTGATGCTTTCCATGGCTTCGACACCGTCATAGGCTTTGGCCACACGATAATCTTCAGCTTCAAGCTTCATGGAGACTGCTTCCACGAGATCCGGATCATCATCTACGACCAGTATCAATTTTTTTTCGCTCATATAAGGCGCTCCTTATTCTGAATGACTTTATCCATAATTTCCGGAAAAAAGAACCAAAAAAATTCAAATTTATAATTTTATGTTACTTTATCACACTTCCGGCCGGGGCAAAAGGTCCGCTTTTTCAACAATTTCAAGAACTTTCTGTTCCCATTCAATGGCCATGATATGAAAACCCCGCACGCCTTCGACTTCTTTGAGCCGCTGAATGGATTCCACGGCGATATTGATCCCTTCTTCAGCCTGCTTTTCCTTGGGAACGCCTTCCATTCGTTTGACCAACTCATCAGGAACATCCATGCCGGGAACCTTGTTTTTCATGTAACGCGCCATGCCGGCGGTTTTTATGGGCGTGATGCCGGCCAGAATAGCGACCTTTTCATGCAGTCCCCGATCGCAGACTTCTTTCATATACAATTCAAACTTATCAAGGTTATATATACATTGTGTCTGGATAAAATCAACCCCGGCGTTTATCTTTTTGGCCAGGCGCATCACCCGCAGCTCATAGGGATCGGCAAACGGATTGGCCGCGGCCCCGATAAACATCTTGGGTGGATTTTGGATATCGGCCCCGCCTTGGAATTTACCTTCATCCCGCATCTTTTTTACGGCCTGAATCAATTGGACCGAGTCCAGATCATAGACATTGGATGCCATGGGATGGTCCCCGAAATGCGGATGATCGCCGGACAGACACAGCATGGTATTAATGCCGAAGGAATAGGCGCCGATAATTTCACTCTGCATGGCCAGACGATTCCGGTCCCGCGTCACCATCTGCAGAATCGGATCCAGGCCCATCTGCTTGATAATGATGCAGGCCGCACAGCTCGACATACGCACCATGGCAGTCTGGTTATCCGTCACATTGATGCCGTCCACGCAGCCGCGCAGCATCTCGGCCTTTTCCCGCACTTTCTCCGGAAGCGCCCCTCTCGGCGGTCCGCACTCAGACGTTACGGCCATCTGTCCCGACGCCAGTATTTTTTCCAGTCTGCTTTCCGTTTTCATGATGCCAAATCCTCTCTTACGATTTTTCGCGGACCCCCGTCACGGCTGGTTCGCCAGTCCTTCGCCGCCATGACTTCCTCATACTGCTTTTCAATCCCCAGGGCCTTCATCCGATCCCAGATTAGCTGCCAGGCGCAATCCACATCCGGTGAAATTTCGCATTTACCGCTGGTGGAGCCGCCGCAAGGGCCGTTCATCAGCCGCTTGGAGCACCGGGCGATGGGGCAGATGCCGCCGGTAATTCCCAGCACGCAGTCGCCGCATCCCTGGCAGCGTTCGGCCCAGACGCCCTGGCGCTCGGAAGCCCCCATGAACTTGGTATTGACGGCCGGATAAACCGGTTTTTCCCGGTAGCGCCCCGCAATGGTCTGGACCCCGCAGCCGCAGGCCATGGAGACAACGGCATCCACCTGGTCAATATGATTGACGAGTTCCTCGACATATTCGGGATCACATTGCCGTTCAAGGGTGAGTTCCTTAATCTCCAGCGTTTTTCCCTGTTTCAGGAAATGCAGCTGAAGAGCCGAGGCGAGCAGTCCGACTTCCTTGCGCCCGCCGGCCGAGCATACGGTCACGCACTCATTGCACCCGACCAGAAGAATCCGGTCATATGGCGCGACACTGGCGATAATCTCTTGCATGGATTTTTGTTCAGCCGTAATCATCTTATTATTCTCCAGAAATATTTAAATTTTTATCCCACAGCGGCCTGACCGGCGGCGGTTTTCGCCGGACTGGGGCCAAGCGCCCGGATTTTTTCCGTAAACTCCGTTGCCGTGCTGGCGAAGCGCTCCCCCATGCCGGCCGACATGGTGATCATCTCCACCCGTTCCCCGTCCCATCCGATATCATTGAGCATTTTTTGAACATAGGCGACCCGGTGAGCCGCGCGGATGTTTCCATTCTTAAAATGGCAGTCTCCTTCCAGGCATCCCGCCACGTATACGCCGTCAGCGCCTTTCAAAAAAGCTTTCATGATATGGATGGCATCCACCTTGCCCGTGCAGGGCACGCGGATGATTTTAACATTGGGCGGATAGCAAAGCCGCTTGCTGCCGGCCATGTCCGCGGCGGTGTACGCACAATAATGACAACAAAACGCCACAATTTCAGGTTCGAAATTTTCCATCAGTTTACCCTCTCAAACAGACCATCGAGTTTGGCCAGAATCTGATCGTCTTCAAACGTCATGAGCTGGATTGCCTTGGCCGGGCAATCCGCGGCGCAAACACCGCAGCCATGGCATTTGGCCGGATCGATTTCGGAATATCCGTCCGCGTTAATATAAGGAACACCAAAGGGACAGGCCCGCACGCACACCAGGCAGGCGGCGCATCGGGATCCCTCCACCCGGGCCACGGCGGCCCCCAGGTTGATCGTGGTTTTGGCAAGCATGGTCTGGGCCCGGCCGGCGGCTGCCAGAGCCTGGGTGATGCTTTCCCGGATGCTTTTGGGGGAATGGGCCGTGCCGGCGACGAAAAAGCCCTTCAAGGCCATATCCACGGGCCGCAGTTTGACATGATCTTCCAGAAAATAGCCGTCATCGGTTCGGGCCAGATGAAAGAGCATGGCCAGATCTTCGGTGGTTTCCTCATCGGCCCGAAAGCCGGTGCTGAGAATCACGCGATCCGTGGCGATTTCAAGCTTCCGGCCCAACACCGGATCGGATACGGTAACGGTCAAGTTCCCGTTTCTTGTCGCCACCATCGGTTTTTTGTCCAGATTAAACCGGATGAATTTAACACCCGCCTTCCTGGCCTCGCGATAGTAATCTTCCGAAAATCCAAACGTGCGGATATCGCGATATAATATATAGATCTGCATGTCCGGATTCAGGGCGTTCAACCTCAGGGCGTTCTTAACGGCCATCTGGCAGCAGATCCGGGAACAATTGGGATTGTCCGGTTCCCGGGAGCCCACGCACTGAATCATGACCACCTGCTGCCACGCTTTTGCCTGGTCCGCCTGATCGGCGATGATGGAATCAAGCTCGAGCTGGGTCATGACGCCGGCATGCTCGTTGAGAAGATATTCCTTTGGGCGGTTCGACAAAGCGCCAGTAGCCAGGATGGTGGCCCCGTGCTGGATCTGCATGTAATTCATCCGGGGCCCGGTCTGGATACCGGTGGTGAAAAGTCCGGGCATGCCGCTGTGATCAACGATGATGCTTCGTGTCATCACCTGTATCCGTGGGTTGGCCTTGACTTTTTCAATCAGATCCGTGATATAGGCGGACACGTCATCGCCTTCAATGGTGCTGCGAACCGACCGGGCCAATCCTCCCAGGTCCGGGTTCCGCTCCACAAGATAGGTCTTAAACCCCTGATCGGCCAACTGCATGGCCGCGTTCATACCCGTGACGCCGCCGCCCACCACCAGAACATTCTGGTTCACCGGAAGGGTATGGTCCACCAGGGACCGGCTTTTCCGTACGCCGGTCACCCCCATCCGGATCAGTTTTTCCGCTTTTTTTGCCGCATCCCCGGGATGATCCGTGTGGACCCACGTGTCCTGGTCCCGCAGATTGACAATATCGACCAGGTATTTATTAAGGCCCACCCGCCGCATCAGGTCCTGGAAGCGGGTCTCGTGGGTTCGGGGGGAACAGCCCCCGAGGACCACCCGGTTGAGCCCGTGCTCTTTTATCTTCTGCTCGATGCGGAGCATGGAATCGCTGCTGCACCCATATCCCACGGCTTCGGCCACGGCGACATCCGGGATTTCGGCAGCCATTGCCACCACATCAGCAACCGGAATGACGCCGCCGATATCGGCACCGCAGTCACAGACAAACACCCCGATTTTCGGTGGCTCGCCCGACACATCCCGCTCGGGTGGAAAATCATCTTCGGCGTCGGCACCGGAAAGATCCATGGGCAGGTCCGCGCCGGCCATGCAGGCTGCCGCGCTGGCCTGGACCATGGTTTCGGGAATATCCTTGGGGCTCTCAAAAACACCGCATACGTAGATGCCGGGACGGGAGGTGGATACCGGCGCAAAGGCTCCGGTGTTCGCAAACAGGTGGGAATTCAATTCAATGCCCAGCCGGCGGGCCAGTTCAACGGTGGATTCCTGGACCCGAAAACCGGTGGACAGCACCACCATATCAAAGATTTCCGTCAGGAGTTTGACGGATTCATCCGTGGTATAACTGATGGACAGATTGCCGGTGGCCGCATCCTCGACAATGGAATGGGGCCGGCTGCGGATCAGTTTAACATCATACTCGTTTTCGGCGCGGTTGAGGTAGAGCTCGTAATCCTTGCCGCAGGTGCGCATATCCATATAAAAAATCGTGGTTTCAATATCGCTGGCAAACCGCTCTTTTGTGACAATGGCTTCCTTGAGAGCGTACATGCAGCAGACGCTGTTGCAATAGGGCACATCGGCCTTGTTGATTCCCCGGGACCCGACGCACTGAATCCATGCCACCTTTTGAGGCCGCACGCCGTCGGAAGGTCGGCGCAATTCCCCGGCCGTGGGACCGGATGCCGACATGATCCGCTCATACTGAAGCCCGGTGACCACATTAGGGTATTGCCCCCCGCCGAAGTTATCCAGAACCGCCGGATCAAAAAGTTCGGCTCCCACGCTTAGCACCACCGACGCCACCTTCATGGTGGTGGTTTTAGGCCGGTCGTCCGCCAAAATCGCCCCAGCCCGGCATACAGCCTGAAGCATCCCGAGATCCTCGACTTTATCCATATCCACGGAAAACGCATAGGGCGTGGCCTGGGGATAGCGCATACAGGTCGGAGCGCGTGGATCCAGGCCCGGCGTGAACCGCACCCAGTCCGGATATTTGGAGACACATTCCCCGCATGCCGTGCATTTGGCCACATCGATGTGCCGGGGAGCGGTTTCCAGGGTTACGGTAAAATCCCCGGCCTCGCCCTGGATATCGGTAAGCGTCGTCATGGGCATCAGGTCCATGCGAAGTTCCCGTCCGCTTTCGGAAAGATCCGGAGACACCGTGCACAAATCGCAGTTGTTGGTGGGAAAGGTGCGGTCAAGCTGGGTCATCAGACCGCCGATGGCATATGCTTTGTCGATTAATACCACGTTGCGGCGCGATTCGGCCAGATCAAGGGCCGCGCGGATACCGCCCACGCCGCCGCCGATTACCAGTACCTTTGGTTGAGCCGACGGCTCATTTGAAATATCATTGGGCTCTTGCATGTGCTACCTATTTATCGATATGGAACATCGTCTTTCGGGGATCTTGTGCAAAAATCCCGGAAATGATGTCCGGGTTTATCTTATAATCCCGCGCTTTCCAATATGGCCGGCAGGCGGTGTTCCCATCCCAATGTCACGATTTTGATCCCCTGGGCCGTCTTTTTCAGGCTCGCCGCCATTTCACCAGCCATGCGCACACACTCGGCTTCACGGTCCGGAGCCTTGCGAATGCGCGTGATCATATCTTCCGAAACTTTGGCCGCCGGATCATTGATGGACATATATCGGGCCATGCCGACGTTTTTGAGCAAAAATACCGTGGCCACCACGGGAACGCCCAGACGTTTGAGCTTTTCAATCATCTTGGCGTAATATTCCATGTCGAAAACCGCCGGTGCGACGATAAATTGCGCCCCGGCCGCCACTTTCTTTTCAACGGCTGCCATTTCCGCATCCAATTGCGCGTCATCGGTTACCGGTGCAATGGCGCATCCTGTCATGAACTCCGGTGTGCCTTTGAGTTCAAATCCCGCCAGGTCGGTGCCGTCCTGAAGAGAGCGGATCATGTTTAAAATGCCGACTTCGTCCAGATCATCAACGACCCGGGCGTCCTGGTGATCGCCGTTGAGCATTTCCTCGCCGCGAACCACGATCAAATTCGGTATCCCAAGCACATGGGCCGCCAGCAGATCCCCCTGAAGCGCCATCCGGTTCCGGTCCCTTCCATAAACATGGATCATGGCTTCAAGTCCCTGTTGGCGCATCAAGACGCCGCCGGCCAGCGCGCTCATGTGCATGATGCCGTTATCCATATCCGGAATCACGACAACGTCAACCCGACCTTTAAGCCGCCGAGCATTCGTAACGAGATCGGATATATCCACCCCCTTGGGGGCATGCATTTCGGCCATCACGACAAAATCCCCGGCTGAAAATTTTTTCTTCAAGCTCATCACCTTTTTCCTTCATTCCATATAGTTGTATTTAATCCAATGGATCGGCCCTATTCGGCCCCATGATGAATCCCGTCTTTCCGGCACAATCCGAACCTTCGGCCCTCGAAAATGCCCGATTGCAAAAACAAACAAAACAAAAAAAGATATAAAAAAAGCATACTCTCAAAAAATTGTCAAGTTTTGTATGAAATTTTGAATCGATTTTATTTATGGACCGTTGCTTGCGATAGATTTTTCCGACTGTGGGGCTTCTACCCCGGAAACACGGTGAGGACTTCCCGGCGGGCATCTACGTGCTGAATGGTCACCTGGACCAGATCCTGAGGTTTAAGATGCCATGCGGCGGATTGGGAAAGCCGGCACTCGATCAGATATTCGGTCAGAAGGAGCACATACCCGTCCCGCCGCCGCTCCAGCACCACGGCTTCTTCCTTTTGTCCGATTCTGCCTTCCAGGTATTTAAGCAGCCAGTAGCGATGACGACGGTTCTGCACCTGCATGGCATGATGCATCGGCTGTTCCATGGCCGCGATGATCCGGTCGATCTCTTCGACGGTATACGGAGTATCCAGATCAAGACATCCCCGGATCTGCCGCTGGGTCACCATGTCGAAAAACTTGCGGATCGGCGACGTTCCGGTGATATAGGCATCCAGCCCCAGACCCGTATGAAATTCCGGTTTGGAGGAAAGGACCACCCGGTGCAGCATTCGTCGCTGCATCCAGGTCTGAAAAAGGGTTCCCTCGCTGGCCTGGTTATAAAGCCGGGCCTTGGGTTCCGGCTGGGAGCGGAATACCGCCGGCATCTTGTGATCGGCCAGAAATCGGGCCATCAGCCAGTTGGCCAGGATCATCATTTCCGATACCAGCAGACGGCTCTGGCTTTCCCGGTCATTTCGCCGGACGCTGATTTCGCCGGTTTCGGTCACCCGTACGCCGATTTCCGGCAACACAATGGGCATGGCGCCGGACTGCAGACGCCGGTTACGAAAATTTTTCGCAATATCAACCAATTGAGTAAAATCCGGGTCGGAATCGGCAACCGCGTCCACATAGCCATAGGTCAACTGCTGATTCACCCGGATCATAGACGGTACAATTTTGCAATCATAAATCTCCGCCCGCCGGCCGATTTTGGCGAGAATACTGATCGCCGGCCGAATTTCGCCGGCCTTGAGACTGCAAAGATTTTCCGACAAAAGGGGCGGAAGCATGGGAATTTTCATGTCCGGCATGTAAATGGAGGTGGCCCGGCTCATGATTTCTTCATCCAGGGAATCCCCCTTCCGAATATAAGCGGATATATCGGCGATATGCACGCCCACCCAGTAATACCCGTTATCCGGCGCGATACTGATGGCGTCGTCAAAATCAAGAGTTCCCATGCCATCGATGGTAAAAAGCGGCATGGAGGTGAAATCTTCACGATGTTGCGCCAGTCGGGCCGCATCGGCTCCGGTGCTGAGAGCTCCGGCACGCTGTAAAAATTGTTCGGAAAATTCCACCGGGATATCATAACGGTAGAGATCGATATGTTGATGGGGGCTCCAGATACCGACCTTGACCAGTGCATCAAAAATTTTTTCCGTATTGTCGATACCGGCGCCGGATAAAATAGCCCGTGCGGTCAAGTAATCCCGGCTTTCCTTGCCGAACAGATAATAAGATTTCAGGATCTCGATAAAGGGTTCGGCATCCGGACCCGCCGGTCCGGGCCGCTCCGTTTCCAGAATACGCCGGAGCCAGAGGGAGGCGGTTTCAATCATGTGTTGGCGTTCAGCCTTTGCTTGTTCCGATGCGATATTGCGCGCCACCTGTTCCTCGGTATACGGCAAAAACGCGTTCTGACCGAATTTGAAATAAATCCGGTTGGCAAAGCAGGCTCGGATCACGGCGGACTCGTGATCCCCGGAATCCCGGCCGGGAAAGCAAAGCCCGGTCATGGTGGGCAGATCGATCCATTCCTCGGATCCGGAAAGCACTTCCCATAATTCGGGAATGTTGATGGTTTCGCTTAAGGATTTGCGCCGAACGGCGGCTTCCGTGAGCGATTCGATGAGCCGGTCACGACCGGCGGAAATTTTTACTCGTTGTCGGGAAATGTGGGAGAGACGGATGATTTTGTGGGACAATTCCCGGTTCTGCTCATTAAGCAGGCGCACCCGTTCCCCCGACTCCTCCAGCACCACCGCGCATACAATGGACTGCCGGTCGATATACTCAACAATGGTTCCCTGTTCGATCATGAATTCCGCCTTATCGGTGCATCCCGGCGGACCAGGGCTGCGCATGCAATGAGTGCGCCGTCCGTCTGCCAAAAAACATCTGCTGTATTATATGTATTATATATGTCACGTGCGCCGGACAATAAACGACTTGACCCGGTTGCCTTCCATCTTCTTGACGATGATATTGAAATTATCAATAACAATCTGCTCTTTTTCCTTGGGAATCCGGCCGGTCCGGTCCAGTACATAACCGGTAAAGGTTTCATATTCATCGGATGCCGGAATGCTCATGCCCAGTTTTTCATTGATGATCCCGATATCCGCGGAGCCGTTGACCAGCCATTCTTTTTCCTGGATCTTGACCACCGGCGGCACCACCACGTCGGATTCATCCTCGATATCGCCGACAATGGCCTCCAGCACATCTTCCAGGGTGACCAGTCCGGTGACTTCTCCGTATTCATTGACCACGACGGCGGCGTGCTCTTTTTTTCGCTTGAACTGATTCAAGAGCTGATCGAGTTTTTTGTATTCCGGTATAACGTAAGGCTTCCGCATGATTTTTTCAATCCCCCCGAGATCACCGGATTCGGCATATGCCCGGAACAAGTCCTTGACATGCACAATGCCCACGATGTGATCAATGTCGCCATCCATCACCGGAATTCTGGAAAAACCCGGGTCAAGAATCTTTTGAATATCGATGGGCCTGGACTTTTCAATCACAAACATATCCGCACTGGGCGTCATGATATCGGAAACGCTCAAATCATCGAGCTTGACGACATTATAAATCAACTGCCGTTCATCCGGCTTGATCTCGCCCTCGTCGTGAACCACATCCACAAAAGAAATCAGTTCGGCCTCGGTGGCCAGGGGCCTTTTTTCACTGGAGGAAATCAGCCGCGGAATGAAATTCAAAAACCAGATAATGGGCAGAAACACAAACGACAGCCAATAAAGAGGGTAGATCACGATCCGGGCCACCGGAAGGTTATGCTGAATGGCCACGGTTTTGGGGAAAATTTCACCGAAGACCAGAATTAAAAACGTCATGATGCCCGTGGCGACGCCGACGGCCACGCCGGGAGCGGAAGAATTCCCGGAAAAAAACGCTTTGGTATATTCAATGGTCAGCACCGTGGCCAGAGACGACGCGCCGATATTGACCAGATTGTTGCCGATCAGCACCGTGGTCAGCAGCTTGTGCGGATTCTTTTTCATATGCAGGATCAACTGATTGGCGCGATCCGGAGATTCGGCCAGATTCCGGACCGTGGCCCGTCCAATGGAAAACAAAGCGGTTTCCGAAGACGAAAAAAATCCTGATGCGGCAATCAACACCATCAGTAAAACAATTTCCAATGTCATCTTTTCCTCCTGGTTATCATGACGCTTCACCCCTTATGATTCATGCTGACGCCGGCCGGATTACGCTACCGCCGGCGGCCCGGTATTTTGGTTGATAACCATTTTATTGGGTTCCGGGTTCCTGACTTCCTTGATGTAAAGATCCCGCTGGGGAAAGGGGATCGTGATATCGGCCTCGCAAAAACGCCGGTCGATTTCAGAACGAATCTCTGATTCCACCGACAAAAAATATTCAATATGGGCCCAGATCCGCAGTTTAAAGATCAGGGCGCTGTCTCCAAAATCGGTAAACAGGACCAGGGGGTCCGGGTGGCGATAGACCCGAGTGTTGGAATGGGCGATATCCAGCAGGACTTTCGTTACCCGGGCGATATCCGAACCATAGGCCACCCCCACGGTAATGGTGCGCCGCACCTTGGGATCACGAAAACTCCAGTTGACCAGCCGTTGGCTGATGAAATCGGAATTGGGAACGATCAGATCGGAATTATCATAGGTTTTCAAATGGGTTGATCGGACATTGATCTCCTTGACGACGCCCCAGGTACCGTCAAGTTCGATCACATCTCCCACCTGCATGGGTCGTTCAAACAAAAGAATAATGCCGGAGATAAAATTGCCCACAATGTGCTGCAGCCCGAAACCGATTCCGATGCCCAGCGCCCCGAAGATCACCGTCAGGGAGGTAGAGCTGAATCCGACGATCCGCAGGGCCATGAGGATGCCGATGATCCAGAGAACATAGGTGGATATCCGGGAAACCGTCAATTTCAGGCCCTCTTCCATCCGGGCCTGGGAAAAAATCTTATCTTGCAGCAGACCCTGCCAGAGAACCGAGATGATATTGACCACAAACAGAACCAGCAGGGCGTAAATCAAACCCATGGTGTTGATTTCCACATCCCCGAAGCGAAACCGGTAGTTAAGAACCTCAAAAAGATCAGCCGGAAAAGTCTTTTCCGCGCCCCAGGCAACGGGAATCAGTATCAGCACCGACAGCGTCAGCATCAGCCGGGCCAGACGGGTCACCGCCCAGCGGACCGGATCCGATCGTCGAATGGATCGATCGGATTCCACGGCTGATTCCGGTTCACACTCGGGGTCGGTTTTGGTTTCGGCTTCGGGAACTTCAAATTCTTTCAGCGCCCGAAACAGCAGGACGGCCCAGAATAAAACAACAGCGGTTTTTCCCCATGAAACATACCACCAGGCCGCCAGGCCGCCGTATCCGGCCAACTCAAATATCAGGCCGGCCGACGCCAGGCCATAGGCCGCGGGGGCCAGCAGAGACCGGAAGCGCCCGGTCAGAAAAGGCGTGTTCATCCCCTCTACGGAAGGTCGATCATTTAAAATACGCCGGACAAAAAAAACCGTCCAGACGAAAAGCGCGATTTCGCCTGCCAATCGGAGGGCGACCGGCGCGAGACAGTTCTGGCAGATCATCCATTTCACTAGCAGATAAAAAATGCCGAAGACCAAAATTCCCTGAAGCAGACGTTTGAGAGATCCCAACGCCATATCGATTCGCGGATCCGATATCTGAGGCATTTCACGGCGTGCCATCCGGATGAGGATCAACCCCCATTGCACCACCAGCCAAAGGGTCAGCAGCCGCATCAGCAGCGGCAGAAAAAAATGAAAGGCCGGCAGACGGTATCCCGAATACGCCAGGTAAATATGAAAAAATAAAATGGCGCCGGCAAGGGGCAGGGAATACTGGAAAAGAGCAACAATAAGCTTTTGCCAGAACCGCTTTTCCGGATGGCAGGCAGCCCGCAGGCGGCGGCACTGACGGGCGAGATAAACAAGCCCGCCCCCCAGGATGGAAAGCATGAGCACCACCGTCATGATTTCACCAATCCATATCCGCCACGGACGTTTGCCGCCCTCCGGCCGGATCTGAGACGACAACAGCCGCTGCATATTATTGGCCGCCGATATGGCGGTTTCGCCCCATTCCTCCTGGAAAAACCGGAATACCGGGCTGACGTCCCGATGAAACACGGCCCGGGTCATCTCCTGATCGATCCGCCGGGAAACGCGCCCGGCGATCATCTTCATCTCCTCTTTCATCTCCCGCAACCGCGTGAGGGGATCCTCATAAACGGCTTCGATATTCTCAATGAGTTCCTCGTTGACGCGCAATTGCACAAGGATCCGATCCAACAGATCATTTAACCGGCCGAATCCGGAAAGTTCTTCCCTTTCCCGGATGAGTTCCAACTGCTTTTCATAAAGCGCGACAAGCTCGTGAGATTCCGTTCCCTGGCGCCGCACGTCGGCCAGATGTTCCTCGGCATCCCGGATATACTGGGACAGCCGGGCGGATGTCACGGAGATATCACGGGCCATGGCCCTGAGATCATTGATGTGAATGGAGGGAGCAAAAAGCTGGTTTCGATACGTTGATATCTGAAGCAGATCCTTGTCGAAATTCCGATCAAGCTCGGTTTCAAAATCCTGGGCGCGCTTTAAAGCCGTAAGCAGTAAGGCATGTTTTTCCCGCTCATTATCCAGCACCCGCTGGAACGATTCTTCAAGCTCCGATTGGAGTCCGGCCGTCTCCATTTGCGGTTCCACGGCAAGAAGAGACGACGGAACTGAAAACAGCACAAGGCATAACAGCAGGCCCGCCGTTATCGGCGACCATGCTTTGAATTTTCCCATATATCCTTTCCCGGGCGCCATCAGAGGCGCGCTTTTTTTATTATCCCGACGGCATACTTTACAATTTTTAACTTTATCACAGATATTTTGAAAATTCCAAATCTTTGAATCAGGTCTTTGAACAGAAAAAAACCTTTACATGCTCCGGCGGGCCGTAGTAATGCAATTTATTTGTTCGGAAAATATAATGCGTTCATATTATTTAATAAAACCTTTTTTTATTCAGCGTCGGTTCCTGATCATCGTCGGCATCATCGCCCTGATGGCGGTGGATACCCTCCAGCTTTTCATTCCCCGGGTGGTCAAGCGGGCCGTGGACGATTTGACGGCCCTGGCCATTGATACGTCCCAGCTTGCCGTTTATGCCGGCCAGATCCTGGCGATTGCCCTATGCATGGCGATCCTGCGTTATTTCTGGCGCCGGTTTCTCATCGGCACCTCCCGTGTGGTGGAGGAAGGTCTCCGCAATGATCTTTTTGCCCACATCCAGACCTTGTCAGCGCCCTATTTTGAGCGTTCCCGCACCGGAGATCTCATGGCCCATGCGGTCAATGACATCAATAATATCCGAATGGCCGTGGGCATGGGCATGGTGGCCCTTACCGATGCCGTGTTCCTGGGAACCGCCGCCATCTGTTTCATGGCCTATATCAATATCGAACTGACCCTGTTCTCCCTGATTCCCATGCCGGCGATCGTCTGGTTCACCAAGGTTTTCGGCAGGAAGATGCATCGCCGGTACGGCACGGTCCAGCAAACGTTTTCCGATCTGACCGAGACGGTGCGGGAAAGTTATGCGGGCAATCGGATCATCAAAGCCTTTAATCGGGAAGAAACCCAGGCCCGCGGCGTAGATGCCGTATCCCGAAATTATATCCGGGAAAACCTGAAGCTGGTCAGAATCACCGGCACGTTTTTTCCCCTCATGCTGCTTTGCACCAATGTCAGCGTCGCCATTGTGGTGTGGATGGGCGGGCGCCAAACCATTCTCGGGGATATCACCCCGGGCGATTTCGTGGCATTTATCAGTTATCTCAACATGCTGGCATGGCCCATGATGGCTCTGGGATGGGTCACCAACCTGATCCAGCGGGGGGCGGCCTCCCTGGACCGGCTTGACGCTATTTTCAAGACGCCGCCGGATATCACCGATGATCCCCTTGGTGCGGCCGACATCGAAATCCGGGGGCGCATTGATTTTGAGAACGTCTCCTGCGCCTACGGAGCCAAGGGCCCGGCCGTGCTCTCCGACATCAATTTCACGGTTCGGGAAGGGGGCGTGCTGGGCATTGTCGGTCCCCAGGGCGGCGGCAAATCCACCCTGCTCCATCTGATCCCGCGTCTCTACGATGCCACCGGCGGCCGGATCCTGATCGATGGAACAGACATTAAAACCATCCGTCTGCCGTATCTGCGGGACCGGATCGGCTTTGCCCCCCAGGAGCCGTTTCTGTTTTCCGGAACCATCCGGGACAACATCACCCTGGGCAGAGACATCCATCCGGAAACGCTCATCCGCGCAGCAAAAGATGCGGCCCTGCACGATACCGTAACGGCTTTTCCCGAAGAATACGACACGGCCGCGGGAGAAAAGGGCGTGGTGCTGTCAGGAGGCCAGAAGCAGCGAATCGTTTTGGCCCGGGCCCTTCTTATGGATGTGCCCATTCTCCTGCTGGACGATCCGGTGGGCCAGGTGGACACCCGGACCGCGGAAAAGATCATTGCCACCATTTACGCCCGCAAGGGCCGGCAGACCATCCTTATTGCGTCCCATCGCATGGCCGCGGTGCGGTCCGCCGACCGGATCATCACCATAGAAGACGGCCGCATCACCGAATCCGGGACCCATGACCAATTGCTCATATCCGGCGGATATTACGCCAAAACATGGCATATGCAACAACTCACCCCCATGTCGTCGGCCGGGCCGGTTCAAGAGGATAAGAGGCCATGAGAGATTCCGGCACGCGGTTTGACGAAAAAGCCCTGGGAAAGTCGCAGGATATCCGGCTCATCGGTAAGCTGTTTCCCTATATCGGGCCGTACCGGCGCATGCTGGCCCTTGCCGTTGTGCTGATGATCGGCATCACGGCCATGGAACTGCTGATCCCCTATATTACCAAGGTGGCCATTGATCGCTATATCGTGCCGTTTGAGGAAAACGGAAAAACCGATCCAAACCCTCGGCACTGCGTGACGGCCGATCCCGATGATCCCGATGTGGCAGCGGTGATGCGGACCCATCCGTCCCTTTTTCAATTTTCCGACAATGCCGTCGTCATCGCCTGTCGGGATCTGGATCAGTTAACCGCAAAAGAGCGGCGCCTGCTGCGAAAAGACGATATCGCCGGGGTCGGTAAAACAGCGGCAGCCCTGCTGGTGGCCGTGATCATCAGCTTCGGGTTGAATTTCGGACTGGTCATGATGATGGAATACGTGGGTCAGAACGTTATGCATGATCTCAGGATGGCCCTGTTTACCCATATTCAGGGTCTTTCCATGTCGTTTTTCACCAAAAACCCCGTGGGCCGGCTGGTTACCCGGGTGACAAACGATATTCAGAATATGCATGAGATGTTTACCTCGGTGATTATTTTCGTCCTCAAGGACTTGTTTCTGATCACAGGCATCACCCTGGTGCTGTTTTACCTGGACTGGCGGCTGGCGGCTGCTTCCTACTGCATCTTTCCGGTGGTGTTTTACGCATCGTTTAAATTCGCCGGCGCGGCCCGGGGGGCCTTTCGAACCATCCGCATCAAAATCGCCCAGATCAATTCCAAATTTGCCGAAACCATCGGCGGCATGCGCGTGATCCAGCTTTTCAGCCGGCAAAAGCCCAATTTCACGGCGTTTGCCTCTATCAACCATGAAAATTACCTGGCCGGAATGCAGCAGATCACGGTGTTTGCCGTGTTCATGCCTTTGATCGAACTGATGAGTTCCGTCGCTCTGGCCATTGTGATCTTTTACGGCGGGGCCGGCATCATTGCCGAGCGCATCAGTCTGGGAACGCTGGTTATTTTTATTTCCTACCTGCGCATTTTTTTCCGGCCCATCCGGGATGTGGCGGAAAAATACAATATCACCCTCAATGCCCTGTCGTCGGCCGAACGCATTTTTCTGGCCATGGATGAAACCGACCGGATTCCCGAACCCGGCAAAAACACCGCCCTGCCCGCGCCCGCCGGCATCCGGGAGCTGAATTTTGACAAGGTGTCTTTTTCTTACGTGCCGGGGGAAACGGTGCTCGATAATGTCTCCTTTACGGTGGCATCGGGCCGGACGCTTGCCGTGGTCGGCCCGACGGGCGCGGGCAAAACATCGATCATCAATCTGATTACCCGGTTCTATGATCCCGACAGCGGGACCGTCCGCATCAACGGCACGGATATCCGGCACTACCGTCTCCAGGCTCTCCGGGACCGGATGGCCCTGGTTACCCAGGACCCGTTTTTGTTTTCCGGCACCATCCGGAGCAATATTTTCGGCCATACCGCCGGAATCCCGGAAAATGAAATCGCGCGCGTTCTTGAAGCGTCTCGCTGCGCCTCGTTTGTCAACCGCCTGCCCGACGGCATCGACACGCTGCTGGGAGAAAGCGGCGCCTCCCTTTCCAGCGGCCAGCGCCAGCTCATCTCCATTGCCAGGGCCATTGCTGCCGACCCTCAGTTGATTCTGCTGGATGAAGCCACTTCCTATATCGACTCGGAGACCGAGGGGAAAATCCAGGAGGCTCTGGGCAACCTGATGCGCGACCGAACCGCCGTGGTCATTGCTCACCGCCTGAGCACGGCCCGCATGGCCGATCATATTCTCGTGCTCCATGAAGGCCGCATCGTGGAAGCCGGCACCCATGCCCATCTGATGGCCAAACAGGGATTTTATTACCGCATGACGCGTTTTCAGGGATAACCTTCCATTTTTTCATGTTTTCAGGCCGAGGTTTTCTTTTGCCCTTGTCAAGGCGTTTTTTACATGATATGGAAATTTCTATTTTAGGTTTTGGTCCGATTTTGCTAACCATAAGATAATATTGATACCTCATGTTTTTGAAAGCCCGTGCCGGCCATGTCGGCGCAATTTCAATTTAACCACCATCGTGATTTAACCCTAACACCAAAAAGGAGAAACAAACATGGCCTATGATGCAACCAAAATGGCGGACTGGCAGATTTCCGAAGAAGCGGAAAAAAACATGCCCATGCCGGATGAATGGAAAGAAAAACTGGGACTTGCCGATGATGAAATGCTGCCCATGGGACGATTGTCCAAAATCGACTTTTTGAAAGTCATCAACCGCATGCAGGACCAGCCGGACGGCAAATACATCGAAGTCACGGCCATCACCCCGACGCCGCTGGGCGAAGGCAAGAGCACCACCTCCGTGGGTCTGATGGAAGGCCTTGGCGCGCGCGGCAAGAACGTCGGCGGCGCCCTGCGGCAGCCCTCCGGCGGGCCGACCATGAACGTCAAGGGAACGGCTGCCGGCGGCGGCAACTCCCTGCTGATCCCCATGACCGAATTCTCCCTGGGGCTGACCGGCGACATCAACGACATCATGAACGCCCACAACCTGGGCATGGTGGCGTTGACCTCCCGGATGCAGCATGAGCGCAACTACAATGACGAACAGCTCGCCCGCCTGACCAAGATGCGCCGCCTGGACGTCGACCCCACCCGGGTGGAGATGGGCTGGATCATCGATTTCTGCGCCCAGGCTCTGCGCAACATCGTTATCGGTCTTGGCGGCCGTTTTGACGGCTACACCATGCAGTCCAAATTCGGCATTGCCGTGGGCTCCGAGCTGATGGCCATTCTGGCCGTGGCCACCAACCTGGCCGACCTCAAGGAACGCATCAACAACATCACCGTTGCCTTCGACAAGAGCGGCAAGCCGGTCACCTGCGGGGATCTGGAAGTGGGCAACGCCATGACGGCCTTCATGCGCAACACCATCAACCCCACCCTCATGTGCACCGCCGAATATCAGCCCTGCTTCGTGCACGCGGGTCCGTTCGCCAACATCGCCGTGGGCCAGAGCTCGATCATTGCCGACCGCGTGGGTCTCAAACTTTTCGATTATCATGTGACCGAATCCGGATTTGCCGCCGACATCGGTTTTGAGAAATTCTGGAACGTCAAGTGCCGCTTCTCCGGCCTCAAACCCCACGTTTCGGTTCTGACCTCCACCATCCGCGCTCTGAAGATGCACGGCGGCGGACCCAAGGTCGTTCCGGGCAAGGATATGCCGCGGGAGTACAAAGAGGAAAACACCGCCCTGGTGGAAAAGGGTGTGGAGAACATGGTCCACATGATCAACGTGATCCGCAAGTCCGGCATCAACCCGGTGGTCTGCATCAACCGGTTCTACACGGATACCGACGACGAAGTGGCCATTGTCAAGAAAGCCGCCGAAGCCGCCGGCGCGCGCTGCGCCGAATCCAACCATTGGCTCAAGGGCGGCGAAGGCGCGCTGGAATTCGCCGATGCCGTTATTGATGCCTGCGAAGCCGGCAACGAATTTGACTTCCTTTATCCCCTGGAAATGAAACTGCGCGACCGCGTCGATGTGATCGCCCGTGAGGTCTACGGCGCCGACGGCGTTGACTGGTCACCCGAAGCCACGACCAAGGCCAAGATGCTGGAAGAAGATCCCAAGTACGCGGATTTTGCCACCATGATGGTCAAGACGCATCTGTCCCTCACTCATGATCCCACGCTCAAGGGCGTGCCCAAGGGATGGCGGCTCCCTATCCGCGACGTGCTCATCTATTCCGGCGCGAAATTCCTCTGCCCGTGCGCGGGAACCATCAGCCTGATGCCCG
>CAZRES010000019.1:0-35245 GCA_964598885.1 uncultured Desulfobacteraceae bacterium | reverse complement strand
AGAGCGTGTATCCGGAAGATTGATGGGGCTAAGTCGGGGCTGGATACGGGCGTCCAGACAGGAACAGGTAAAGCGTCAGATTGCTTGATAACGCAGATCAATATTCGGTTTTTTCAACGATCTGTGTGTGGGCCGCCTATTTGAAATCCACCATGTCGGTATCCACGCTGCCGATCATCAGGTCAGTGGAAATTTTCAGTATTTCTCTGCCACTGTCCGTGGAAATATAGATTTTTGCTCTTTTCAGCTTCTTTGAATCGGTTCCTGTGAGCTTCTGTACGGTAGGAACGACGACGATCGCTTCCCGGGATCTGCTGCCCACCTGGATAATGGTCCGGTCTGTGGCGGTAAGTTCGGTCAAGTAACGGTTTTTGCCGTTGAAAGTATCAAACTGCCGGGTATCACCGACCTCCCAGTCCATTGCAAGGGCCATGAAAGCAGCGGAATAGGGATCAAGGGTGAAATTGTCCGGCTCGAATTCAATGGATTCAACTTTTCCCCGGTTATCCGTGGAAATGGAATGAACTGTTCCGTCAGGGAAAAAGGTCACTTCGGATTCCTTATGACGCTTATTTTCCTTTGAATAGGAGATCGAATGCTTCGGAAGCAGAGTTTCAGCCGAAATCTCCGCCTCCGCCGAGTATCGGAGCTTATAGAAAATGTCGATGAACTTAACGGTGGAGGCGTTGATCCGTATTTCATAGTCGGATCCGTTGCGCGCCAGTTCCATTTTCACGGTTCCCGCCGGAATTCCTTTCCAGGAGACCCGGTATGTATATGTGCCCATTTTTGGCGCAAACGTCGAAAGATCCGGAGTGTAGACCGGGGTCGAAATCTTGACCTGATCCACCGGGATCTTGTCCGACCACCCAACGCTTCCGGCCAGAAGTATTGCCATCAGAATGGCGATCCATTGAAAAAGGGATTTGAATTTTACGGGATTTGTGATTTCCATTTACTTTCGCTCTTGGTCCAGTATTATTTAAACCATGACGGAGAAGTGTCGTGCCTCTATTATTTATCAAGAATATAGGGGAGTAATGCAAATTGTCAAGCAAGTTCAGGTTATGGCTGCCAGATAGCGGCCGCCGCATCTCCTTGAGCTTGCCAATATATTTCTTTTTGATTCGATAACCGGATTATAACAATGGCTGACCAGGTAAAGACGAGGTATTTGGTGTTTAATATTATTTACCGGGGAAGGAGGAATTTTCATTATGGCCGTGATTACTAAATTTTTCGTTGTTAGGGATGGTGTAGAACTTGACAAGGTTTTTTCTGAAAAAAAGGACGCTGAGGCCTACGATAAAATGCTGGATGCTGCCGATCAGCTTGCTGAATTTATTAAAAAGGGTGAACTCGGCGGCAAATTCGATGATGAAACCATAAATGAAATCTCTGTGTTTCTCGCTAAAAACGGACCGGAAGTTACCAGGATTTTAAAAACAGTAAAGCCATTGTCCTTATCGCCCTTGAATGAAAAAATTACAAAATCTAAAGAAACATCAGAGGAGATCGGAAGTAAAAAGGAAGCGTCAAAACAGCCCGGTAAAAAAAGATAAATAGCATAGATCTATGTCCCGTGTTACAAAAAAAGAAGCTGATGCTCACGATCGTGTGCTGGATGCCGCCAATCGTATTTCTCATTTATTAATAAAAAGCGGTATCAGCATTGACGAAGACGATCTTGAAATATTGTCCATTTTTATTGCGGACAATGCACATGCTGTCATGCAGATATTAAAAAAAGTGCCGAAACGGGATTTAGTGGGGTTTGACCGGCGATAGAAGAAATCGACCGGTTTGATTCAAAATGTTTTACGTGAAACCAAACGCATTCTCAGGACAGACGGGGTACTATCCAATGCCGCATATCAATCCCACGCATCAACAACTTGAAGCCTTGGGCCGGATGCCCGATCACGGCTCGTTTGTCATGGTCAATCTTTTAACGTTAAGGGAAAAAAGAAGTTGGAGACCCAATGGAAGGCAGTGCCGACCTATTCAGACCTATAATCCATTACTCGTTTCACTTTTTGGTGCCATTTGTATTTGCAAAATTATTCTGGAAGGAAAATTGGTGGAAAGCAGCCCTGATTATGGTGGGAACAATTCTTATTGATCTGGACCATCTCCTGGCCGATCCAGTTTTTGATCTCAATCGTTGCAGTATCGGTTTTCACCCTCTCCACACTTTATGGGCGGGGATTTTTTATTTCGGCCTTCTGGCGATTCCTTCCTGGAAATGGCGTGCAGTATCCGTGGGATGCTTGTGGCATCTGTGCACCGATTTCATTGATTGTTTACTTGGCGGATTATGGCCATAATTATTCCGCAATTACTTAATTTTATAACTAAATTTTGTGCCTAACCTTTAAGGGGCAGCATGGACGGCAAAGACGCCGCCGCACAGCCATAGTGTTAGGTTGGACTCACCATGGACCGAGCAAATACAGCAAAGACCCTTGGGACGGCAGCGGCCTGCCTGGCGGTCGTGGTGCCCTTGATCGGCGGTTTTCTGGTTCCGGGGCATTCACATGTGGCGAATTTCATCAGCGAACTTGGTGCGGTCGGGACGCAGTGGGGCGCCGTTGTCAGCTGGGCTGGATTCATGCCGATCGGAATTCTTACAGTAGGTTTTCTCTTTGTTGCGGCGCCGTTGCTGCGCCTGCAGGGGCCTGCCAAAATTGGTTACTGGCTGTTATCGTTCATCGGCATCGCGTATGTCGGATCCGCCTTCGCGCCTTGTGATCCCGGTTGTCCAGCTTCGGGCTCACCCACACAATTAGTGCATAATCTTCTGGGACTCATGGAATATCTTGGTGGCGGCATCGGTTTGCTCGTTTTTTCGACAAGCTATTTCAAAGACGCCAGTCACGGTATGCTCCAATCTGCGCTATTTGTCGCCGGAGTGGCAGTCCTGGCTGCACTAACCGGAATTATGATGCCGGGACTCGGCGCCTGGCGCGGGTTGATCCAGTGGGTGGGAGAAGTCGGGCTTTTCGGTTCCATTGTGTTAATCGGGTGGCGGGTTATTCCAACCCCGGCATAGCAATGCCAAGTGCATAGCCCCTTTCTTTTCATCTGATAATATGAAAAAATTCAAAGCATTCCTTTAAAGGCATAGAAAAAGAAGGGGATTCTGAAATTCGAGCATTTACGAAGGCGTCTATTATTGCTTATTACGGACGATAATCGGATAATCGTCAAAGGGGCTCGGCTTTTCTCAAATCCGGCAGGGTTTCAAAAAGTGCTTCGATCCGGGTTTTCAGCTGACCCACATCGGCATCCGAGTAATCGGTTTCCACCTTCATAAACGCTACTCCATGGTTTTCCGTCACATGCTCAGCCACCCGGTAAGACTCCACGTTGTACCCGTGGCATGCATGAAGGATGAAGTCGATCACAACGTCGGGCTTGAAGGTCTCAATCAGCAGAGAAAGTGCGTTCATGCGTTCCGTATTCGGCGTCATGCAGGCGCAGGGGATTTTCAGGTAACGTTTTGCCAGTGCGCCAAGCGGATCGCCTGTGTTTTCCTCGAAATCGCCGCTAAATATTTTGGTGCCGGTGCAGGAATCCGGAGCCACGACAATCCCTCCGGATTCTTCAATCACCCGGAATATCTTCGTGGCATCCCCGCCGATGGGGCTTCCCGTCACCAACACACGCCGGGCATCCGGTGCTCCAAAGTGTTCCCCCCTTTGTTTCCTCTTTTCCAGTTTATCCAGCTTTTCCTGAAGCAAGGGAAGCAGATCATTTCCTGTGGCAGGCATAGCCAGAAATGAGATGTCGTAGATCTCTTTCCAGTTAATCACCGGTGGATGAAGGGCGGCGTATTTAAAAATTTTTCGGATAAGCTGATTTTTTTTATTGGATTGCTGTAGTGCTTCCTCTATCTGCTCATCAGTGGCGCTCCTTCCTGTTTTGTCTTCCAGGAAATCCTTGAGTCGGACGATCATATTTCGCCAGTTTGGAATGGCCAGACTTTCATCCGGCATCTGCGGCAGGTCCATGACATGCAGCGGCCGAAGCTCGGAAATCAATTCGAACATTTTCTTTTTCCCGTCGCAGGTCGTTTCTGCCACCACCACATCTGCGGCCGAGAAGAACGGGCAGGTGCCTTCCTGAATGAATCCGTAGCTCGATTTGATCAGAGGGCAAAGGTTGGCCGGAAGTACCGCTTCGGCGGTTTCTATGGGGACCTTTGAAAAGGCACACAAAAGTGCCGGAACAATGCCCATGGCATTCATCAATTCAATCGGCGCATACCCGCAATATATGCCGGCCACCGGCCAGCCCTCTTCTTTTTTCCGCAGTACATATTGCAGTGCTCTTTTGGACGGGGGATCGTTGTCCAGACCGTCGTTCATCAGCGGTTCAGTCGGTGTTTTGTCGCTCATCACTATACTCCGTTTTGGATTTGGATTGTCAATGTCAATTACTAAAATCGATATATGCTATAGACCATGGACACGCTATAGTCAAAGTGAAAATATCAATAATTCTTATATTTTGTATAGATAAAATCTATAATCATTTATATAATATCTCTCCTGACAGTTCGTTTTCCATTCCACCACCAGCATTTGTCAAGACCCCGGCCGGGGTTTAAGCAAAATCTGGGAGGTGAATTGCAATGGGCTTATCAGCGAAAGGGTGTGCATGAAAGATTAAAGGTTGAATTTCTATCGTTTTTCTGAGATGTTGGCTAAAATATAAATCCCACTATTCCGCAACCTATTCACTACGGAGACTCACGCATGGCATTGACGAAAAACGAATTAATCGCAAAAATCCGCCACGAGACAGGTTTCACAGTCAAAGCCGCGACCGAAATCGTCGAGCAACTCATGGAGATCATCAAATCCACTCTGGCCTCGGGCGAGGACGTGATGATTTCGGGATTCGGCAAGTTCTGTGTGAAAAGCAAGAATCAGCGCAAAGGAAGAAATCCGGCAACAGGAGACGATATGGTGCTGGATGCCCGCCAGAGGATCAACTTTAAATGCTCGGGAAAACTGCGGGAGCGGATAAATAAGGGTAAATAAAAGGTAAGCGCTGGAATTCAAAATGCAGCGGGACCGTCAGCCAGCGGCGGGTTTGTCGGGCAAGAGGTCATGGTGATAGATTCAATGTCCTGATTGCTGACACAAATGAATCCAAGGGGAAGGTTGAGAGTCTTTTTTGTCCATTTGTCCGGTTTTCTGATAAATTCTAATATTGGATGAACCGGCGGTCTTTGTCCATCGGGACCGGGTTGTCGATGACCATGCAGGCCTTGAACGAGCAGCACTTTTTTACGCAAACCCTTGATCAGCCAGGGAGGGGGAGGAGTCATGAAACCAAGAAATGGAAACGATGGTTTTTATTTGTTTCAGATCTTTGTTTTTTTACTAATCCTGGTAAGTGTCATTTTGATGTCGGGTTGTGGCGGCGGCGGCGGCGGTGACGATGAGGTCGACGAAGGGATGTGGGACGGAGGCGGAGGTACCGGGGTCGATAATGCCGTGACATTCTGGCGCTATTACGGCGAACTGGAAACCGGTGAAATCGGGCACAACAATGCCGTTAACGTAACTTCGGACGGCGGTTTTGTTGCCGCCGGCATGAAGGCCGACGATTTCAGCGAGGAAAGCCGCGATTATTTCATTGTAAAAACCGACGAGCAGGGGTTCGAGCAGTGGCGTTTGGCAGGCCGCGCCCCGGACGGGCAGGATTTAAACGATATCCGGCAGACGGCAGACGGGGGAGTAATTGCGGTGGGATGGAGCGGATCCGGAACCAAACGGGATGGGTTTGCGGTGAAAGCGGATGCGTCCGGCGGTCTGCAGTGGACAGAAACGTATGATGCCGGCGGATTCGCATTTGATGAAGCGCACGCGGTGTGCGTTTTGACAAATGGATACGCCATTGCCGGCGGGGGCAGCCACGATATTTCCACTGGGGATAGTCCGCCCTTTATCGTCGATGATCTCTGGTTTTTCAAGGTGGATGCGGAAGGCGACAAGGTTGATGGTTCTGACCGGTTTTTCAGCCTGCCTGGTTCGAGCCGCGCCTATGCCATGGAGAAAACACGGGACGGCGGTTTTATACTCACCGGCATCGGGCCGCCCAACAGCGTTCTCGTAATCCGTCTGAATGCAGATGGCGACGAGATCTGGAGCGGGCTTTATGGCACGGGGATCGGTTATGCGGTAGCGGAGCTGCCGGCCCCGGATAATGGCTTTATCGTTGCGGGAGCGACGCCGCCGTTTGCGGAAACAGCTTCCGATGTGCTTATCGTCAAGATTGACGCCAGCGGAAATGAACTGTGGCATAAAGTCTTCGGCGGCGCTGAAATGGATATCGGACATGGCGTGGCGGTTTATCCTTCGGGCGACATGATAGTCGTCAGCCAGTCCCGATCCTTTTCCACCGGATCCAATGATTTCGGTCGGGACGATTTTTATATGATCAAACTGGACAAAAACGGAGACACGATCTGGCAGAAGGTCAAAGGCATCTCTCCGAATAACGGCGAGGCGCCGCTGGATGTGGCGGTCACGCCGGATGGCGGTTTTGTTATTGCCGGCCAGGCCCAGGCCATGAACATCCTGGCCAAGTTTGATAAAAACGGGGATACGATCGTGCTGGGAGATCTGGATTTTACGTTTACGGTGGGCGAAACTGTCGGTCTGATCAACATGGGAAATGCCAGAGGGGTGGCGGAAAAAGCCGGTGAATTTGTCTCCTTGCCCATTGAAATCGGCTCTTTTCCGGTTGATCTGCTGATCGAGACCTTAAACGGGATGCCGGTTTCGGATTTATGCAATGCCGGCGGCGCGTATATCTGGAATCCGGTCCCTGAGATGCCGATTTCGGCGGGCGACAGCTATACGGTGAACTTTACCGAATGCGGGAATGGCCCGACCGGCGACCAATCCATCTACAACGGTTTCTTCACGATTGGTGTCCAACAGATATCCGGTGATATCACCAGCGACGATTACGAGATCCGAATCCAAGTCAATCCCGTGGAGTTTACCTTTACCGATGATGTTGGTGGTACAGCCTTTTCCGGGGGATTAACGTATTCCAGGATAGCAACCGGTGGCGATTTGGCGGAACGGGTGGAAACCGATGGCAACAACCTGACATTTTCAGATGACGACAGCACCGAGACGCTTACCCAACTTGATATCAACGCTACCCGGACCGAAACCGGCGGCTTTTCCATCGGAAATGCCGGACAATATGCGATTTTCAACACGAATCTGGTTACCGGTCCTTTGAAGATGACGGTTGAAGCTTCCATTACCGGAACAGAGGTTGATGCCCCGGCAAACGGCAGATTGCTGGTTGAGGCTCAGGACGGAAGTTTTCTGACCATCAGCTTTGATGACGGGGCCGCCGCAATCGAGGTGGATACGGATGCCGATGGAGTGATTGACGGGACAATGACGGTGGACTGGACCGATAGTGATTAAATTTTCACACCAGGCAGCCCGAGTCCGGGTTTTACCCGCCGCATAAAGCCGTCCCGGAGAAAGGAAAACGGATTTTTTCCGTAAATCCGAACAATTGCGGCTGGTCTGGATCGCTTTTGTCTCGGCAAAAGCATCGGGCATGAAAGCGTTGTTGAATGTGACTTAGAATAAAGATGAGTGGAGGCGTCACCGGAAAAGGGAGGTATTACGTATGACGGACCAGCCGAACCGGATATCCGGCGCCCTGCGATTTATTCAGGACGACATCTGGAGAATACGCAACAAGGATCTGCCTCGTACCAGAGGTTTTCTGATTAAAAACACCAGGGTTGTCATCATCGCCCTAAAGGAATTCGTTGAAGACAAATGTTCGCTTCGCGCCTCGGCGCTGACCTTCTACTCCTTGCTCTCCATTGTCCCGGTAGTGGCGATGGCCTTTGCCATTGCCAAAGGATTTGGATTTCAGCAGCGTCTTGAACAGCAGCTTCTGGAAAATTTCAGCGGTCAGGAACAGGTTATTATGCGGGTGATCGATTTTTCCCGCAACATGCTGGAAAATGCCAAAGGCGGCGTCATTGCCGGGGTGGGAGTGGCGGTTCTTCTTTGGGCGGTCATAAGGGTTCTGGGATATATTGAAGCGTCGCTGAATGATATCTGGCGAATAAAAACAGCGCGTTCCATGGGACGAAAATTCAGCGATTATCTTTCCATAATGATTATCGGCCCTGTTTTGCTTATGATGTCTTCCAGTGTAACAGTAATGATCGCAACCCGTCTGGGCGAGATTACGGAAAAGATCGCCCTGCTGGGAGTGTTTTCTCCGCTTATCAGCATTGTGATCGGAATTCTTCCGTACTGCCTGATATGGGGCCTTTTTTCCTTTATTTACATTTTTATGCCCCACGGAAAAATCAACTATTCTTCCGGGATTATCGCCGGTATTGTCGCGGGGACCATCTTCGTCATTGTGCAGAATTTATACATTGTCTTCCAGGTAGGTGTAGCCAAATATAACGCCATTTATGGCAGCTTCGCCGCATTGCCGCTGTTTCTGATCTGGCTGCAGCTCAGCTGGCTCATTGTTCTTTTCGGAGCGGAACTTTCATATGCCCACCAGAATGCGGAAGCATATGAATTTGAACCTGACAGTAAGAAAATCAGCCTGTCATTCCGAAAGCTGTTGAGCCTTCAGATGATTCATCTGCTGGTTACACAGTTCATGCACGGAAACAAACCCATGACTTCCCGTGAGATATCCCGCCGCCTGGATATACCAATCCGTTTAGTCCATGATATTATTCCTGAGCTCGCGGAATGCGGCCTGATCATCCCAGCCGCCCCCCAGCATGAAAAAAAGGTTGCCTATCAGCCCGCGCGCGACATAAACGATTTTACCATCGCGTTCATCATAGACGCCCTGGAGAAGAAGGGAATTGATTCGATCCCCGTTGCCAGAACAGATTCATTCGTATCTCTTTCAACGGCACTGAAAGAATTTGACGCCGCCATTAAGAATTCATCGGCCAACCGGCGGCTGAAAGACATCTGAAAAAATTTATTAAAAAGCAATCGCCGTGCGAGCGGCCCGGTTCTGCTTATCCCGGCCCCATCCAGTTGAAATCCGTGTTCCGCATCATCAGAATTTTCTAAGTTATTACAAGTACCTACAAATATTAAAGCCCTGCCCGGCAATGTGGTTGTTTCTGAGAATACCGTCTTAAAACCGATAAAATACAGGACGCACTCTATTGAATGAATACCGGGTATTTTTTACGGTGGCATCTATTAAACAATAAACAAATAAACAAATGAAAATCCCCGTCGTCATTGTCCAGTGATTTATTTTTTTATTCAAAAATTCAAAATATAAGGAGGCGTCATGACAGATAATAAGAATTCAACGAGAAGAGATTTCTTGAAAAAAAGCATATTGGCAGGTGCCTTAGCTTCCGGAGGAATGACACTGGGAATCGGGAGCAGAAAAGCCGGCGCCCGGGCGCTGTCCCCGCCTGAGAAATGGGACGCAGAGTATGATGTGATCATTATCGGCAGTGGATTTGCCGGCTTGGCAGCAGGAATAACCGCCAGGGAAAACGATGGCGGCAAGGTGATTATACTGGAAAAAATGCCGGTCAATGGAGGAAATTCCATTATTAACGGCGGCCTTCTGGCAGTGGTCAATTCAAGGCTGCAAAAAAAAGCGGGGATTAAAGACTCCGTTGATCTTTATCTGAAGGATCTGCTGGCGGCCGGACAGGGCATCAACCATGTCAATCTGATCAAGACAGTGGCCATTAAAGGACAGGATCTGGCGGAATGGTGCTCAGGGATGGGGGTTGAATGGAACTCCACCCTTGAACACCTTGGGGGTCACTCGGTGCCGCGAACCTATCTCACGACGATATCGTCCGGAGCCGGCATTGTACGACCCCTGACCAGTCACTACAAAGATAAACTCGGGGGAAAACTGCAAACCAATACCAAGCTGACCGGCATTGTTCGGGAAGTTAAAGAAAAAGAGCCAACCGGTCGCGTTCTCGGTGTCCGGGTACGGGAAGGATACAGGTTCGATTATAATTCCACAGATGGCGATCGGTCCAATACGAGCGGAACCGTAAAATTTTACCGGGCCCGAAAGGCCGTGATCATAGCTGCCGGCGGCTTCAGCCAGGATCCGTTTTTCCGTGGAGTCCAGGATCCGAACCTGGCAAAGCCCACAGATCAGCTTGACAGCACGAACCAGCCCGGAGCAACGGCGGAAGCGCTTGAAGAAATGTTCAGAGCCGGTGCTGTTCCGGTTCACCTGAGCTGGATCCAGTCCGGACCATGGGCATCCCCCAATGAAAAAGGATTTGGTGTGGGATCGTCTTATCAGATAGCGGCGGGATTCCGCTTCGGCATCATGATCGACCCGAAAACCGGCAAACGCTTCATGAACGAACTCGGTGACCGGAGAACCCGCGCGATGGCCATGTTCGACGTAATCGGCGACCCGCAGGATCCGAATTATCCATACACCATAACCGACAGTCAAAAGGGCGTTCTGGCAGCTCAAACCCTGGGAAAATGCCTTGAAAGGGATGTTGTTCTCAAGTTTGATTCCATTGAAGCTGTAGCAGAGCATTTCAATACTCCGAAAGAGGCTCTCAGGAATCAGATTCAAAAATATAATCAGTATGTCCGGCAAGGAAAAGACGAACAATACGGCAAACCGGTCGACGATGCCATGAAGCCGATCGAAAAGCCGCCTTTTTATGTCATGGAAGGTGTGCCCAAGGTGCATCACACGATGGGCGGCGTAATGATAGATACCGAGGGAAGAGTTTTTGAAACCGCGACCCGGAAACCGATTCCAGGATTGTACGCAGCCGGAGAAGCCGTCGGGGGGCCCCACGGTGCAAGCCGCCTGGGCAGTTGCGCCATACCGGACTGCCTGGTTTTTGGCCGTATATGCGGAAAAAATGCGGCCATGGAAAAGGCATAATCCAGTGGAAAATCGGCGAAAAATTTTGATTTGTATTCTATTCGGCTTCTTAACGCTTTCTGTTTCAGCGGTTGTGAAGGCGGATGGGGTTCTGAAGCCCGGAGTTGATGCCACCAACTGTTCCGGGTGCCATCCTGAAATTACCGTGCTACCCGAAGGACATGAAAGCGTTGACGGCATGACATATGAACAATGCGCCGATTGCCACGAGGATGTGGGCTTATCGACCCGTGACATGATGCCGCTGGACCACGCGCATATGCTGAGCGGAGTGAATTGCAGCGCCTGTCATAAAGATCCCGAGGCTCCATCTCCGGTGGACAGCCGGCAATGCTTTACCTGTCACGGAGATGCCGAAGCCGTGGCGAAACAGACGGCCGATGTGGAACCGAACCCGCATGATTCCATACACTATGGCACAGATCTCGATTGCCAGTTGTGTCATCATCTGCACAAGCCCTCTGTGGATTTCTGCGCCCAGTGTCATTCCAGGGTCCGGGTTCCATGACAGACATTATGGATAGGACGGATTTATCAGCTACTCAATACGTTTGATTGGAGTGCAAAAATGGCGCAACGATTCGAAACCGGAGGCTCCGACGGAAGACAGGGCGGTGGACCGGGAGGTGGAACACCCCAGGTGTTTCGGCTGGAAGACCTGGATTTTTACCGGCTGATCCGAATCATCAAGTTTATTTTCCTGGGACTGGTCCTGGTGGCGGCATTCATGGGCCTTAACTGGGCCCGGCGGTTTTTCACGGACTGGCTGTGGTTTTCCGGCGTGGGATATGAACAGGTCCTTTTTGTGCGCGTCACAACCCAGGTATGGCTGTACTTGCTTGCGATGGTGGTTTTCCTGGGGCTTGCGGCTCCTAATCTCTATGCAGCCTACCGCAACAGTGAAGCCTCCCGGTGGCGGGCCGGCAGGGAACTGTCGCCGGAGCAGTATCAGCTTGCCCGGAGGGCGATGCTCTGGATCGGCGCGTTGATCATCCTCCTCGGGGCGATATACTTGGCAAGCTTTGTTTCCGCGCAATGGGAAACCGTTCTTCGGTTTTTCAACGGCGTGAGTTTTGAGGAAACCGATCCGGTTTTCCAAAAAGATATTTCCTTTTTTGTCTATACCCTTCCGGTGCTCGAGTTTTTGCGCATCTGGCTTTTCGGCTCTCTGATATTGATCCTGCTTTTTGTGACCGGTTTTTACTACGCGGCCAGTAAACTCCGTAGCGAGGCGTTCGTATTCGAGGCCAAGGTGCGGACGCACATTCTCGTCCTGGGCGCTATGATTTTTCTGCCGATTGCCGCGGGACACTGGCTCGGCCGCTATGAGCTGCTTTTTTCCCAGACCGGTGCGGTTTTCGGGGTCGGGTATACGGATTATAACATGTTGCTTCCGGCCAGGATGCTTCTGACCTTTGTCGCGGTGATCAGTGCCGGCATGCTGTTGGTCGCGGCCCGCAGACGGGGTTATCGCCTGATTGTTATCGGTATCGGCTTGTGGCTGGCGTTGAGCTTTCTGGGCAACGGCGTTCTTCCGGGCCTGGTTCAGCGGCTCCAGGTGGAACCCAGCGAGCTGGCCCGGGAAAGAGATTTTATCGCTGACAATATCGAATTTACCCGCAAGGCTTACGGTCTGAAGGATATAATTTCCGACAGTCATCCGGCTTTGGGCGAGGTGGATCCGAAAATCGTGGAGGAAAATCAGGGAACCATACAAAATCTGCGTTTCTGGGACGAGATTCCACTGCTCCAGAGCTACAACCAGATCCAGTTTTTTCGTCTTTATTATGATTTTGTGAGCGTCCAGACCGATCGTTACGTGGTTGACGGCCAGCTTCGCCAGGTGATGCTTTCCACGCGGGAGCTTTCCTCCGAAAAGCTGCCTGCCGAAGCACAGCGATGGGTTAACCGTCACCTGCAGTTTACTCACGGCTATGGAGTTGCCATGAGTCCGGTGACCGAAGTGGCGGAAGGAGGACGGCCCAAATTCTTTATCCGGGATCTGCCGCCTGTGGGAGAAATCAACCTGGATCGGCCGGAGATTTACTATGGCCTCAAAAGTCTTCCATTTACCATCGTGAACAGTCGTATGGAAGAGTTCAACTATCCCGGACCGGAGGGGCCGGTTTATACCCATTATAATGGAAAAGGAGGGGTAGAGCTGCATTCTCTGCTTCGCAAAATCCTTTATGCATGGCAATTCCGGGATATCAATATTCTCATTTCCGACGAGATCGAGCGGGAAAGCCGGATCCAGTACCATCGGACGGTGCCGGAGCGTTTTTCCACCATCACTCCTTTTCTCAAACGGGACCACGAGGCGTATACGGTGGTCGCAGACGGCCGGCTTTTTTTCATCCAGGATGCCTATACGACATCCGGCCGGTATCCATATTCCACCCCCTGGCACGGGGATTTCAACTACATCCGCAACAGCGTCAAGGCGGTTGTCGATACCTATAACGGCGATATAACCTATTATGTATTCGACGAAAACTGCCCCATTATCCAGACTTACAGCGCCATCTTCCCGGCCCTGTTCAAAAATGCCAGTGAAATGCCCGCCTATCTTCGGGATCATATCCGGTACCCTCTGGATCTTTTCAATGTCCAGTCCCGGATGTTGCTTCAATATCACATGACCGACCCGGTGGTGTTTTACAACAAGGAAGACCAGTGGTCGGTGCCCCAGCAGGAAGGATTGGGAGGGGCGGAAACTCTTCGCCCCTATTACTTCGTGGCGAGGCTTCCCGGCGAAGACAAGGAAGAGTTCCTTTTAATCCAACCATTCACGCCGGACCGTCGTCACAACCTGGTCGGTTGGATGGCTGCGCGGATGGACGGACAAAACTACGGGGAAAAGATACTGTATCACTTTCCATCCGGGCGCCATGTGGACGGTCCCCAGCAGGTGAAGGCCCGGATCGACAACGATGCGGTGATATCCGAGCAGTTCACCCTGTGGGGGCAGGTCGGCTCCGAGGTGATGCAGGGAAATATCCTGATTATCCCTATCGGCGACAGTCTTCTCTATGCCGAGCCCGTTTTCCTGAAGCCCGAAACATTGGAATTTCCAGAACTGCGGCGCATTATACTTGCTGACAGCCGGCGGGTGGTGATGCACCGGACGCTGAATGACGCGATTGAGGCCTTGGTGGGCGAAAAGCCGTCGGTCGCCCCGGTGGTCGAAGACGAACTGATGGGTGTGGAGGACTCCGATGGTACCACTCTTCCGGCCGATCGGGACACCTCGTCCGAAGGACTCGCGCCCATCCGGCGCGGCCTCCAGGAGGCCATTGACCGGTTGCAGCAGGTGGCCGACCAGATCCAGGCTCTCGATAAAAAGCGGTAGCAATCCGGGCCGTACCCCTGTTGAAAGGGGAAAATACAGACTATCCCCCATTACATCTTACCGGTTGCTTCCCTATAATATTTACGCATTGGAAACATCGGGTCCGATTCTTTTTCGCAAAAGCGGGTCTGATGGAATTTTATAAACCGGAAAATAAAAAAGGAGGTCGAAAATGGTCGAAGCCAACAAAGTAGGTCAATCGTTTAAATGTGAAGCCTGTGGAAATGTCGTTGAGGTCAAAGAGGCAGGCGGCGGCGAACTGGTTTGCTGCGGCGAGCCCATGAAACCGATGGATTAGTAAATTTCTTTTCTGATCTCAACGCCTCTTTGACCTGGAGGCACTGAGTAACGGGCAGATGGGATCTCGGGCGCTGTAACGTCCAGGACGCGGCAAATATCCCCGCCATGTGGGGCAGCCGGTATGATTGCAAAGACCCTGGACAAGGCGTATCGGGATCCCATCTTTTCACACTCCGGCGCTGATCGCGCCTTATTAATTAAAAAATAATCTGTCCGGAGACAAAACATGTCCAGGGAAAAACTTGTTGTTATCGGTGGCAATGCGGCGGGAATGACGGCCGCCGCCAAAGCGCGGCGTCTTAAAAAGGATATGGAAATCAAAGTATTTGAAAAGGGACGTCACGTATCCTACGCCTCCTGAGGAATTCCTTATTTTATCGGCCGGGTCGTCGGTAATATCGATCAGTTGATTTCTGTTAAACCAGATGCTTTCAAAGAAAAAAGAGATATTTATGTTAATCTGGGGCATGAAGTTACGGAAATCGATCTGAAGCAGGGTCGTGTTCGTGTGCAACAGGAAGGTGGTCGCCAAAACAACTGGGAAACGTTTGACCGCCTGATGCTGTCCACGGGCGCAATGCCGGCCGAAGCTCCTGTGGAAGGGCTCACCGCCGAAGGAATCTTTAGGATCAATACGCTGCAAGACGGTCTTGATGTGATGGATTTTATCGCCCGTGAACAACCGCAAAACGCCGTGATTATCGGGGGCGGCAACATCGGACTGGAAATGGCGGAAAATCTCCTGTTACGCAAAATGAAGGTCACCCTTATCGAAAAGGAAGCAGAGGTTATGGATATACTCGATCCGGAGATGGGCGCACTGGTGTCCCAGGCCCTGCTTGATATGGGTGTCCGGCTTTACAGAAAGGAACCTCTGCAATCTGTCGATCTCAAGAAGAACCGCGTCCGGGCCATCGTCACCAATAACCGAATCATTCCGGCGGATCTGGTTATTCTGGCGCTGGGGGTAAAACCCAACATTCATCTGGCAGAAACCGCCGGAATCGAACTGGGACCCAGCGGCGCAGTCCGGGTTGACGATACCATGCGGACAACGGCGGAAAACGTCTGGGCCGGCGGTGATTGCGCCGAATCCTTTCATCTGGTCAGCCGCCGGCCGACGAACATCGCTTTAGGAACCGTCGCCAACAAACACGGGCGGGTGGCCGGTTCCAATATCGGCGGGAAATACGCTGTTTTTCCCGGATTGGTGGGAACCGTCGTAACCAAGGTCGGTTCGACGGAAGTGGCCCGCACGGGCCTGCAGGAAAAAGAGATTCACCAAACCGGAAAACAATATGTTACCGCCGTGATAAACAGTATGACCCGGGCGGAATATTATCCCGAATCGGGCCCGATCGCCGTCAAAATACTGGCGGAAAAAGACAGCGGCAGACTGCTGGGTGGTCAGATCGTCGGAAAGGCGGGGGCTGCCAAGCGCATCGATGTTCTGGCCACGGCTCTTCACGTCGGTTTGACGCTCGAGGAAATCGCCGACCTGGACTTGAGTTACGCGCCGCCGTATTCCCCCTTATGGGATCCCGTGGCCCTGGCCGCCCGTGTCACTCGTAAAAAGCTGTCTTAACGGTTAATGGCCGGACAGGTTTTTTTAGTTTAAACGGATTAACTCAAAAATGGATGGAGAACGATTACCATGAACGAATCTGATTTAAAAGACCGAGCAGCCGGAGCCGTCCTGGGAACCCTTATCGGCGATGCACTAGGGGTTGGACCGCACTGGTACTATGACCTGGACAAACTGAAATCCGATTACGGGGACTGGATCGACGACTATACCGAGCCCAAACCCAATCGCTATCACGCCGGTCTGAAAGCAGGTGAAAATTCCCAGACCGGACAGATGATCACCTTCCTTTTGGAATCGATCGCGGCACACGAAAAATACGTGCAATCCGACTTTACCAATCGACTCGACGCTCTGCTGGCAACCCTGGACGGCACCCCTTCGGGAGGACGTTATACGGATGCGGCTATGCGGCAGGTATGGCGAGCCCGTCGAGCCGGGATGGATTGGAGTGAAGCCGGCAGTTATGCGGATACGGCCGAGGCGGCCTTGCGAACACCCGTGCTTGCCGCGCGATACCATGACGACTTGGGATTGCTGCTCCAGCATACGCTATCCAATGTATTATTGACCCATCGGGATCCGTTTATCGCCGGACAGTCCGTCGCCTTCGGCCTGATCGTGGCAGCGTTGATTGAAGGCCATCCTTTGTCGGACATGCCCCGGGTCATTACCGCGCAGGCCAAATCGCAGGATGTGACGCTGGAATTGCGGTTACGGAGGTCTTCTAAAGATTCAGAGCCGGTCTCCGTTCCTTTTTTCGATGCCTTGCTGCAGCCCGGCTGGTCGCATGCCGCTGCACATGATCCGTCAATACGCATTGAACCCCCGCAGGCCGCTTGTCGATTGTTCGGCCTGGCCTGTAACCTGGGATTCATGCTCCCGGCCGCTTATTATTTCAATGCCCGGTTTGAAGGCGATTTTGAGATGGCCGTTTTATCGTCACTCAACGGCGGAGGCAACAATATGGCACGGACCGGACTCACCGGCGCGCTGGCCGGATCTCAAGTCGGCTTAAGCGGAATTCCCGAGCGACTGATCAAAGGTCTGTGGGAACACGAACGTCTGCTGGATATGGTTCATCGGCTGGTCGGATTGCATACAACGGAATCAATCGAGCCGGAAGTTTGTATGAAAGCGCCGGAATGGGCCGAACACGCCCGACTGGAAGATGATGATCAACCTTGTGACGATGGGCGTTCCGGGGAATTATGATCATCCGGAGAAGCGGCTAAGGGGTCACAATAGTAAAAAAGCCTTTGGGCTTATCAAATAAAAGGAAAAAACGGACAAGGTCAATCCGGCTTCCGCTGGTTTCCAGATCATCGGAGAAAATCGTATCCCGGATTCCTGCCGTTCCAATGGCCATTTTCAGAAAGAGTTCATGGGTTATTTTCAAAGTGGCGTTTGCATCCGGGTCCGGATCGGTTTTTCTGTGGTGGAGCACCGAATTTTCCAAAGTTAGCACATAGCTTTCGTTGAGGTCCTTGAAAATGACATTCACCACAAACCGCTTGCCTTCCGCGGCCGGACCGTCCAGCCGGACAGCCATGCTGTCGAACAACCGGGACAGTGGGGTCTGCTTCAGCACTTCATACATACTGGCGATGTCCATGCCCTTGTCCGGCGCTCCGTGGCGCAGTTCATAGGCGCCTGTCAGGTAAACGTTTCGCCAAACACCGGATTCGGACTGATAGCCCAGTTGATCGTACGTCCGGGCGAGAAGCCCTCTTGCCTTCACATTATCCGGTTGTGCAAACACCAGGTGATTGAGAACTTCGGCCACCCAGCGGTAGTCGCCGTTGTCAAAGGATGCCCGGGCTTTTGCCAGCACGTTGTCCGCGCCGCCCATATAATCGATATAACGGGCGGCCGAGATTTCCGGCGGCAGGGGGTCCAGATTGGCGGGGTTTCCATCATACCAGCCAAAATACGCCTGATACACGGCCTTTGCATTATGCTTCAGCGTGCCGTAATAGCCTCTGTTTGACCAATAATTGCGAAGAGAAGCAGGAAGTTGGATTTTTTCGGAGATTTCACGGGGGGTATATCCGGCATTGGCCAGCCTGACGGTCTGGTCATGAATGTACTTATACAGATCCCGCTGTTTTTTTAAAAACTCCAGAATCTTTTCATTGCCCCATATGGGCCAGTGATGACATCCGAAATACACTTCGACATCACCGAACAAGTGGGCGGCTTCATCAATGTAACCGCTCCATTTTAACGCATCACGAACCTTTGCGCCGCGCAGGGTATACAGGTTGTGCATATTCCGGGACACGATTTCCGCGCCGCACCAGGCTTTCTTATCCGGCAGATAGAAGGTGATCTCCGCGGGCGCCTCGGATTCGGGCGCATATTGAAAGATGAAATTGACGCCGTCAATGACCATATTCCGGGGTGTTGCGTCCACAAGTTCCGTGGGCGGCAGAATACCATAGGTCCCAAAGGGCACTGATTTCCCCAGTCCGTCGTCCACATGCCCCCTGATGCCTGGGGCCAATGGCTTCCCAAACTGGTATGCGGCCCTGCGCCCCATGCCGATACCGGCAATAATGTTTTCACTGGTTGCCTCTTCCATGAATCCTTTGGGGGCGATAATGCGGACGTCTTGCCTCGCGGCTTTTTCGGCCGTAATCAGACCGAAGACGCCGCCGAAATGGTCGATATGACTGTGGGTAAAAATAATGGCAACAATGGGTTTTTCATCCAAATGCTTCCGGGCAAAAGCCATCGCCGCAGATGACGTCTCCCGGGTCGTCAGGGGATCAACAATAATCCATCCGGTGTCACCTTCAATAATGGTCATGTTGGAAAGACAAAAACCCCGAAGCTGATACACACCATCGGTTACGTTGAACAATCCGTGAATACTGTTGAGCTTGGCCTGGCGCCAAAGGCTTGGGTTAACGCTGGAAGGGGCTTCGCCCCTGACAAACCCATAGGCCGCCTGGTCCCATATCACATTTCCGTCAGCATCGGGCACCATCAGATCCGTATCCGTGGCAATCAATCCCTTTTGTGCTTCCATAAACGATTGCCGGTCTGAAAAGGAAAGCGTCTCAAGAACACTGGCATTCAATTTCGCGGTGATAGCTGTGGGCGCGGTATGCCCCTTTAAGTCGGCGTCCGGTGCATACGGAACCTTTTTTGCACAGCCGAAAATGGCGGCCACATAAATGAGCAATAAAATGACAGCTGTTTTTTTCATGCAACGCCTCCTATTGATCATTTTTTCCGGGAAATACACCCTCAAAAGGATGCTTATGGGTGCCATCCTGTATTTTCATTTATGTCTTTTTACTATTTATTATACAAGTAAGAAATGAAAAAAAACCAAATCAAAGAAAGGAGAGCAAAAATGAAAAAGTATGCATCCATTATTTTCCTTGCCGCATTGTGTCTTTCAATCACCGTGGCTGCCGATGCCCAGCAACGGGGTCCCACCGGAGGCCAAGAAAATTATAATTATTGCCCCTACTGCGGCACCGACTTGAAATCAGGAGAAGATTATGGATATGGCATGGGTCCCGGTATGAGGCATCGCGGCTGGGGAAGAGGCCCTGGCATGATGGACCGCGGACGGGGAAATTATAATTACCGTCAAGATGCAGAGTGCCAGATGTTTCTCAACGATACGGTTGAGCAGAGAAAAAAGCTTCACGAAAAGCGATTCGAATATGCCGAAGCGTATCGAGATCCCAAATCGACCAATGAAAAACTCGATAAACTCAGAAAAGAGATAGTCGAGCTCGAGGATAAGGTTGCCGAAAAGGCCCCTCGGAATTGCTGGGGATTTTAACCAGCAGGCGCCACAATATCTGTTCAACGATCCACATCTTGCCAAGCGCTTGAAACCGAAGATAAATCTGCCAAAAAGAATGATGGGGCCCTGATATGCCGCACAGTATGTCAGAGCCCCATAACTTCTCCGTATCCAGATAGAAAATTTTAATTTCCACCTCCCGAACGTGACACAAAATCATAAAAACTCCTTTCCTGACATCAATTTTCCTGACCAGCCTATCGCCATTCAGCGCCATATTTTCAGAAAATCCAGCCATATACCATATAGTTTGCACATCGCGTGATCGTGTATTATAGTTACAAGTACCGTATTTAGCGAAACATTGGCTTGCGATAATTTTTTCGATAAAGGAGTTATGTCATGAAATGTCCTTCTTGCGGCCAACAGCGTTTTTATGTCAAAGATCCGGAAGATGAATTTGAAACCGTTTCGTTTGATTGCAGTACCGGACGCATCTGCTTCGATTCTGAGATTGAAAAAGAAGATATCCCTGAAATTTTTGACGGCACGCGGATTTATTGTGACAAGTGCGCATGGAACGGGGTGGTATCGGAAATAAAGAAACAATAAGAATATAGAAGGAGTCTGTTATGGCCAAACCCGAGGAAATGTACCAATGCCAGACCGTCAATTGCGGGTGTATCTATGATCCGGATCGAGGGGATCGCAGGGGGAAAATCCCCAAAGGCACCCGGTTTGAGGAAACTCCGGATGACTGGTGCTGCCCGGTTTGCGGCGCCGGCAAAAAATGTTTCCGACCGCTGGCAGGTCCGGGATCCGTAGTGGAAGATGGGAAGTAACCATTAATGAATTCATTATCAAAAAGGAGAAAATCAATGACGCAGACAGAGCAAAATTTACAAGAAGCATTTGCCGGTGAATCGCAGGCCAACCGGAAGTATCTCGCATTTGCCAAACAGGCGGAAAAAGAAGGTCATGCCCAGGTCGCCAAATTGTTCCGGGCAGCCGCAGAAGCCGAAACCGTGCACGCCCATGCCCATCTGCGAACTCTGGGTGAAATCAAAAGTACGGCCGATAATCTTAAAGCGGCGGTTGAGGGAGAAACCCATGAATTTAAAAGCATGTATCCCGATATGATCAAAACCGCCGAAGAAGAAGGAAACAAAGCCGCCCATCGCAGTTTCGTTTATGCCAATGAAGTCGAAAAAGTGCATGCCGAGCTTTACCAGAAAGCTTTGGACAATCTGGATTCCCTGCCGGAAGCCGATTATTATGTATGTCCGGTTTGCGGGTATACCTGCGAAAACGAAGTCCCTGATATTTGCCCGGTTTGCGGCGCCAAAGGGAAGACTTTTTTTAAAGTCGATTAGGCCCAACCTCTCTTTTTTTTCCCGAAAATGATATGCCCCGTCGAAGATTCGAGGGGCATATCATAACCAGCTGGGAATCCATCCTTCTTATCGTCCGTTTCACAAAATAACGACCGGGAAATTCTGACAGGTAAAACAGAGCGGAATAACCGTAAGATATAAACAGCTTTTACTATTCGGCCAATTTTCCTTGAAATTATAATTTGCTTCGGTTAAAGTATCCTACACATCACCATAATCTTCCCATGAGGACGGCCATGCCAAAAGAAAATAAAACGCAAAGCAAGTATGTCCTGGATGTCCTGATGACCGGAAAATCCATGCGGTTGACGGATATTACCAAAAAGGTTTCCGCAGCAGCCGGCAAAGAGATTAAGATTCATAATACCGCCAGCCTCATGGCCAAACTCAGTAACCCACGGCAATTTAATACCGGCCATTTTATCATCAAAACCAAAACGCCGGATGGATATGAATACAACCTGGCGCCCGAAATACTCGCATTGACTCCGGAAGAACTCTATGGTTTGACCCGCAAGATCGGAAAAGATCGGTTCACTCTGGAGATGGCCATAGAAAAGATTCCCGAACTGGCGCAGTATGTGAAAAAACCAGCAAAAACCACCGGCAGGAAAAAATCCGCGCCCAGGAAACCAAAAACGAAAAAACTGTCGGCCGGTAAAAAGAAATCCGCAGCACAGACGACAAAGGTCGATAGCAAAAAAGCCAGGGGAAAAGTCGGACGGCCCAGGTCGGTAAACGAAAAGTCCGGAGCAAAGCCGTTGCCAAAGCCGCCGAAGCCTGAGAGCCAAAAAGTCGATATCGACCAACTTGTAACCGGGTTTTTACAAGAACTGGATAAAAAGGGCGGGATGCGGATCAATTATTATCTGACGATAAAATTGCAGAAGTAGCGTCTATGATGATCAGATGTCGTTATTCCCCGATTGGTATTCGCGGTCTCTCCAATTCTTCTTTGACGGCAAGGCCAATCTTTTCTATGGTTAACGGCTTTTTAACGTATTGACCGGCGCCAAGAGACTGGGTCCCCTTCACGTCGGCCGTTTCGGAAAAGCCGCTGACGATGATGGCTTTCTGGTCCGGGTGAATCGCTAGTATTCGTTTATAGGTCTCATGACCGGACATGCCCGGATCCATAATCATATCAAGCAGTATTAGATCCACGGCATTGTTTTTCAAATATAAAACGGCTTCCTCTCCGCAGGAAACGGATATAGCCTCATAACCAAGGGCATCCAGAATTTTACAGGAAATTTCCCGCTGGCTTTCCTCATCATCAACAACCAGAATGGTTTCCCCCTTACCCTTGTAGTCATCAATGGATAGAGGGGTATCCTTATTTGATATAAAGTCGCTGACAACGGGAAAGTATAACGCGAATCTTGAGCCGTTTGGATTGGTGGTCACACGGATGTATCCTTTGTGGTCCTGCATGACATTCCAGACCACGGCCAAACCCAAGCCGGTGCCGCTTCTGCCCATTTTCTTTTTGGTGTAAAACGGTTCGAAAATCCGTTCAAGATCCTCCGGCAATATTCCCGAACCATCGTCGGATACGGATAAAACAGCATACTCGCCTTTGATGGTCCCGCCGTAGACCTTTAAGGGTTTGTCTACATAGCGGTTCGCGGTTGATATGACAATATTCCCGTCTTCCTTAATCGCTTCGGCTGCATTGGAAACCAGGTTCATTATCACTTTCCGGATATGAACGGAAGAGCCGCCAATGTTAGAAAGGTTGGAATGGAGGCTGGTTTTGACGGTAACGGAGGGATGATACTGTTTCAGCATTTCAAATTCAGGAGAACTTAGATATTTCCTGATCAGATCATTTAAGTCTAGAAACTCACTGACCGTTGCCACTCCTCTTGCCATGGTCAACAGATCCTGAACAATCGCGGTCGCTCTGAGACCGGACTCCATCATGGTTTTAAGCGGCTTTCGGAGATGGCTGCCTTCGGGTAAATTCATTAATATCAGTTCCGGGTAGCTGACAATTCCCGAAAGGATGTTGTTCAAATCATGAGCAACGCCACCCGCCAAAAGGCCAAGGGACTCCATTTTTTGGGATCTCTGAAGCTGATTCCGGAGCTTTTCGCGTTCCTCCTCTGCCTGCTTCAATTCGGTAATATCCATGGAAACGCCGAGTACTGCGGGCAGAGTGGCGCCGGAAAAGGTAAAAGGGATTTTTTGTGTACTCAGTATTCGCGTTTTTCCGGCGGCGTCGGTGATCTGTTCTTCCTTTATTGTTTTTCGAACCCCGGAACGGATGACCTCAATATCATCTTTGCGGAAATGCTCAACTTCTTTCTCGGTAGCGGAAAAATCCATGTCGCATTTCCCGACAAGTTTCTGAACGGTAGTGCCGTATGCTTCCGCGACGGCTTGATTGACGAGAATAAAGCGGCCGTCGCTGTCCTTGGCGAAAATGAAATGGGGAACCAGATCGATGATTTGACGCAGGCGTTTTTCGTTTAACGTTAGGGCACGATTGATATTTTCCAGCTTTTTGACGGTTTCGGTAACCTCGGATTTTGCGGCGTCAAGGCGGTTATTGGCAAGATCACGGGTTTTTTCCATTATAAAAGCAAGTAGATATATTGTAAGGTATGATGGGATAAAACGCATTTTAATGTAGATGTCATAGGATGTAAAAAATGGGATTTTCGATGCAAACACAAAGACAATGCATGCCATAAAAAGAAACAGCAGGGAAAAAACAGACCCCTTTCTGGTGCCGAGCAAAAAGATGGCGATGAGCGGATAGGTGAAAGACCATAAAAAGGCCGTATTGCCAAACCCGCCGTAGGTGATAAAAAAAATATAAAAACAACCGGTTATTGTTGTTCCGATCACGCTGACGACATGATAATTTTTTGTTTTCCGGAGATATATGAAAAGCCATAATAAGATAAAGAAAAACATCATATCCACGAAGAACAGATAATAATCTTGAATGAAAAATTCTAAAACACTGAAAACGAACAAAACAAAGGCGCCGACAACGGCGATGAGATTGATCAGAAAAATTTTTCGGAGTGCTTCAAGATCGTAATCCCTGGGCAACCCGGCAGAAAACATGTTCCATAGCCATTGATTCGTTTTACCTAATTTATTCATGGCTTGGCTTCCTTCTGATAGTTATCGTTTCTGATTCGCAGGTCGCCCGGCATTATCCCGGCGTTTCCAAAAGCAACCGCGCAACCATGACGACAAGATTGACGATGTCATGAAATAGAAATTTATTTTTCTCCGCAAGATATCAAAGTTTTATTTGAAAGTAAATTTATTTCCATGGGTTGAGATTGATATCCGAACAATTTTAAAGTACAAATATATGATAACTCAGTGAGCCCTTATAATAAAGCACAACAACGTCGGTTTTTCTATTCAACGGCCGGAAATGGTTGCAAAGACCACCGAACTCATGGGAAGATATGATTCTGTTTTTCTGGAAGAACCGCGTGCACCCGAGTTTGAAAAAATGCTCACCGACGCCGCCAGCGTGGCTGATTACCTGATGCCGCTGGACCTGGAATACCCCGCTTTCAGCCGAAAAATGTGCGAGCTTGAAAAAAAGCTTTATGCCGCCGGTAAACAATAGATCCAGGGGGAGCCGTTTTAACCGTCGCCTTCTGTGGCTATAAGCATATGAAAAGGCCTATTTTGTTCAAAGCCCGGATGTGGGGCATGAAGAACCGACGCCTATTTTGAATCTCCTGTTTTTCCGCCAATGGCCGCTTAAAGGCAAAAGCCAATGGAAGTTGGCGCTGCCCAAAGTGCCGGCATCCTTTGATTCCCTGGGATATCAACTGGTTTAAAATTAAAGGGAATAGGCATTAGGGTTATATCTATACGGGTGAAATATTATATGATTATAACCATCTGATTCAATATCATTTTAAATGGCATACCGTTAGTTGACCTCCTTATAACCATTTTTGCTTGGACAAAAATGATCGTGGTGTGACATAATCATTGTGTTAATACCCCGACACTCTTTATGGAGAACAAATGGACATTCTGCTTATCGACCCACCCTATAAATCCTTAAAAGGTATTGGTTCGGAATGTGGATACTCAATTTCAACGGTATCCCTTGGCGCCTATTTAAGGAATAACGGAATCAATGTATCGATCCTGACAGGAGATTTGCTCGCAGATTTGCCTGTTCAACCTTCATTCTCCTTTGATGTTCGTCAATATTCGGAAGGCCAGAAATTATATGCAAAAAGCATCGCTGATAATAATCATTTAATATGGCGCAAAATTTCAGATGTGATTCAAAATTGCCGCCCGAAGTCAATCGGAATTACCTGTCTGACCCCGATGACCCACAGTGCCTTAAAAGTTGCTGAACTGGCCAAGAAAATAGATAAAAATATTGTCGTTATCGCTGGTGGGCATCACCCATCATTTTGCTCGGCCGAGACGATAGCAAATCCAAACATTGATGTCATTGTTCGTGGCGAAGGCGAAATTCCCCTGTTGAGACTGGTTAAGACTCTTATATCCGGTGGTTCGAATTTAAAAAATATCGATGGTATTAACTTTAAGGATCGGGAAAATGTCATCGAAAATCCCGATGGTGAAATGATATCCAACATAGATTCGCTTCCTTTCCCGGCAAGAGAGCTGGTCCGGAATTGTGATTACACCCATTATCGATTGCACCGTATGATCACAACCAGGGGTTGTCCTTATCACTGTTCGTTTTGTGCTGATAAATCCCTTTGGCGCGGGAAAATAAGAAGGCGCAGTATAAAAAGCGTCGTCAAAGAGATGAAAATGCTGAGTCGTGATTATGATGTTAAATATGTAGATATAGTGGATGGTACTTTTACATATGACAGGCGATATATCGTCGATTTTTGTAATGCCCTGAATAGCGAAGATATAGATATTAAATGGCGATGTACCGCACGGTATGACAATCTTGACGAAGGCCTCATTGATCTGATGGCGAAATCCAACTGCAAAGGTCTGTATTTTGGACTTGAATCAGGAAGCCAGAAAATTTTAAACGATATCAATAAACAAATTACTTTGAAAAATATTATAAAAACCAGTGAGATGGTATACCAAAGCGGTATCACTTCCGTTACTTCGGTAATAATCGGCCTGCCGGATGAAACTCATAAGGACATTGAAGATACGTTGAAGTTGATGGAAAGAATCAAGACCTCGGTGTTTGACATCAACAGTTTTGTCCCATTGCCGGGAACGCGATTTTATGACGGACAAGAGATAGACTGGCTGGCGGTCGGGTTTAAATCGCTGGAAAATTATTTTGCAACGACGATTCCAAAGGAAGATTTACAGCGATACATCGAGAATGCATATGAGATCGCACAGCACACACTAAAAGATACTATAAAAAATCTTAGGCTTTGAATTTAAAGAATACAAAGCGTGATCAAGCACGCCGCATGTCTTTTTTGACTTAAAAGAACTCCATCTATATAAATCGATAAATCCATGAAATAATATTTCTGCAGATTTAATAGAGCAAAAGTCTTAACATGGTCTATGAAGAAAAAAATGAACCCTTGGAGCTGAATTTAAGGACTTTTCCGCATATTTTTCAGCATGAAGACCTTATTAAAACTTTTGATGCCGCAAAAATACTGGATGAACGCGAACTTGCTAATACCTTAAATTATATTCATTTCAAAAGGTCGCCTCTATTTGTCCTCCTGAAACACCCGTTCTACAAGGATCGGCTTCTTGTGAAAGCTTATCCCGAACCTTGCTTTGATAATCAATTGATCTGCAAGTGGGACAACTCGTATTTTCAATATAAACTACAATCATACCGTCCGCTTCATTTAGTCATTATGAGGAACGAAGACGTTATTTATGTCCCAATTGAAATTATAAGCGAGGCTGAAAATAGTTTTATAATTCGTATTCCCGAAAAAAGTTTCTCCCTGAATCAGCGCCGTGCAAGAAGATATCCCTGTAAAGATGTCTTTGCAGAACTGACGCAAAGTGATTTTTTTGTAAAAGGCGAAGTAGTAGATTTCAGTTCTGAGGGATTCCGAATCAGCATAAGCGCCGAAACATTAAAGTATAATAACAGGTTTAACCCTGACGCCTCCACATTAGTTCGTTTGATTTCCGACGATAAGGTTGTTTATTTGGAATCTTGTATGTGCCTACGCCAGCAGGACAACTATAATTTATCAAAAGAATTCGTTTTTTCATCCAAAAGCGATCATATCAGTCGTTTCCCAGGAAAAAAAATGCGGAATCCGCGATACAATATAACGCCGGCATATACCGTTGCATTTGATCACCCATTATTAAGGAGAAAAATTCATAAAAGTATTTCCGATATTTCAACGACTGGTTTATCCGTTATTTTTAAGTCCGATGATGAGAATCTGCTAATGCCAGGCATGTTGATCCAAAACCTTTCCATTCTCATAGCCGGCAACCCAATCGCAAATTGCACTGCACAGATCATATACAGGCGGATCACCGAGCATAACACCCGCTATGGCATAGCCATTCTTGATATGGATATCCATTCATACAGTCGATTGAACAATATTCTGTGTGCCAATTCAGACCCTCAGATTTCAATTTCAGCGGAAGTCGATATGGACGCACTCTGGGAGTTTTTCTTTCAGACAGGCTTCATTTATCCGGAAAAGTATGTTTCCTGCGCCGAGTATCATGATGATTTAATCAGAACTTATGAAAAATTATACAAGGAGCATCCTGAAATATCGAGACATATAATTTGTGAAAGCAACGGACAGATTTGCGGTCATATTTCGATGATCAGAGCGTATGAGCGGGCCTGGCTCATTCATCATCATGCGGCCATACCAACGGGAAATTGCAAGTCACCCGGTTTAATGGTATTGCGGCAGATGATGATTTATTTAAATGGGATGAATCAATTATCCTCTTCAAATCTGGATTATGTGATCTGTTTTTTTCGGCCGGAAAATAAATTTCCCGATTATGTTTTTGGTGGTTTTGCTAGAGATTTGAATAATCCTCAGGCATGCTCGCTTGATCTTTTTGCTTATTTAACCATGCCCGTCAAATTCACTGAAGAAAACCTTCCTCATGGGTGGTTGTTAAGGGGGAGCACATCCGCTGATATGTGGGAATTTGATCAGTTTTACCGGCATAACTCCGGCGGTCTTTTGATGGATATTATACACCTGAGAGAAGCCGACGATAGTGACTCATCTTTAAAAATGGCTTTTGAGCGTCAGGGTTTTGTTAGAAAGTGGCAGTGTTATTCTCTGATTCAACACCAACGTCTTAAAGCCGTTTTGATTGTTGACCGGTCCGATTTGGGAATAAATATCTCAAATCTTTTAAACAGCTTAAAAATTTTTGTTGTCGACCCTACGGGATTTTCTTTACAAATTTTGTCGTCGGTCATATCAAAACTTGGGAAATTGTATAACTGTGAAAAATTTACCATCCTTTTTTATCCAGCTTTTGTAGTTGAAAGTATCGGGATTGCCAGCAATAAGCAATATCAGCTTTGGATCCTGAATTTACGCTATTCGGATCAATTCATGTATTATTGCCAAAAGCATCTCAGAATGCAATGGTCCGACATCAAGTAGAATGGAGAAAAAATTGGAAGAGGCCCCTTTATATAATACAAGAGTCATAAAGAGTTTTGCTGAATACATAAGCAAACATTATCCTCAGACGGATCTGTCGGCCATTCTGGATTATGCAGGGATTACAACCTATCAACTTGAAGATGAGGGACACTGGCTCACCCAAACACAGGTCGACCGGTTTTATGAAATCACAGTTAAAGAGACAGGTGATACAAATATTGCCAGAAACGTCGGACGATATGCCCCTTTTACTAAATCAGCAGGTGGTATTGCGAAATATTTATTATGGTATATAAGCCCATCTACGGTCTATTCTTTACTCGGGAAACTTTATCCTTATGTGAGCCGGGGTTCAACCATAGAAACAAGGAAGGTTGGAATCAATCATGCGGAAATTGAGGCAATTCAAGTTCCCGGTGTCCATGAAAAGCCTTACCAATGCGAAAACAGGTTGGGAACATTTGAGGGTATAGCAAAATTATTTACAAATGAGTTCGCAACAATAGAACATAATACCTGCATGCATATTGCAGGCGATCGTTGTATTTACAATATCAGATGGAAAACCATGCCATCTTTCATTTGGAAAAGGATCGCCTATTATGCCTATCTGTTGTCTTTCATCATCTGCGTATTATTTTTTTACTTCCTCCCAATCGAACAGAGTCTCCTGGCTGTTTCGTTTATTGCCCTTGTTGTCATGAGCATAACTTTATATCAGATTATATTGGAAAAAGAAGAGCTGTCAAAGACTATAAAAAATCATCGGGACACGGCAAACAGTCTTCTCGATGAGATTAATGTCAGATATAATAACTCCATGTTGGTTCAGGAGATTGGCCAGGCCGTTTCAAATATACTCAATATTGATAAACTTCTTGAATTCACAATGGAATCAATTAATAAACGATTAAATTTCGATCGCGGGTTGATAATGCTTGCCAATCGCCAGCGAACTCGCCTGATATACAGTGTCGGTTATGGATACAGGCCCAATGAAGAAGATTTGTTGAAAGACACGGAGTTCCATCTTGATAATCCTAAATCAAGAGGACCTTTTATTGTTTCTTTTAAAGAGCAAAAAAATTTTTTGATCAATGATTTTAATGAGTTTAAAAAGTTTATTTCCGAAAGAAGTGAGGCGTTCGCAAAGAAATTGGCCGTTAAATCATTTATTTGTGTTCCGATTATATATGAGGGCATATCGGAAGGTATTCTGGCCGTAGATAATTATCACTCAAAGAAACCATTATATCAAAGTGACATTAACCTTTTTTTAGGTATAGCCTCGCAACTCGGAATTAGTATTAATAACGCAAAATCATACCAGTTAATTCGGGAAAGAGAGCTACGTTATCGGGCACTCAGCGAAAATGCTCCTGACATAATTTATACTCTCGGCCTTGACGGACGATTTATATATGTGAATTCGGCTTGGCGGAAAATTCTCGGTTACAATGAAAATGTTGTTGTAGGAAAACTATTCGCCGACTTTCTAAAAAGCACGGATATTGAAAGGTTTAACCTTGTTTTCAGCTATATCAAAGATAGCGGGCATACTGTTATCGATTTTTATGTCCCGATATTGCATAAAGACGGCACTGAACGTTTGTTTCACATGAGTGGCGCGCCGAATATAGACTCTGATGGAAACATAACGGATATCGTGGGGGTGTTCAAAGATGTCACGGAGCTTAAGAGATCCGAAATTGAATTAAGGGAAATGAACAAAAATTTACTGCAGGAAATTGAGGAAAGAAAAACGGCGGAAACGAAAAGAAAAGAACTTGAGCAGCAGTTGCAGCAAGCTCAAAAGATGGAGGCGGTCGGGACTCTTGCGGGTGGTATCGCTCATGACTTCAACAATCTATTGATGGGTATTCAAGGATACAGCACTCTGATATTATTAGATAAAAATTTAAAGCACAATCATTATGAAAAACTCAAAAATATAGAGAAATATGTCGATCGCGGATCGGAACTTACCAGACAATTGCTCGGATTTGCCCGCGGGGGAAAATACGAGGTTAAACCCATCAATATAAACGAATTGATTAAAACAAGCTCCCGGATGTTCGGTCGCACAAAGAAAGATATTTCTATTTCTATCTCTCTTGAGCAAAATGTATGGACAGTTGAAGTTGATCAAGGACAGATTGAACAGGTGCTTTTAAACCTTTTCCTTAACGCCGCTGATGCCATGCCGGAAGGCGGAACCATATGTATTGAAACTAAAAATGTCTTTATCACGGAAAATGAAGCACAACATAACAGTATCAATAGTGGAAGACACGTCAGAATTATTGTAAAAGACACAGGGGTCGGTATTGATGAAAAATCCAAGCCAAGGATTTTTGATCCATTTTTTACGACAAAGGAGCGGGGCCATGGGACCGGCCTCGGGCTTGCATCCGCCTACGGCATTATCAAATCCCATGGGGGATTTATAAATGTTAAGAGTGAGGTGGGGCAAGGTAGTGAATTCATTATCTATCTTCCGGAATCGGAAAAATTGACACAAAAAGAGGCCGTTATCGCCAAAAATTTGATCAAGGGAAATGAAACCATTCTTGTTATTGACGATGAAGAAGACATTCTTGGCATTTTAACCGATATGCTTACAGAATTAGGATATAAAGTTATACCTGTTATGAGTGGAAGCGAGGCTGTTAAAGTGCTTACCGAAAAAAAGGCTACGATTGATTTGGCAATTCTTGATATGATAATGCCCGGAACAAGCGGATACGAAACATTTAAACTTCTTAAAAAAATCAAGCCGGGGCTCAAAATTCTTTTTTCCAGCGGGTATAGCTTTCCGGAAAAAGCAATAGAACTTTTAAATTACGGCCAAAGCAGTTTTATACAAAAACCTTTTGATATTAATAGGTTATCTTCTAAAGTCAGGGAAATTTTAAAGAGTTCTTCGTAACTCGATAAAACACTCAAGGTTTCAGTCCCTTGCACATAATTAGAGGTGTATATGTGAAGCGCTTTGGATCAATTAGAAAATTTTTCAAATCATCAATAAAAGATTCACATCCGCCGGGGTAACCTTCGAATACATCTTCAAACATTCTTGAGATGATTTTTATCTTTGTCATCCAGTTGAAGAGATCTGAATCGCTTATCGGACCATAAAAAAGGTGATGCGCCACCAGATTGATCTGAATGTCCGTAAATCCACAATCAAATAAATACGAATATAATTTTCGGCCCGCATATGCGTCAAAGTTTCCTTCTTCCTGAAGCCTTATCATAAGTTTAGGCAGAAAATTTTGAACCATCGGCGGTAATTCATAGTGACTGAGACAATTGTGATCAAGGTCGATTAAACAGAGAATGCCTCCGGGTTTCAGAACTTGACTCAAATTTTTTACGATATCATAACTTTCTTTCCGAAAATATTCCAAAATGAACCGCACCCAAATCAGGTCGAACTCACCGACACCAGTTAATGGTTCCTTTAAGTTGAAGACTTTGAAATCGATTCCGGGCTGCCGGCAATAATGATTTTTAGCATGAGAGATTCGATCCAGCGAAAGATCGATGCCGATAACGGTTCCTCCCGGTTGCACCATCTCGTAAAGAATCGATGTAGTCTTTCCGGGACCGCACCCAACATCAAGAGCCTTCATGCCGGGTTTTATGCCGCACCATTGAGCCTGTTTTCGAACTGATTCCGGATCGGTCTTGATTTCCAGGCGAAATGTTTCCTCCGCACTTTCCATAAGATATATTTCGGATGATTTGACTGAAAGAGTATCTATAGTTTAATCCTCCACATTAATATACGTTCTTTATAATGAACTGACGGATGCAACCAAAATATCCCCAGAGTTTTAAATTTCCGAGGGTATTGTGAAGCCTTCCCCTATAATCCGCTTGAGGCGCAAGAAAAAGAGACTTCCCATGTAAGACGGACAAAATTTAACCTATAAAATGTGAGAAAGCAAGCTCCACTTGATATGGAATCCAAAATATCGGCAAAGGGCTATATGCGGCGAGTTCAGAAAATATTTGGGAGTAATATTTCCGACGTTTAAATGTTCCGGCAAGGTTGTCAACTGTTTTGGAAAATTAGGGTTTCAACCCACGACCACTGCCGGTAGTCTATGATTTGCAGTTGCCATAACCTATTGAAATTAAACCGATATGAGTGGAAGCATATCCATGCCTCGCCTCAACTGGACGATGCAGTTTCGGCCTTCTTTTTTTGCCATATACATGGCTTTATCGGCGCGGTCGATGAAACCGTATAGGGAATCAAGCAGATCATATTCCGTTACGCCTATACTTACCGTGATTTTTTCGCGATCCAAAACAGAAGAAAAATATGTTTCAATGGTCTCCCGTATTCGATTTGCCACATGCATGGCCGAGGAACAATCGGTTTCTGACAGTATCAGTGTGAATTCCTCTCCGCCATACCGGTAGGCTGAATCCGTTGTCCTCATACATGTTAAAAGAATATCGGAGGTTTTACGCAGCACGTTATCGCCTTCGAGATGGCCGTGGCAGTCATTGTATCTCTTGAAATGATCAATATCAATGAGCATCAGAGAAAGCGGGCGTTTGTAGCGTTTAAAACGGCTAATTTCGATTGTCAGCTGGTGATGGAAATGGCGTCTGTTATAAAGTCCGGTCAGATCGTCGGTAATGGCAAGCAGTTTAAGTTCCTTGAGCCGTTGATAACGCTCCCGCGTCATTTCGCGTTCCCTGACCACCCTCTTTATGCGAAGCAGCAACTCATCGAATTTGAAAGGTTTGAAAATAATATCGTCTGCGCCTTTGTCGATGACCTCTTCGTAGGGGTAATCCTCGGGATATGCCGTGATAACGATGACATTAATGTCACCATGCGCCTTGATTTGACGGGTCATGGCGAGCCCATCCATGCCGTCCATCCGAATATCGGTGATCACCACGTCTATTTTTTTGGATTTTAGTATATCAAGGCCCTGTTCAGCACTTTCGGCCGTTTCAACGGCATAACCATTGGCGCAGAGATATTCGGCCATGGACTCGCGAATTCCCGAATCATCATCAACAATCACTATGGAGGGCAATGACATGTATCGACCAACTGGTTTCGGAAAAATGTGAATGTCTAATGCTTTTTCTGACTGATCATTATCGAATCATTGGAATTATATTTGTGACGCAGATGAATTTTGACAAAAACTTTAATGGCTTCGAGCTGCCTGTCCTCTGGCCCGACAAATTCCACACCGGTTGAGAAAAAGCCAGAATCTTTGCAAAAACGACTGTTGGTTATTTTGTCGGCCAGTTAACTGAAATTCAGTTGTGATATGTTTGTAGAAAAACCCCTGAGACCGCGGCCTCCATCAAGAAGATCTTTTGATTCGTGGGTTCCGATTGCTTTGAGTATTGCCTTTAATCATGACAGCCTTGCGAAAAGGCAGCAATTGTTTTGAAGTAATTAACCGTTGTATATCATTATTGCAAGGAAAATTTGGAAGATAGTCCTGGATTTTATTCTGAAAGACTAATTGTCTTATGAAAATATATTGGCTGTGAATTGCAATGGATATATCAGCCACGGCGTTTATCCGGAAGATCAAGAGTTGAAGACAAACACCTCTTCGGATTTGTCCGTAAATCAATCATGTGAGCGTTTTGCAGAGACCCGGAGCTATGGATTTCTTTTTTCTTTATGGGTTACAGCCTATTAACGCTTTAATTTTTCTGTTCATTGTAATATATTATGGAAAATTTAATATTTGGAAGGGAAAACCTTATCAAGAATCTATCAAGGACGGGGCGCAATGAATTCAATTATATTTTTAAAATCTCAAGCGCTGGCAAAAACGGGAATGGTATTGTCGGCAATCTTTCTGATGATGGATTGTGCTACGGTGGGGAAGGATTTCCCGGTTGATAAAGTCTCTGGAATTGCGATCGGCAAAACAACTCAACAAGAAATTCTTTTCCAATTTGGATCTCCCTGGCGGGTGGGAATAGAAGACGGCCGGACCACCTGGACTTAAATTTTTCATCCTTCAAGAGAGAAAACCATGACCGGCAACATTCGCGCTGATATCAAGCCTGGGCTTACGGTCCAGATTGTTTTGAAAAAAGATCAAAAAACGAACCAATTAACTCAGGGCATTGTCAAAGATATTTTAACAAAGTCCCCGAATCATCCTCATGGAATCAAGGTCCGTCTGGAAAGCGGCGAAGTTGGACGGGTTAAAGAAATAAATGAATATGGATAAAGCGGAATAACGGCCAGGTCTGCTATTACAAGATTCCGAAATCTTTCCGGATGAATTA
>CAZRES010000018.1:18894-37196 GCA_964598885.1 uncultured Desulfobacteraceae bacterium | reverse complement strand
GTCCGCCAAGCATTTTCACTGATGAGAACCGGCTCGTCCAGAGAGAGCCGGCCGGATTTTAACTCCTTAAAAACCAGATAGGCCGTCATGATCTTGGTCAAACTGGCCGGCGGCACGCGTTCATCCGGATTGTTTTCAACCAGTATCGCGCCGCTGGGGGCATCCATTAGCAGATAGTTTCTGGCGGTAATCCCGGTTGGCGCCGGCGCCGTTAATGCGGCATGGACCGGCGCCAACCGGAAACGTCATCAATATCAGGATAAAGAAAAATAATCGGCAGATGCGCATAACCTCTCCTGTATGTTTCAGAGCAATAGCCCGTCCGTGCTTTGAAAAACGCATCCTTCTTGTTTGCCATGACCCGTTCCCGGTCAACCGGCAACCACGAAAAATGCGTTGCGTCGCTGTCAGCAGCAGAAAAAGATCAATGCATATCAGGAAAAAGGACTGAAAACAACATCGTCCCGATTTCATTTTTCTGCGGCGATGCTGGTTTTTACGACAAGACGTTGACTTTTCATGGGAGGATCCCGAATCAATTTTGATCGGCATCCATAAAAATAGCGAGAGGGATTTAACCTGCGATCCCAACTCGAAATGCGCGGCGAACGATTTCCGGTTTTTGATAAGATTGCTCAGACCGTTTAACGGCGGTTTACTGGGCTTCAGGCAAAAATAGCAAAAACTTAGCTGACCACGTTAATAAATTGACAAGGGTATGCCGCATGTTTTATTGATGTCGTGGTATCAATATTGTCATCATGATGCTTTGCCATCATAAATTTTATAAGTTGGAGTGTTAAACCGCTATGTATGTTGATAAAGCCGCCCAGGACAATGGATCGCCGTCATTTTTACTGCATACCGGCGAAAGCCTGGATTCTTTTCTGGATAGAGCGCTGGAGTTTCATGGATATCTGGCCCCGGGACTGGTGATCGGTGGCTTCATGGTAAACGCCGCTCAGTCGCGCCTGCCGTCTGGCATTTTATATGACGCCATCTGTGAGACTCCCTATTGCCTGCCAGACGCCGTTCAACTTCTAACGCCGTGCACCATCGGCAACGGTTGGCTTCGGATACTTGATTTCGGGCGCTATGCCTTAAGCCTTTATGATAAAACATCGGGGAAAGGTATCCGGGTGGGTATTGACGCTGAAAAGATCAAGAGTCGATCGCTTGTCCGGGAATGGTTTTACAAACTAACGCCCAAAAAACAACAGGATACCAGACGGCTGCTTCAGGAGATCCGGGAAGCAGAAGATACGTATTTTTCCGTTCGAGAAGTCCACATCGCCACACAATACCGCATGCGAAGGCACAAGGGCCCCATTGCCGACTGCAGTGCATGCGGCGAGGCATACCCAGTCGCTCATGGCCCCATTTGCCGTTGCTGCGCAGGAGAAGATCCTTATCGATATTCTCCGGCACCCCCGCCGGAAAAGCAAGTTCCCGACCTGAAGGCGGTTTCTTTGACCAAGGCCGTCGGCCGGAAATTGCTGCATGATGTAACGGAAATTGTTCCCGGTGTTTCTAAAGGCCCGCTTTTTCGCAAAGGGCATTTAATCGGGGAAGTTGATCTTTGCCGGTTGCAGAAAATCGGCCGCAATACCGTGTATGTTGAAGATGGTGAAACTCCGGAGGGCTTCATTCATGAAAATGAGGCCGCTCGCCGGTTCGCCAAGGCTTTTGCAGGCGAAGGGGTGGTTCATTCAGTGGAAGCTGTGGAAGGAAAAATTACACTTTTTGCCGGCCGAAGCGGGCTGTTACTGGTGGATGCCAATCGTCTCCAGTCCTTTAACCGGGTTCCCGGCGTTATGGGCGCTTTCCGGAGAAATTATTCCGTGGTGAAAAAAGGGGATAAACTCGGAGGCACCCGATCCATTCCTCTTTTCCTGCAGGAATCCGAGTGCCGCACAGCCCTCGATGCATTGGCGGGAGAGCCCGCAATCCGTATTGTCCCGATTTTTTCGAAGGATGCTGGAATTCTGGTCACGGGCACTGAGGTTTTCAATGGGCTAGTTCAGGACAAGTTTACCGATTTGATAACCGGAAAGCTAAGGGCTTACGGGTGCCGCGTGGCCGGCGCCGCCATTGTTCCCGACGATGCTGAAGCAATTCGGGAAGGAATTGCTGGCCTGCTGGAACAGGGCGCTAGGCTTATCATTACCACCGCCGGCCTATCGGTGGATCCGGACGACGTTACCCGAAAGGGGCTGATTCTTGCCGGTACGACGGATATGCTCTATGGCGCACCTATACTGCCAGGCGCCATGACCCTTTTGGCAAGAATCGGTGATATACCGGTCATGGGTGTTCCGGCGTGTGCGTTGTTTTCAAAAGCGACGAGTCTTGATCGCCTGCTTCCCCGGATTCTGGCCGGTATCCGGATCAGCCGGGGCGATCTGGCGGAGATGGGCCACGGGGCATTTTGTCTCGAATGTGAAATATGCCGCTACCCCAATTGCGGTTTCGGATAATAGTTTATGAGGTAAGGAGAAGATATTATGGAGTCGTCTATCAGTCAGAAAGAGAAGATGGTCATCAATAACCGTGAAGTGACCTTCACGCCGGGCCAGACCATTCTGGAAGCAGCAGCGGCCAATCAGATTCATATCCCGACGCTGTGTTACATGAAGGATGTGCTGCCCATCGAATCGTGCAGAGTCTGCGTGGTTGAAGTGGAAGGTTTCGAAAGCCTCGTCCCATCGTGCGCCACACCAGCCAAGGCCGGCATTTGCGTGCAGACAGAATCGAAAAAGGTGGTTGCCGCCCGAAAAGAGATTATTGCCCTGCTGCTGGCCTCCGGAAATCATAATTGCGCTGTTGCAGAAACCGGAGATCGGGACTGGACTGCGCTTCAGCTCCAGGTTCAGCAGGATGACCATTCAGCGGAACTCTGTCCCGCCTGGGGTGACTGCCGTCTGCAGGATCTGGCCTATCACTACCAGGTGACCACATCCGGCGTTCCGCGCGCATCCAGCCCGTATCCCATGGAGACGGAAAATCCGCTTATCATACGTGATTTTTCGCGGTGCATCCTGTGCGGACGATGCGTAAAGGCATGCAGGGAAGTCCAGGTAAACAACGCCATTCAGTTTGGATACACAAGTGACTATACGAAAATCACTACCGTAAATGATGTCCCCCTGAAGGATTCCAACTGCGTTTTCTGCGGAGAATGTGTGCAGGCCTGTCCTGTTGGCGCATTGGTGGAGAAAAAAGCGCGGTATCAGTATCGGCCTTGGAAAGCGCAAAAAATTCGTACAACCTGTCCGTATTGCGGGGTCGGCTGCCAACTGTGGCTGCATGTGGTGGATGGCCGGATCGTCAGGGTGACTGGGGTGGAGGACGCGGCTCCCAACAAGGGGCGTCTTTGCGTCAAGGGTCGATTCGGTTATGATTTCATCTATTCGGAGGAGCGTCTGAAAAATCCGTTGATTCGAAACGACGACGGCAGCTTCAGGGAGGCCACATGGGATGAGGCCCTGGGCCTGGTGGCAGATCGTTTTAAACAGATTATCCGGGAACACGGGCCGGATGCCCTTGCCGGCGTGAGTTGCGCCCGGAGCATCAACGAAGACTCCTATCAGATGATGAAATTTTTTCGTGCGGTGATCGGAACCAACAATATCGATCACTGCGCGCGCACATGACACGCCCCGACGGTCGCCGGGCTGGCGACCACGTTTGGTTCGGGCGCGATGACGAATTCCTTTGGGGAATTCCCAAAAGCGAAAATGTTCATGGTGATTGGCTCCAACATGATTGAAGCCCATCCCGTGGCGGCCACTTTTGTAAAAAATGCGGTGCGAAACGGTGCAAGGCTGATTCTGGTGGATCCCCGGGCCCATGGGTTGGCGGATTTCGCCGAGCTTCATGTTCCCATCCGGGTCGGCTCGGATATCGCGTTTTTAAACGGACTGATGCATGTCTTGATCAAGGAGGACTTATACGACAAACAATTTGTTCAATCCTGCACCGTTGATTTTGATAGGCTTAAGGAATGCGTGGCCGCATATCCGCCGGAAAGGGCCGCTGAGATTGCCGGCATCCCCGCTGACATGATCATCGACACGGCCCGGCGCATCGCCTCGGTCCGGCCGATGATGCTCTGTTACACTCTGGGCATCACGGAACACACCTGTGGCAAAAACAATGTGATGTCCATCGCCAATCTTCAGATGCTGCTGGGCAATATGGGCATGGAATGCGGCGGCGTGAACCCGCTGCGGGGGCAGAATAATGTTCAGGGCGCCTGCGACATGGGCGCGCTGCCCAATGTTTATTGCGGATATCAGTCCGTCACCTTGCCCGAAATTCGCGCGAAATTTGAAAAAGCCTGGGAGGTTGAAAAGCTTCCGGATAAAGCGGGGCTCATGATTCCCCAGATGATGGAAGGGCTGGTCAGTAAGAAAATCCGGGGCTTTTATGTTTTTGGTGAAAATCTCGCCAATACCGAACCGGATATCCGCAAAGTGGAACACGAACTGGCATCGGCCGAATTTCTTGTCGTGCAGGATATCTTTCATAATGAAACCACCAAATTCGCCCATGTAATCCTTCCGGCCGCGGCATGGAGCGAAAATGACGGCACTTTTACCAACAGCGAACGACGGGTCAACCGGGTGCGAACTGCCAGCCCGCCTCCCGGCGCGGCCCGGCCCAATTGGTGGATATTCCGTGAACTTGCCATCCGTATGGGCCATACCTGGAAATCGGCCAGCGCCCAAGCGTTATGGGATGACGAGATTTCCGTCCTTGCGCCCGCCCTGGCGGGCATCAAATACAGCCGCATCGAAGCCGACGGACTTCAATGGCCCTGTCCTACTGAAGATCACGCAGGTACCTGTTATCTGCATAAAGACGGGCAGTTTACCTGCGGATTGGGTATTTTCAAACCTGCGGAGTGGACACCGCCCGCGGAGGTTCCGGATGAGCATTATCCCATGGTTTTATCCACGGGACGTCGGCTCTATCATTATCATACCCGAACCCAGACCGGCCGGTGCGAAGGGCTCAACGATCTGCTGGGCGAGGAAACCGCGGATATTTCACCCGCGGATGCCCGAAAAATGGGCATCGCCGATACCGAGATGATCCGCGTTAAATCCCGCCGCGGGGAGGTGACGGTAAAGGCACGGGTGACCGATGAAGTGCCTGAGGGACTGGTGTGGATGGCCTTTCATTTCCGCGAGGCAAATGCCAACTGGCTGACCAATCCGGCATTTGATCCGGATACGCTGACCGCTGAATACAAGGCCTGCGCGGTGGCCATTGAAAAAATATAGAAGCGCCGATCAATTAACCGTAAAAGGAGGAGGCGACCATGTTTGATGGAGGAGAAACTGCGGCAAAACATCCGGATGCAACGGCGGAAACTCCGGAATCGGCTGAACTGGATCGTATGTTCACGGCCCAACAGGAGGCGTTTTTACAAAATCCTTTTACAGGCGCGGCTCAGCGGATTTTACATCTCAACCGGTTGAAAGTTTCCCTGATTTCCTTTCAGGATCGCATTGTCCGGGCGGTCAGCGAGGATTTCGGCGCCCGGGCCGCTGATGAAACCCTTCTGGCGGAATTTTTTCCTTCCCTGGAGGGGATCCATCATGCCGTAAAACAGGTGGGGCGCTGGATGAAACCGGAAAGGCGCAAGGTCAATCTGGCCTTTATGCCCGGCCGGGCAAAAGTTATTTATCAGCCCCTTGGCGTCGTCGGGATTATTGTTCCGTGGAATTACCCGATCTATCTATCCATTGGTCCGCTGACCTGCGCGCTGGCGGCGGGCAATCGGGTCATGATCAAAATGAGTCAGTCAACGCCGCACACCGCCAGCGTTTTTCAGCAGATGATTGCCGAAACCTTTCGCGAAGATCATGTGACCGTAGTCTCTGGAAGCCCCGGAATGGGATCGGCGTTTGCGGCCAAACCATGGAATCATCTGTGTTTTACCGGATCAACGGACACGGGGCGACAGGTTATGCGGGCCGCGGCGGATCACCTGACGCCGGTAACCTTGGAACTGGGCGGGAAATCGCCGGCGGTTATCGGTCCGGACACCCCCGTCAACGAGGCGGCTGAACGCATTGCTTTCGGAAAAATGCTCAATTCCGGTCAGACCTGTATTGCGCCGGATTACGTGCTCTGCCCTGGTCAAAAAGTCGAGGCGTTCATATCCGCGCTGAAAACCTGCGTGGCCACCATGTATCCACGGTTAAAGGCCAATCCGCAGTTTACCAGCATCGTCAACGCCCGGCAGCATGGACGGATTCAATCCCTCCTTGAAGACGCGCGTCAACAGGGGGCCAGGGTAACGGAAATCAACCCCGCCGGCGAAGATTTCTCGGATACGCGCAAAATGCCGCTTTACGTGCTGGCCGATGTTACGGCCGACATGCGCGTCATGCAGGAAGAAATTTTCGGGCTGCTGCTGCCGGTGATCCCCTATCACAGTCTCAGTGACGCGGTGGCTTTTATCAACGCCAGGCCCCGGCCGCTGGCGCTTTATTATTTCGGCTACGACCGTCCCCGGATTGACTATATGTTAAGAAATACCTGTTCCGGCGGAGCAGCGGTCAACGACGTTCTGATCCATTGTCCTCAGGATGATCTCCCCTTTGGCGGCGTGGGTGCATCCGGAATGGGAAGATACCATGGTAAGGCCGGATTTATCAATTTCTCGAATCAAAAAGGGGTGCTCTACAAACCGAGGTTCAACTTCACCAAACTGGTTTATCCGCCCTATGGGAAGATTCATCAGCTCATCTATAAAATTTTTATCCGGTGAATTTTTACGGGAAGGGCATGAAATATGAAAAATTTATTTCGTCTCCGCATCCTGTTTATTTCTATCATTTCGATCCCATTGGTTGCCGCATCGGCGTTCTCCGACGAAACCCTTACGGTGTCGGCGGCCATGAGCCTTAAAAATGCCTTTGAGGAAGTTGGAGCGGAATATCTGGCGATGCAACGGGAAAAGGTTGTCTTTAATTTTGCCGCATCGGGGAATCTGGCAGCGCAGATCATGGCCGGCGCGCCGGTGGATGTTTTCGCTTCAGCCGCGCAGAAGGACATGGATGATGTGGAAAGCCATGGATTTATTATTCCCGGCACACGCAGGGATTTTGCCGGAAACAGCATTGTTCTTATTGTTCCCGCTGATGCAGAAACATCGCTTAATTCTTTTGAATCTCTCGCGTCAGATCAGATCAAAAGGATTGCCGCCGGAAATCCAAAAACGGTTCCGGCGGGTCGATATGCGGATGAGGTTTTTCATTATTACAACCTGATGAGTTTAATAACGGAAAAATTAATATTTACCGGAAATGTGCGTCAGACTCTTGATTATGTCGTTCGGGGAGAGGTGGATGCCGGCGTTGTTTATGCAACGGATGCGGCAATGGAAAAAAAGCGCGTCCGGGTTGTTGCCGCCGCGCCAGCGGTTAGCCACAAACCGGCCACTTATCCCATTGCCATTGTGAAGGGAACAAAAAGAAAATCCTCGGCCATCGCCTTTATCAAAATTCTTCAGTCGGAGCAGGGCAATATCATTCTCCAAAAATACGGATTCCAGGCGATCACTCGATGATCTTTCTGGATGAAGGAATATTGTTTTCCATTCGTCTGTCACTGCAGGTGGCCTCCGTGGCAACCGTATTGATCATTCTTACCGGAATTCCCACGGCGTATCTGTTTGCAAGAAAAAAATTCCTGGGCCGCGAATTTCTGGATGTGGTTTTGACACTGCCGCTTGTCCTGCCGCCCACGGTTACCGGATATTATCTGATTCTTGTTTTTGGCAGAAAGGGCGTCATCGGCAGCCATATCTATGATTGGACCGGCTGGAGCATCATGTTTACCTGGCAGGCGGCCGTTCTGGCTTCTTTTGTGGTCGCTTTTCCATTAATGCTTAAAACGGCGAGGGCGGCTATTGAATCGGTGGATGAAGATTTTGTGAGTGCCTCATATGCGCTAGGGCACTCGGAATTTGCAACGGCTCTGATGGTTATACTCCCTCTTGCGGGCAGAGGCATTTTTGCCGGGGTCGTGTTGACTTTTGCGCGGGCCATGGGAGAATTCGGCGCTACTATGATGGTCGCAGGCAACCTTCCAGGAAGAACCGATACCATGCCCATCGCCATTTACTGCCTCGCGGGAAGCGGAGAGTGGGCCAAAGCCCACGTGATGGTGGTACTGTTGACGATTATATCCGGTTTTTTTCTTTATTTGGTCAACCGCTATTCGAAGAGAAGAATCTAATTGGGTCTGCAGGTAAAGCTTTTCAAAACGGTCAAAGGTTTTCACCTGGATGTCGGCTGGGAAATCGGCAATGAGCTGGTTGTGCTTTTCGGGCGTTCCGGCTCCGGCAAGACCATGACGCTCCAGATGCTGGCCGGTTTCATTAAACCAGACACGGGATGTATTCAGCTTGCTGGAAAGTATCTTTACAATGACATCCAGAAAATCAATCTGAGCCCCCGGCACCGTCCTTTTGGTTATGTTTTTCAGAATCTGGCGCTTTTTCCTCATATGACGGTGATGAAAAACATCCTCTACGGAGCGGCAGGAATATCAAGGATTGAAAAGATTGAGCGGAGCAGGCATTTTATCCATGAATTTCAGCTCGCCGGGCTTGAAAAACGATATCCCAAGGAAATATCGGGCGGTCAGAAACAGCGGGTGGCACTGGCCCGGGCGTTAATCAGGCAGCCCAAGGCGCTTCTGCTGGATGAGCCGTTTTCCGCGCTGGACAGGCCGCTTCGCCTGGAGATGCTGGCTTTTCTCGTGGAGCTCAAGAAACGATTTCCCATTCCCATCGTAATGGTGACCCATGATTTTGAGGAGGCGGCAGCGGTGGCGGACAAAATTATCGTTTATAAAAATGGCGCCGTTCAGCATCCCGGGTCTCCGGAACAAGTGAAAAAGAATTTCGCAAATCGAGTCGATCCCAGGTTTATTGCGCGAATCCCTAAAGATTCTATTGCATTGACATTAACCTGAACAATGGAAAGGATGAATGCTCATGAACAGCGACATTAAACACTATCAGATGTATATCGGCGGAGAATTTACGGATGCGCTCAGCGGAGAGGTTATGTCATCGGTCTGTCCAGCGGACGGCAACATCAACGCCACGTTTCCCAAAGGCGGGCAGGCTGATGTTGACCGGGCGGTCAAAGCGGCCAAAGAAGCGTTTGAAAACACCAATTGGGGAAAGAACCATGCCAGCGACAACCGGGACAAATTGCTTCGAAACATCGCCGCCGGCATTCGTGAGCGCATCGACGAGCTTGCTGAAATCGAGGTGCTTGATTCCGGCAAGACCATTACGGATGTGTCGCTGGTGGATGTTCACTATGCCGCGGATTGTTTCGAATATTACGCAAACCTCGCGAATCAGATTTACGGCGAAGTGATTCCCGTGCCGGGAGACGTGCTGGATATTGCCGTCCGCGAACCGTTGGGCGTCTGCGGCGCCATTGTTGCGTGGAATTATCCGATCATGTTTGCCGCGTGGAAGATCGCGCCGTGCCTGGCCGCCGGCAACACCATGGTTTACAAGCCTTCTTCCGAGACGTCGCTTTCCGCCCTGATGCTCGCGCAGATTATTGATGCCGCCGGTGCACCGAAGGGGGTGGTCAATATCGTCAGCGGACCCGGCGGCGTCATCGGCAAGGCGCTTTGCGAACATGAGAATGTCGCGAAAATCTCTTTTACCGGTTCCACTGAAGTTGGCAAAACCGTGATGCAGATGGCCTCGTCCACCATGAAAAAACTGACCATGGAACTCGGCGGAAAATCGCCCAATATTGTATTTGACGATTTTAAAAATATGGAAGCGGCCATCGGGGCCGCGCTGCTGGGGATTTATTTCAACGCGGGCCAGACCTGCGTCGCCGGAAGCCGATTATACGTGCATGAAGCTGTTTATGACGATTTCAAGAATGAACTGCTGCGACGCGTCGCCCTGATACCCGTTGGCCACGGCATGGACTGGAACAGCCGCGTGGGGTCGATTATCAATGAATCCCAGATGCATTCCATTCTGAACCTGATTGAAACAGGCAAACAGGAGGGCGCCCGGCTGCTTATCGGCGGCCGCCGCTTGACTCAAGGCGATCTCGCTAAAGGTTTCTTTATAGAGCCGACGGTTTTTGAATGCGATCATGATGATTACACCATTGCCAGAAACGAAATTTTCGGGCCGGTGCTTTGCCTGATGAAATTCCGGGATGAGGAGGAGGTGATCCGCCGGGCAAACAACACCATTTATGGACTGGCTTCGGCGGTCTGGACCAATGATGTCAAACGCGCCTTTCGCGTCGCCAAAGCCCTCAAAGCCGGCCAGGTCTGGATCAATCAATATCTCGTGATGAGCAATTTCGCGCCTCACGGCGGCTACAAGCAAAGTGGCTTTGGAAAAGATCTCAGCAAATACGCTATTGAGAACTACACCCAGGTTAAAAACATCTATGTGGAACTGTGCGACGACGACTCCTATATTTCAACATTTGAATGATTGTTTTTCAATTTTATGATAGCTGTTTCAAACCATCGGATCGACATTGAAGTGGCATTGATAGTTTCTGTTGAATATTACCTGTCCACATTTTCATCAGACAAGGCATTTCAAAGACTGTTTCTTTGCTTTTCCGCATGAAATGAATTATGTTTGCTTCCATCTGATCCGCATGGAGGCGTTTATGGAAAAAAAGAAAAAATTTTACGTCCGTTCCAAAATATGGGTACAGGATGATGATGGTGAAGTCGTGTTCGGACTGGGGCGGCTTCGCATTCTTGAAGCCATTCAGCGGCAGGGATCTATCCGGGCGGCGGCGGCTGAGTTGAATATGGGATACAGGGCGATCTGGGCCCGCATTCGGGCTACGGAAGAACGCCTCGGCATGTCAATTCTTGAAAAGAAACAGGGCGGGCGAAGCGGAGGCGGTTCGCGTCTGACGCCCATGGGCGAGCGCCTGGCCAGAGATTTTCGAATCCTGCAGAATGTTGTCGAACGGGAAACGGATCATAACTTTGCGGATACCCTTGAGGCGGATTTGGACGAAGTCGAAAAAAGGGCGCAGCCTCAGCGGAAAAAAAACAGCGCTTAAACCATATTACAGCAGATTGCTGGCCAGTTCCGCCAGTTCGGAGCGTTCGCCTTTTTCAAGGTTGATATGGGCGTAAAGAGGCTGGCCCTGCATTTTTTCGATCAGATAGCTCAGGCCGTTTGAGCGGCTGTCCAGGTAGGGATGATCGATCTGGAAAATATCGCCCGTGAGAATCACCTTGGTACCTTCGCCGGCCCGGGTGATGATGGTTTTGACCTCGTGGGGCGTCAGATTCTGGGACTCATCAATGATGAAGTAGACTTTCACGAGGCTGCGCCCCCGGATATAGGAAAGGGGCGTGATCACCAGTTTTTCGTTTTCGATGAGATCCCGGATCCGGGCGGGTTTGGAGTCGCCATTACCGTTGCCGGCAGCCTGCTGATTCTGCTCCAGCACATTGAGGTTGTCATGAAGAGGCTGCATGTAAGGATCGAGTTTGGATTGCACATCCCCCGGCAGATAACCCAGGTCCTTGTTGCTTAACGGCACCACCGGACGGGCGAAATAAATCTGGCGATAACGCTGGCGGCAGCCCAGGGAGGCGGCCAGGGCCAGCAGAGTCTTTCCGGTTCCGGCTTTGCCGGATATGGTCGTCAGCCGGATATCATCGTTCATCAGGGCGTTTAAGGCAAAGATCTGCTCGGCATTTTTCGGCGTGATGCCCTGTACGGTCTGCTTGTCGACCTTTTTGATCCTGTTGCTGCCCGCATGGAAATAGCCGAGGGCGGATTTCCGGCCGTTTCGCATAATGAGAAATTCATTGGGAAACAGCACCGGATTCAGGGACACCGTGGCGGCATCCACTTCATACGGGGCCTGATACATGGCATCGATCACGCTGCCGTTAAAATGCTCCTCCACCCGTCTTCCTTTATAAATCATGGAAAGATCCTTGACATGATCCGACTGGTAATCCTGGGCCAGGATGCCGATGGATTTGGCCTTGATGCGCAGGTTTACGTCCTTGGTGACCAGAATGACGTCAATGGCGGGATGTTCCTTGGACAGATGATAGGCGATGTTGAGAATATGATGGTCCCGTTTCTGGGACGTGAAATTTTTCAGCAGGTCTTCGTGAAAGGGTTTTTCCAGCCGAATGCTGATCATGCCCTGATCCGGACCGATCTTTTTACCGGCGTTAAACAGCCCGTCGCCGCTCAAGTTGTCCAGGGCGCGCAGAAATTCCCGGGCGTGATAGCTTAAGGTCTCGGTCCCTTTTTTAAACTGGTCGAGTTCTTCGAGCACGGTGATGGGAATGACGATGTCGTGCTCATCGAAATGAGTGATGCAGGCGCTGTCATGAAGAATGACATTGGTGTCGATCACGAAAATCTTGCGGGATTTTTTCGCCGGTTCCATGGCCTCCTCATATCGGTTCTGCAGGTTGGCGCCTTATTTCATTCCCTTTTCCCTTGAATTTTTGTGTCCGCATGTTGCCGATAACCATAGCGGGTGTTTTTGACAATCGTGTGACAGGTTGGTCACCTTTGTTTTTTTGCTCCCAGCATTTCCATGAACGCGTCGGCCCGGGTCTGGAACTGGGCCATGGAGAAATTTCGATCGTCCATGTGGTCGGCGTCGATGATCACCGACGGGATGCCGAGTTCGTCCTCCAGCTGCCGCTTGATGGCCATCTGGCCCAGGGTGATGGGCGCGCAGGATTTGTTTCTATGGAAGATGACCCCATCGATATGATAGTCCCGACAGGCTTTGAGAACCATTTCCTTTCGTTTGCGGATGGACACGCACGAGACCATGGGATAAGAATACAGGGTTTTTAACGCCAGAGACTTAAACGGGTCGGCCGGATCCATCCGGATGGACCAGGCCGCGGAATAGGTTTCAGCCACCATGACCCCGCCGGCGGCCTCAAAATAATTAAACAGCCCCATATTGTACCAAAGGGGAATGTTGTCCCAGAACAGGCGGAAGGTTTCGTTTTCAATCACACCGGCCCCGTCTGCCGCACGCTGCCGCACTTCGTCGCGCACCATGGTCAGATAGTCCACGGCAATTTGGGTTCCCTGAAGGGTGACCATTACGAACATGATGCCCATTTCCGCGGCGGAAAACGGCGCGGGGATGCAGGTGCGATAGGTCATGATCTCATCCCACAGCGCGCAGGCCTGATCCGACAGGGCAACGGTTTCCCGGAGCCGGTCCAGATCCAGCCGGCGGCCGGTGGCCTGGGTGAGAAATTCCACCAGCCGGTGCATCTCCGATATCACATACGCGATATGATCGTCGTCGACCTCTTCGATGGGGACCTGGGGCAGGTCGCCCCGGAAAATTTTCGCCTCGGGGAATCGTCTTTCCAGGGCATGAAAAATCTTCATCACCGGCACGCAGCCCCCCCAGGGGGTCAGCAGGAGATCGGGCTCGGGAAGGCCGCCGAAGGGCGAATTTTTGTCATCGATCATGCCGTGAACATAACCGATGATATTGCGCAGATACCCGCACAGGTCCCGGGAATAGCCCATGTTTTCCGATACCGTGAAATTCTGCGGCGTCAGCCCGAAGGCCGCGCAGACCGGGGACCAGTTTTCCGGAAATACCGGCTGCAGGTCCATGGCGTAAAACAGCTCGATGACCCCGTTCATGGGCGGCATCCATCCCACGGGAATTCCTTCGGCCTTGGCCGATATGCATTTCATATAATAGTCGGCAATCACCCGGCCCAGTTCTTTGGATGACTGCAGGCGCTTGCGGGTTTTGGTTTTGGCGTCCGTGGTCATGCAGGTTTCTCCGTGCGCGATGCTGCGATCATGTCGAAAAAACTTTCCAGCCGGTTTTTAAGCTGTTCCCCGGTCTGCCAGGTTTCGTCAATTTCCAGCAGAAGGGACGGCAGGTCCTGTTTTTTTAACTCATCGGAGAGAATCGGATAATCGGCCAGATGGGGCGTACAGAATTTCTGGACCAAAAACACCACGCCCTTTGCGCCGGAGCGATCCGCCAGGTCCGCCAACATTCGGCTCCGGTCAACGGCAAGGCTTCGGGACGGGCAGGGCCGACGGGTGAGGTGCCGGTAAAACAGGCGATCGACGGGATCCCGACTTTCACCATAAGCCGGGTAGGCGCGCCGCCATCCCGTGCACAGATCATCGCCAACCACCCGGCCCCCGGCCATTGCGATCAAATTGAAGATGTCCGGGGATTCCATCAGGCTGCCGGAAATAATCACCGGACATGCGTCATTTGCCGAAAAAACAGGCTCGGCCGGTATCCTTGGCAGACTTTCCAGCATTCCAAGATAATCCTCCGGGGTCAAGACGTCGCCGGCATCCATGATGGTTTGCAGGTCTCCGGCGTCAAGGGAGAGATTGCCATCCAGCCGTTGTTGATGAAGAAGATCGAGGATCGCGTAAATTTTTTCATAAAGCGCGATGGAGCGTTGCAGGGCGTCATGGCTGAATCGGCCGCCTATCATGTTTAATTTGTGCGCCAGAGTGGCGATGACGCTTTGAAAATAGTGCCGGGCCGCCTCACCGTCGACATAGGGAAGAGGGACGGTGTGAATCAGCTCCAGGTCGACGGCGTCGCCGAAGATATTGACCACGCCGCAGGCCGCATCACAGGTGTAGCCCTGGACCATTCCGGAGAGATAACCGTATTTGCCGTCCATGGCGTTTTCCATGCAGCGCTTCAGGTAGGGACAGATGAAATCCGGCACATGAGCATAGGCTTTTTCCACCGGGCCGGGGCCGCCTCTGAGGCGCACCGGAACAAAACCGGCTGCATGGATGACTTCAACGGGCGTGTAGGTACAGAAATAGCCGATGATTTTTCTGCCGCTGTTACGGAGATGATGAAGATAATCGGTACTCTGGTTCACTGTATCGGCAAAGGGTTGGAGGTAATGATCATTCATTTTGGTCAGCTGCCCGGGGTTGAGTTGGCCTGTAATCATGAATGCCGATGGTTTTTCAATTTAACAGGACTATGCCATTAAACGGTATTGATGTCAATCTTCATGAGACATTGTCTAAAAGTTCGTTCATTCGGAAAAAATTCGGGTTTGTGGATCTGATTTTATTGACCCAATATCCTAAAAACACAAATAACCAAAAATATCCAAAAACATTTTTATTCTGTTTTTTAAATTTTTTATATCTGTTAGAAATAATAGATATATTTTATAAAAACCAAAAAATTTCATTTTTTCCTTGACATGATTTTAATCACTAAATATTATAATAACTAAAAAATCATTTTAAAGGAGTCCAACCATGGATGATGTTTTTACCGTTGTTCAAGCTGGTCAGCACTGCAAGGTGTCGCCCCAGACCATCATCAATTGGATCGATGCCGGTCACATTAAAGCCTATAAAACGCCGGGCGGGCATCGCCGGATCAAGCTCGACGATTTGGAAGCGTTTATGCGAAAACAGGGAATCCCCATTCCGGAAGAAAAAATTTTGGATAGCCGGAAAAAAATTCTGGTGGTGGATGACGATCCCATTATCGTGGAATCCATTGTTCAGGCATTGGAAGAAGATGAACACGATTACGAAGTGATATCCGCCTCCGACGGGTTTGAGGCCGGCCTTCAGGTCAACCATTTCAAACCGGATCTGTTGATTTTAGATATTATGATGCCTGACATCAAAGGGTTTGACGTGTGCAAACGCATCAAAACCACCAGTGAAACCCAGCATACGAAAATCATCGTGTTGTCGGCCTATCTGGATGATGAAAAGTTCAACAAGATGAAGGAATACGGAGCGGATGTCTGCTTCTCCAAGCCGCTCCCCCTGGCCCAGCTTAAACAGGAAGTGGCCCGGCTGCTGGCATAATGCCGCGGCTGGTGGAGAGATCCCGAAAAGAGAGGAGTGCAGATGAAATTAAAAGAAGCCCTCGGGCGAAAAGATTTTGTGGTGACCTCCGAGATCCAGGCGCCGGTTGATCAGGACCCCGAACAGATCGTCAAAAGCCTGAAGATGATCCGAGGCCGGATGGACGGCGTGTCTCTTTCCGATGTCGAATTTCAGGGAGTAGTGGGAGATACCATTAAAGCCTGCGAAGTACTTCAGCAGAATCGGTTTGAATCCATCTATCAGACCACTACCCGGAATAAAAACCGTATTCAACTGCAAAAGGATCTCATGTCGGCCCACGATGCCGGTATCGACAACCTGCTGGTGTTTACCGAGGATTATCGGATCACGGGGGACAGTCTTCAGGAAATGATGTTTTTTCATGTGGATGCGGGAAAGCTTCAGTCGGTTCTGGAGCATCTCCGGGAGGGTCGGACGGTCGATGGACAGGAAATCCCTCTGGGAAAGGAGTTTCTACTCGGTTCCGGAGTGGAAGCGGCATGGGGGAAAAATGTGCCGGATCTTGAAATGCAGGAAATGGAGGAAATGACGAAAATCGGTACGGGTTATTTTCTGACCACCCCTGTTTTCGATGTTGACGGGTTTGAAAAATTTTTAAGCCGTACCCAGACATTCGGCGTGCCCGTTATCGCCGAAGTGATGATTCTCAGAACTGCGGGCATGGCCAAATTCTTAAACCGGCATCTGAAACCCGGACTGGTTCCGGACTGGATCATCAAAAAACTGGCCACGGCCCCGGATATTGAAAAGGCCAGTATCGAGGTATTTGCCGATATCGTCAAGAGTCTGAAGCACCTGTGCCAGGGTGTTCATATTATTACCATCGGGGGCGAAGATAAGTTGAGGCAATATCTCGATGCCGCCGGCCTCAAATAACGATCCGGTCCGTTAATACGCGGACCCGTCGCCTGGCGCACCTGTAGCCTTTTTAATCACAACCCGGAGGAGCTGCCAGTGGAACGCATTATCCTTACCATCAACGGTCAGAAAGTCACCTGTCCCGCCGGAAGCACGATTCTGGATGCCGCGAATCAAAACGGCATTTCTATTCCCACGTTGTGCCATCATCCGCAACTTAAACCTTACGGCGCCTGTCGGATCTGTCTGGTGGAGGATGAAAAATCCGGCAGGCTTCTGGCCTCCTGCGTCAGCCCGGCCGCGGCCGACATGGTCATCGCCACCGATTCCAGCCGGGTACGGAAACATCGCCAAAATATCGTCCGTCTGATGATGGCGGAACATCCGGAATCCTGTATCGTCTGCAGCAAGGGGAACCGGTGTGAGCTTCGACAAATTGCAGCCCAGTTGGGCGTGGGAGAGATCGATTTTTATCCCATGCCCAACTTCAAGCCGTTAGAGCAACTCAATCCATTCATTATCCGGGATCTCAGCAAGTGCATCCTTTGCGGAAAATGCATCCGGGCCGACCATGAACTGGTGGTGATTGGCGCCATTGATTACAGTCATCGGGGGTTTCACTCCCGACCCGCGACCCTTCACGAAACCCCGCTGGAAGGTTCCGGATGCACGTTTTGCGGCACCTGCGTGAGCATCTGTCCAACCGGCGCGTTGGCGCCGAAAAATTCATTTTATGTGGGAACACCGGAAACCGAATCTGATTCCATTTGCGGATTTTGCGGCGCCGGATGCGCCTTGTCGCTGGGAACCGCCGGAGGCCGAGTGGTGGAGGTGAATCCATCCCGGTCCGATCTCACGGTCAACGGCGCCACCCTTTGCGTGCGGGGGCATTTTGCCCATGATTTTATCCATACCAACGATCGGCTCACTCAACCCATGATCCGCAACCCGGCAGAGGATGCGGCCGGAGACGACCAAAGCCGGGATAACCCTGCTCATTCGACCGCCACCTGGGAGGTGGCCATGAACGAGATCACGGAAAAACTTTCCGCTGTCCGACGGCAGAACGGTCCGGGGAGCCTTGCTTTTATCGGTTCAACGCGTTGTTCCAACGAGGAAAATTATCTGTTTCAGAAGATCGCCAGGGTGATATTCGGCACTTCCAATATCGTCAGTGGAGGTCGCGCAATGGGCCAGAACCTGATTTCAAAAATCGAGGAAAAAACCTACGGTCTCAATCGCGCCTGTCCCCTTTCCCATCTGGAGAATGCCGAAGCCATTCTTGTTGTTCATGCAAATCCCGATCATCTGGTACCGGTGGCTGATTATCACATCAAGCGGGCGGTTAAAAACAATGTGCCACTGGTGGTAATTGACGCACGAAAAACAGATCTGGCCGCCATGGCGTCGGCATGGTTGCGGCCGGAGCTCAAAGACGGGGCCGGATGCGTTTACGGGGATCTGATTTGTTGTCTGGAAGCCCAGCTTCTGCGCGAAAATG
>CAZRES010000018.1:0-18794 GCA_964598885.1 uncultured Desulfobacteraceae bacterium | reverse complement strand
TCATGACCGGCAGCATCCATGAAAAGGGGGCCGGCATCCATGTACCCGTAGGCGAGAATAACCTGATCGGTTCCATGGACATGGGAGTTGGTCCTGATCTGCTTCCCGGTCGGCGCAGTTTTAAGAACCACAACCATCGGGCCCTGCTGGAAAACTTCTGGCGCGCGACACTTTCCCCTGATCCGGGGCTTGATCTGGTGGGTTTTATCGAAGCTGCCGAAAGCGGAACCGTCAAAGCCGCTTATATCATGGGTGAGAATATCGTCTGTTCTCTTCCCCAGACCGAACGGGTAGCCGCGGCGCTGCGAAAGCTCGATTTTCTGATCGTTCAGGATGTCTGCTTTTCCCGGACGGCGAGTCTGGCTCATGTGATACTTCCGGGAGCGGTAATGGCGGAAAAAAGCGGGTCTTTTACCAACATGGAAGGTCGCATTCAGGCGTTTGCACCGGCCATACCTCCGCCGGGAGAGGCCCGGGCCGACTGGGAGATTCTCGCGGATCTGGCAAGACGGATGGGCCATCCCGAACAATATGTATCCATTGAAAAAATACGCCGGGAAATTCGGGACGTAACCCCTATGTACGCCGAGCTGGGAAAACATCGCCAGGTCTGGAGCAAAAACAATGAAGCGGATACGCCGTTTACCGGGAACGGTCCTAGATTCATGTTTTCTTCAATGCGACTCGGTCCCGAGGCACCGGCCGACCCGGCATATCCCTTTACGGCTTTTATGGCGCCTCCCCGGCATCATATTGGCGGCGGCACCCGAACCAGCCGTTCTCAGCGAATACGCACCTTTGACGATAAACCATTGACGGTCATGATTTCCACTGCAGATGGCCGATCTCTGGATCTTGAAAATGGCGGTAAGGTCAGAGTTACTTCAGCCCATGGAACCCTTGAAGGCAGCGTCGAAACCGACAGAGCCCTTCAGCCCGGCCAGATGATGATTCCGCTGGCGGTGCAGAATAACCGGGCCGCCGATCTGGCGCAGTTGACGCGACCGGACACGGATGATGGTTTCGGGTGGACGGTCTGCCGGGTAAGGATCGAAAAAATCTAAAAAAAGAGACGGATTTTTTAAAAGGAGAACGCATATGAATTCCACAAATCCCGGAGATCAAACAAATCATCATTGCCCGTCGCCCCTGAAACCCATTGACATGGATGAGCTGGCGGCAGTCATTGACGCGCACCGGGACCGGAAATGGAGCCTGATCCCTCTTCTTCAGGAAGTTCAGGAGACTTTCGGGTATGTTCCTCCCGAATCCATCGAACCCATTGCGGAAGCTCTCGGGATGTTCCCGTCACAGGTTCAGGGTGTTGTGACTTTTTATGCCGGTTTTTCCCTTAAGCCCAAGGGCCGTTTCGTGCTCCGGGTCTGCCGCGGCACGGCCTGTCATGTCAAGGGAAGCCGGAGCATTCTTCGGTATATCAAGAAGGATCTGTGTCTTGAAGAAGGCGAAACCAGCCCGGACTATCAGTTTACGCTGGAAACCGTGGCCTGTCTGGGGGCGTGTTTTCTGGCCCCCACCATGATGGTCAACCGGGATTACTACGGCAAGCTTAACCCCACCAAGGTCACCAGCGTACTCGGGCAGTACCGCAAAAGCAGTGAGGGGGATCCAAAGGTATGAAAAAGCTTTCTTCCATCGGCCAGCTGGAATGGCTTCGCAACAAGATTCTCGCGGATTCGGCAAAAGGAAAAACCGAGGTTCATGTCTGCATGACCGGATGTCGGGCATACGGAGCCGACCAGGTGATAACCGCCATCCACGACGAGGTGCGGAGGCAAGGCCTAAGCGACGACGTGGAAGTCCGCGCCACCGGGTGCCATGGGTTTTGCGCCAAAGCCCCGGTAATCGCCATCGAGCCGCTGGGGGTTCAATACCAGGAAGTGGACCCCGCGGATGCCGCCGAGATTGTTGATCAGACCCTGAAGAAGAACCAGATGATCGAGCGGCTGGCCTATCGCGACCCCAAAACAAACAAACCGATTTTATACCGGAGCCAGATTCCCTTCTACATGCGCCAGGAGCGCCGCGTGCTGGCCAATTGCGGCCGGATCGACCCCACCAGAATCGAGCATTACATCGCCGAGGGAGGGTATCGCGGCCTGGTGCGGGCCTTGTCGAAAATGACCCCCGAAGCCGTGGTGGAAGAAGTCGCGGCTTCGAAATTGCGGGGCCGGGGAGGCGCGGGGTTTCTAACGGGCGTCAAATGGCGTTTTGCCCGGCAGGCTGTCGGGTCTCCCAAATATGTCATCTGTAACGCCGATGAGGGGGATCCCGGCGCTTTCATGGACCGTGCTATTTTAGAAGGAGATCCCCATTCGGTTATCGAGGGGATGCTGATCGGCGCCTATGCCATGGGTGCGGAATACGGCTATATCTATGTTCGGGAGGAATATCCCATTGCCGTGGAACATCTCGGCCTCGCGCTGGCCCAGGCCGAAGAACTGGGATTGATCGGCGAAAATATACTCGGAACGGACTTTACTTTCCATCTGTCCCTGAAAATGGGCGCCGGCGCATTTGTCTGCGGCGAGGAAACCGCGCTCATGGCCTCCATCGAGGGAAAGCGCGGCATGCCCCGGCCCCGGCCGCCGTTTCCGGCCCAGGCTGGTCTGGACGGCAAACCCACCAATATCAACAATGTGGAAACCCTGGCCAACATCCCCCTGATTCTCAAAAACGGCGTGGACTGGTATACCGAGGTGGGCACGGAAAACAGCCGGGGAACCAAGATTTTTTCCCTGGCCGGCAAGGTCAACAATACCGGTCTGGTGGAAGTTCCCATTGGGTCCACCATCAAGGACGTGGTGTTTGATATCGGCGGCGGCATCCCCAAAGGCCGGAAATTCAAAGCCGTCCAGATGGGAGGCCCGGCCGGCGGGTGCGTTCCGTCGCAGTTTCTCAATCTTCCCATCGATTATGACACCCTTCAGCGAATCGGCGCTATTATGGGATCGGGCGGCATGGTGGTATTGGATGAAAACAACTGCATGGTGGAAATTGCCCGGTTTTTTCTTAATTTTACCCAGTCCGAATCCTGCGGCAAGTGCGTCCCGTGCCGGCTGGGAACCACCCAGATGCTGGAAACCCTGACGCGGATTACCCAGGGCAGAGGCCGGATCGAAGACATCGAAGCCATCAAGGCTCTGGGCGAAACCATGATGGATGCTTCCTTGTGCGGCCTTGGGCAGGCCTGCCCCAAGCCGGCCCTGTCCACACTTCGATATTTTGAAAAGGAATATCTCGATCATATCCATGAACACCGGTGCGCCGGGGCCGTATGCGACACCATGGTGATTTCCGCCTGCCAGCATGCCTGCCCGGCGGGTATTGACGTGCCCAATTACGTAGCCGCCGTTGCCGCGGGAAATTATCAGCAGTGCGTCGATATCATCCGCGAGCGAAATCCGTTTCCGGCGGTATGCGGCCGGATCTGCATTCACCCCTGTGAGTACAAATGCCGCCGGGGAGAACTGGATGACCCCATTGCCATCCGTGCACTCAAACGATATGCCGCAGACTGGTATCTGGAAAACATCGGTTCGACAAGAGATCCCTTTCCGGTGCGCTACGATGAAAGGGTGGCCGTGATCGGCGCCGGTCCGGCCGGGCTCAGTTGCGCGTATTTTCTGGCGCAGATCGGATATGAAACCACAGTGTTCGAGGCCCAGCCGGTGGCCGGCGGCATGCTCGGCATCACCGTTCCGGAGTTCCGCCTGCCCCGCCATATCATCGAGGCGGAAATCCAGTACATCGAAAGCGCGGGCGTGAAAATCAACTATAATTCGCCCATTGATGCCAATCATACGGTCAATGACTTGATGAAGGAAGGCTTCAAGGCGGTCTTTATCGCAGCCGGAGCCATGAGCTCCAAACGGATCGGAATTCCGGGAGAAGAAGAACCGTCAGAAGGACTTTTCTACGGCCTGCAATTTTTAAGCGACATTCGGACAAAGGGCGAAATTGATCTGTCCGGTCGAACCGTGGTGATCGGCGGCGGCAACGTTGCCATGGATGTGGCCCGGACCGCCCTGCGCTCCGGATCATCCGATGTTCAGCTTTTCTGCCTGGAAAGCCGGGATGAAATGCCGGCTTGGGAAAAAGACATCGAAGAAGCCTTTGAAGAAGGAGTCATTATTAATCCGGAATGGTCTCCCACCCGGATCCATCACAAAAACGGTCGGGTCAGGGGAATGACCTTTACGCGATGTATCTCGGTTTTCGACCAGGATGGAAAATTCAATCCGAGTTGCGATATGGACGATACCCAGTATGTGGAAACCGACAATATCATTATTTCCATCGGCCAGGCACCGGATATGTCGTTTCTTCCGGAAGACAGCCAGTTGGAACGGGCCTTGTGGGGAACGCTTAAAGTCGATGACAACACCCTGGCCACCAATATTCCGGGCGTGTTCGCCGGCGGCGATTTCACCACCGGTCCGACCTTTGTCATCCGGGCCATTGCTTCCGGCCGGCGGGCCGCCCTTGCCATTGATAAATACATTTCCGGCGATGCCGGCCGCATCCGGATGCCGGATGAAAAAACAAAATATCAGCAGGCTACCGGTCTGGCTCTTGAAGAAGAAACCACCGAGGCCAAACCCCGGGTCAAGATTGAAATCGAAGCGCCGGAAGACCGAATTACAGATTTCAGGGAGGTGGAAAGAGGTTTTACGGAGGAAGAAGCCCGGTTTGAAGCCAGGCGATGCCTCAGATGCGACTTAGAAAAGGAGAAAAGTGAGCTATGATCCGATCCATCACACAGCAAAAATCCATTGAGGAAATCGAAAGGCTGACCAACGGCCTGGGCCGGATTTTTATCATCGGATGCGGCACTTGTGTCACCCTCACCCGAACCGGCGGCGCGCCGGAAGTGGAGGCCATGCGTCAGCAGTTGACGGAAAAGGGAAAAGTCGTGACCGGCACGACCGTGGTTCCGGTGGCATGCGACAATCTGACCATCGATATGTTAAGAGAGTTTCAAAATCCTCTGAAACAGGCGGACGGGCTTTTGATCATGACGTGTGCGTTCGGTGTTCAGACCATTGCCCACCAGATACCGAAGATGGTGATCCCCGCCCTCGATACCCTTTTTGTGGGCAAGGAGACCGGCGCCGGCGAGTTCAATGAAATCTGCGTCCAGTGCGGTACCTGCATCATCGGCGAAACCGGCGGTATCTGCCCGGTCACCACCTGTCATAAAGGACTGGTGAACGGGCCCTGCGGCGGCACCAATAACGGAAAATGCGAAATCGATTCCGACAAAGACTGCGCCTGGACCTTGATTTACAATCGTCTCAGGGATCTGGATCACCTGGATGCCATGCGGAAGTACCAGAAACCGAGGAATCATCTGGGTGAACCCACTCCCGGGAAATTCAGAATCACGGTTTCTGGCTGATTAATTTGTTTTTCGCGACGCAGTTCATGAAATAAGCCGCTAATCGTCGATATCAAAAAAGGGTACACACTATCGGCAGGAAAGGAAACGGATATGCCATCAGCATTCAAAAAAGCCCTGAATTCGGGAAAATTTGTGGTCACCTGCGAGGTTGCGCCATCCAAGGGTACGAATCTTGAAAACATGAAGCACCATGTCGAGCTGCTCAAGGACAAGGTGGATGCCATGAACGTGACCGATCATCAGAGTTCGGTCATGCGGTATCCTTCGCTGGGAGGAGCGCTTCTGGTCAGGGAAATGGGGGGAGAGCCCATCCTGCAAATGACCTGCCGGGACCGGAACCGGCTGGCCCTTCAGGCCGACCTGCTTTTCGCGGCCAGCCGGGGCATTAACAATGTGCTTTGCCTGACGGGCGATTCGGTGATGCTGGGGGATCATAAGGACGCCAAGCCGGTCTTTGACCTGGATTCCAGTCAACTGGTGGCCTCCATCCGTCGTTTGGAAAGCGGCAAAGATATGGCCGGGAACGAACTTGACGGCGGCGTGCGATTCTGCGCCGGCGCGATTGTCACGCCAGAGGCCAATCCCCTCGAGCCTCAGCTTATCAAGTTTGAGAAGAAAATCGAGGCCGGCGCGGAGTTTATTCAGACCCAGGCGGTCTTTGATCTGGATCATTTTCAAAAGTTCATGGAATATGCCGGACAGTTTCCGGCGAAAATAATCGCCGGCATCATTCTGCTGACATCGGCGCCCATGGCCCGTTTTATGAACAAAAACGTGGCCGGCGTCATGGTGCCCCAGGAATTGATCGATGAAATGGCCGCCGCTCCCAAGGGCGGGGCCTTAAACAAGGGAATTGAAATCGCCGGCCGCATGATCCGCCGCATCAAGGATGAAAACATGTGCGACGGCGTCCATATCATGGCGATCGGCAAGGAAGAAAAAGTCATTGACATCATGGAGGTTGCTGGTCTTTAGAACCAACAGTTATCTAAAAAAAGAGGACGGGTTTATTTTTAGAACAAAATAAACCCGTTCTTTTTTTATCGATGCTTGACAGAAGACTTTGGTTAAGATATCTTCAATCATTCCGAAATTCTATATGGAATTCGTATCCCTGTAATCGATTAATGCGCGAGGTTAACATGAATACGCTCCCTACTCCTGAAGAAGTCAATCGCTTGATTGAACAGACGGTTCCGGTGGTGGCACGATCCGGTGTTAAGGTGGATGTTATTCGTCGCGGATATGTTAAAATGTCGGCTCCGCTGGAGGGCAATGAAAACCATATCGGCATTATGTATGCCGGCACTTTGTTTACTCTGGCCGAAGCCCCGGGCGGCATCCTGTTTTTTTCCTGTTTTGATGCCGGAAGGTTTGTGCCTATTGTCAAGGAAATGAACATTCGTTTTCTGCGGAAAGTCACCACCGCCGCGTATATTGAACTGAGCCTGAGTGACGCCGAAATCGAACGCATCCGGCAGGAGGCGGACGAAAACGGCAGGGCCGATTTTATACTCGATAGCGAAATCAGGGATCAAAACGGCGAAGTCGTTGCCGTTTGCAAGGGGATTTACGGCGTTCGAAAACTATAACCCCAAGGCGGTTGATCGCGTATGGATCAACATTACACCCCCCGGGAACGGCCGTCCAAGGATGGGTGCCCGGCCATGCTGGCCATCGTTTGCGAAGACGGCACATCTTATGATTATCTCCTTTCCGGCAAGCGGGTGAGCATCGGTCGGGGAAGAGATAATGATCTTGTTTTACCCGAATCCGGTATATCCCGCCGCCATGCTGAAATTGTTGCCACTTCCCTGGGTCACGAAATTTTTGATCTCGGCAGCGGCAATGGTACTCTGGTCAACGGAACGACCATTTCACGCATCATGCTCTCTACCGGAGACGTGATCGGCATCGGGAGCAACAAAATAATCTACAGGGCCAGCAATACGCAAGCGCTGTCCGAAGCCGCGCCGCAACAGGTAGTTGCGGCCAGTTCTTCTTCTGATGCATCCGGATCCCGTACCCTCCTGATATCGGTGGAGAAAAGCGGCTCTGCCGTGGATGCCGGCGATGCGAAACCATCAAAACCATCCCAGAACTCTGTTGAGGCCACAGCCCGGGATCTCACGGAAATCTTGTCGGCGCTTGAACGTTCTAACAAGGTGCTTTTCGTGCTTTATGAAATCAGCAGTCAGCTTCATGTCATCCATGATTTTAACGCGCTGCTTCAAAAAATAATGGATTTGGTTTTTGAGGTCATCGACGCCGATTACGGATTCATTATGCTGGCCGGATCGGATGACGCGCCGGTGACCAAGCCCGTGGTCGTCAAGTGCAGGGATCAGCGCCATAACAGCATCCCGTCGATTCGGCCGAGCCGCACCATCATCAGGCGCGTTATCCGGGACAAGGTAGCGCTGCTTACCACCAATGCCATGGATGATTCCCGATTCGACGCGGCCAGAAGCATTCTGTTACGGCAGATCCGGTCAGCCATGTGCGTGCCTTTGTGGAAAAAAGACGCGGTGATCGGCGTTATTCAGATCCACAGCATCCGCCGGGAAAACCTGTTTTCCCAGGAAGAGCTTGAACTCCTCAAGGCCATCGGCAGCCAGGTGTCCATGATCATCGAACAGGCCAGCCTGAACGCCAAAATCCGGGAGGAAGAACGGATGCGGCGTCAGCTGGAGCGGTTCCATTCACCCCAGGTAGTGGAGATGATTCTTCGTACCAGCCGGGAAGGCCAGGAAACCATCATGGAACCCCGGGAGGTCACGGCCACGATTTTGTTTTCCGATATCATTGGTTTTACCAGCTTATCCGAGAGGCTGCCTGCACGAAAAATCACGGCCATTCTCAACTGCTATTTTTCAAAAATGACCGATATTGTTTTTAGATACGGCGGGACCCTGGATAAATACATCGGCGACGGCTTGATGGCGGTTTTCGGCGCTCCCATTGAAAAAGACGATGACGCCCGGCGGGCCGTGCGGGCTGCCGTGGAAATGAGGGATGTTCTGGCGGATCTGAGGGATGAAACCGGAGCGCCGCTGCCGTTTCAGGTCCGGATCGGCATTAACACCGGCCCCATTGTTTCAGGGAATATCGGTTCATTACGGCGAATGGAATATACGGTCATCGGCGATCCGGTCAATATGGCCTCGCGCCTTGAATCCATGGCCCAGCCCAATCAGATCCTTATCGGCGAGGAAACCTTCCTCCGCGTCAAGGATTCCTTCCGTATCCATGCCGTCGGTCCCCGCAAGGTCAAGGGGAAGGCTTCTGAAATCATGGTTTACGAAGTTTTGCTGCCGGGGATCTGATGGTTGGTCAATACTTCATCGAAGCCTACTGCGGCAGCTCGTCGGGCGAGAACCTGGGTGGGGGGGAGAAAAGCGATAACCTTTGTTTGCCGTTCATGAAATCGCCGGATAATGGTTTCCTGAAACAGGGAGAACCCCATAAAGGACGCAGGAAGAGCATAGGTCCTGTCGGGCCGCAGCCTCCCATGCCTCGACCGGCCGGAAAGCACCGCGATACCCGCACGCCAGCATTCCGGTCGCCGGGCATAAAACAGGACACCGGGAAAACGGTCGGCTGCCAGGGCCTCATGCTCGGGTCGCCAGGTCAATATTTTGGCATTTTGCACAATTTTTTCAACCATGTCTTCCGCTTCCGCCCAGCGGGCCAGTTCCCGGATGGTTTCAGCGCCGGTTTCCGCCTTAATGTCGAAAACCCAGCGGCAATTCCAGAATTCAGCGGCAAATTCATCTAAAAACATTGCCCGGTCACCAGCCCTTCGACCGTCTTTGTTTACGGGAACGCCGGCGTGGCCGGTTTTTTGAAAATCCGAGAACGCATGGCGATCTCCGGCGCCCTGCAGCGGGTTCAGACGGATATGAGCCAGTTCCTTAGCGGTTATATCAATGATTCGACGCCGGTCTCCCGCCAGACGAGCAAGAGTAGGATCATGAATCAATGCGATTTGCTTGTCCCGGGTAAGCCTCAGGTCGGTCTCCAAACAGGTAAACCCAAGGTCAACAGCGGCCCGAAACGCCGCGGCTGTGTTTTCCACGGCGTGTTTCTTGTATCCGCGATGGCTGATCCACAGGGGTTTGTTCATTATAGTCCCATTAAATTTCTGACTGACCGTCTTTGACCAGATTATCGGTTTACAATGACATCAATAACTTCCAAGTATTTTTAAAAAATCGGTTTTTTCCCGCAATTCCCGGAGAACTGGCGCAAACGACTCCGATTCCGCATCCCCTTCCAGATCAATATAAAACATATATTCAAATGGTTTTCCATGAATGGGACGCGATTCGAGCTTGACCAGATTGATGCCGTGGTCCGCAAAAATTTTTAAGGTGGCAAACAGCGCGCCCGGCTGGTTTCCTGTGGAATAGACCAGGGAGGATTTTCGTCTGCCTCCGTTTGCCGGCGCAGTTGCGCTGATGACTACAAACCGTGTAAAGTTCCGGGGGTTGGTTTCAATTCCCTCTTCCAGCACGTTCATTTTGTAAATTTCCGCTGCATCCTTACTGGCAAGGGCTGCTTCGGTTTTGTCGCCCGATTCACGGATCTGCTTGACGGCCTGGGCCGAATCCGTGACAAAAATCAAATCCCATTCCGGGTGCCGGTCCAGATATTGGCGGCATTGCCGGAAGACCTGGGGATGAGAGTGGACCCGCTGGATCTCTTCGATTTTTGTTCCCGGCAGGCCGATCAGGTCATGCTTGATGCGCAACGTGATTTCACCGATGATCCGGAAATCATATTCCAGCAGGAGATCGTAGTTTTCATGAACGCTGCCGGCCAGAGAATTTTCCAGGGGAATAACGCCATAATCTGCGGCTCCGGAAGAAACCGCTTCAAAGATTTCTCTGAATGCTCTGGTGGAAAGAGGTTGTACATCGGAGCCGAAATATTGAGTGCAGGCCCTGTGGCTGTTGCTTCCGATTTCTCCGAGGCATGCCGCTTTCTGCCCCTCACCCCTGGTTTTTTTGAATCGGCGGGCGGTACGTGACTTGTCCAGGTAGCCAAAATCGAGTTGTTTGCCGACCACTGGTGCGATCACGTAGATGTCGCGCATTAACTGAAAAAACTGGCTGGGATAAAGACTCTGGGCGCCATCTGATAGGGCACGATCCGGATCATTGTGAACCTCGATCATCAGCCCGTCAGCGCCGGCGGCGATGCCGGCTCGCGCCATGGGGCTGACTTTTTCCCGCATACCTGTGGCGTGGCTCGGATCGATAATCACCGGCAGGTGCGTCAAGGTCTTGATCACGGGAATGGCCGACAGGTCCAAGGTGTTTCGGGTATAGGGCTCGAATGTACGAATGCCGCGCTCGCAGAGAATGACGTTGCCGTTGCCCTCGGAAAGGATATATTCCGCCGACATAAGCCATTCTTCGATGGTCGCCGAAAGGCCACGCTTGAGAATCACCGGTTTGCCAAGCCTTCCCACGCATTTGAGAAGATCAAAATTCTGCATGTTGCGGGCGCCGATCTGGACCACATCCACGTATTTCATGATCAAATCCGCCTGGGCCGGGGTGGTGATCTCCGTGACCACCGGCATGCCGACGGTTTCTCTCACTTCGGCAAGAATTTTAAGCCCATCTTCCCCCAATCCTTGAAAGGTATAGGGCGAGGTCCGGGGCTTGAAGGCTCCGCCCCGGAATAAAACCGCTCCGGAGTTCTGGACTTCACGGGCAATGCTCAGGGCCTGCTGCCGGGATTCCACCGCACACGGCCCGGCGACCACCACAATGCGTTCTCCGCCGACCTCAATATCTCCGATCCGAACCCGTGTATCTTCCGGATGCAATTGCCGGCTCACCAGTTTAAACGCGGTTTTGACCGGCACAACCTTGACAACGCCCGGCAGATTTTCAAAAAATTCTGTTGGATGTCCGGCATCTCCAGTGGCGCCGATAATGGTTTGGCCGGTGTTGGGGATTTCACGAATGATGCAGCGCCCCTCGCGCAAAATGTTAATAATCGTGTTTTTCTGTTCCTGGGTGATTTCCGGTTTTAATACAATCAGCATGAATGGTTCTCCTTGGGCTTTATGCGCCATAAAAAAAACCCCGGGGAATGCCCGGGGCTTTGCGCAAAAAAATCCCGGGCGGAAGCTTTCGTCCACCCGGGGTCCCTTTTGGATATATCTGGTTAAACCTCCGGATGGACGCTTTTAAAGTTAAAAAAGAAGCGACGAAAATTGAGCCGTGCGGCATTAATTCGGGTATCCGGGGTCATGCGGGTCATGTAATCCTTATTTTTATTTTGATACACCATAGGACGGCATGAATACCATGTCAAGAATTATTGGGGAATTATTGGGGAATCCGGCGAATAAACCAGTTGATAAATGCTTGCCGTTTGTGCCACACAATAAAAAAGAGGAGGTGATATTATGAGCAAAACCGCCAGCGTAAGGGCCCGGCTGGAGCCGGAGCTGAAGCAGCGCGCCGAAGCCGTTTTCCGCCGCCTGGGATTAAACGCCACCCAGGCCATAACCATTTTTTACAAGCAGGTTGAACTTCGCAACGGACTTCCTTTTGATGTGGTCATTCCCACGGATACTACGAAATGCGCCTGTGAAGCTTCCGATGCCGGGCATGATCTCGTGGTCTGCGAAGACGCGGAAGACATGTTTCGGAAGCTGGGCATCTGATGCATCTTCCCGTTTTCACCCGGCAGTTCCATAAGGACCTTAAGCGGTCCCGGCGCCGGGGTAAAGACATGGAAAAATTCAAACGGATTGCCCGTGCACTGCTGAACGGCGAATCGCTTGATTCGGTGCATCGTGACCATCGCCTGCTCGGCAGATTCGCCGGCCGGCGGGAGTGCCACATGGAATTTAACTGGCTGCTGGTCTATCAAATAACGGACCATCGGATCTATTTCGAACGCATGGGTACGCATACGGATTTGTATAAAAAATAAGACAAATAGCCGACAACCTTCAAAACAAAACCAAAAACAACTCCGCATCAAAAAAGACCGGCTAATCGTTGCTATTGCAATAAGAGTTATGCTATTTAGCAAATCAAAGAGGTGATTAGGACCACGGGGTTGGCAGCGGCAAACCGTGCTACTTTTATCGGCTCCTCAACGGAAAAAGATATGAAGCAGCAATTCAGCGAGGATAAAAAGCGCGTTTTTGAAATCTACGGCCGTCATGTATCTTCGAAGAAGGCCCGGTTTTTTCTGGATGTGGGCATTGATTTTGTCTTTGGCCGCCGGGAGGGGCCCTTTGTGTGGGACATTGACGGAAAACAGCGCCTGATCAATTGTCATTCCAACGGAGGCGTTTTCAACCTGGGGCACCGGCATCCGGCCATTCTGGAAACCCTTGAAGCGGCTCTGAAAAATCTTGATATCGGCAATCATCACCTGGTGAGCCGGGAGAAGGCGGAACTGGCCGAACAGCTTGCCGGTTTATGTCCCGGTGATCTGGATTACGTGGTTTTCGGCGTGAGCGGCGGGGAGGCCATTGATACGGCCATCAAGATCGCCCGCAAAGCTACCGGCCGCCGGGGCGTGATTTCGGCTATGGGTGCCTATCACGGGCACACCGGCCTGGCTCTGGCCGCCGGAGATCCCAAGTTCCGCGATCCCTTTCTTTCTTCTTCTTCGGATTTCAAACAGGTTCCTTTTAACGATGTTTTGGCGCTTGCCCGTGAAATGGATGCGGACGCCGCCGCCGTGATCCTTGAAACCATTCCCGCCACTTTGGGTATGCCCATTGCCGGAGACGACTACTTCAAAGAGGTTGCTCTTCTGTGCCGAAAAAACGGTACCCTGCTTATTATCGATGAAGTTCAGACCGGGCTGGGTCGCACGGGCCGGTTCTGGGGCATCGAGCATTACCATACCGTACCGGACATCATCGTGGCCGCCAAGGGGCTCAGCGGTGGTCTCTATCCCCTTAGCGTCACCATTATCCGTCGTGATCTGGAAGCGGTTTTTCATGAGGATCCCTTTATTCATATTTCAACGGCCGGCGGCGCGGACATCGGATGCGTCGTGGCCCGCAAGGTCCTGGAAATTTCGTCGGGGAAATCATTTCTCGATCATGTGGACGCTATTGCCAATCTTTTTGATCAGGGTATGGCCCGACTGATGCGAAAATATTCTCCGCTGCTGACGGCATTTCGGCACAAAGGTCTGATGTGCGGCATTAAAACATCGCGTCCCGATTTCGGCCCGATTCTGTCGAAAACCTGTTACGATGCCGGCCTTCTTTGCATCTATGCCGCTCACGATCCTTCCGTGCTTCAATTTCTGCCGGCGCTGATCATTGATAGGGATCTGGCCGACGAGATATTGCAGCGACTGGATCGGGCCTTTGAATCGGCGGCAGCCTTTATCGGGGAATGACGAGGATGAATTTTTACAAACAACACCCGTGTTGATGATTTGGTGGAAAAATACGTCGTGAACGTCGATGTTTCAGCGCTTCAGGAGTTCGAGGACCAGCTTGATCCGGCTTTTCCGGATCATTCTCCGGATCCTCCGGAAATCCTGGGTTACGGGGAAATATCGGCCACATTTGGCATAAAAAAGATGCCCGGCATTGCGTTCAAACGCATGCCGCCCTTTGAGAAGGCCGGGCAGGTTATGGCTTACCGGCACCTTCTGGAACAATATCGTGACCTGCTGACCCGATCCTGCCATATTCCGGTTTCCCCCTGCCGCGTTTTCGATCTGATCAATCGGTACAAGGAACGGATTGTTTATGTAGCCCAGCCGCGGCTTGCCCGGCAATCCATCGGCAATGCCATGCTTTCAGACGGCAATGCCACGGACATGCGGCAGATGGTTTCCCGGATCATGTCTTTTCTGTTCAATCTGCACCAGTTTAATCGTCAAAACCATCCGTATCTGCACATCGCCATTGACGGCCAGATTTCAAACTGGAGTTTTTTCCCTTCCGAAGCCCAAGAGGAGGGTCTGAACGCCGTGTATTTTGACATCACCACCCCGTTGTTCCGGATCAACGGCATTGAGCAGCTCGACACGGAAATTTTCCTGAAAAGCTGTCCAGGCCCCCTGGTCTGGCTGGTCCGCCGGCTGTTTCTCGATGAAGTTGTGGATCGATATTATGATCTGCGCCAGGTTCTGATCGACCTTGTCGCCAACTTTTACAAAGAGGGAAGGGCTGATCTTATTGATCCGGCTCTGGAATTGATTAATGCCGGAATTCAGAAAAAAGGGATCAGCGGAGAAATTGCATTCCTGAAACGCCGCGAGATTGATCGCTATTATCGAAATGACGCTTTTATCTGGACGGTTTTTCTGACCCTGCGGAGACTGGATCGATTCGTGAAAACCCGGGTTTTTTCCAAGCGGTATAATTTCATCCTGCCCGGCAAGATCCAGCGTTGAAGAATGATGGTGTCAGAAAAAGAGTTTTGGCGAAACCATTACGAATAGTATTTACTATTATCTGTATGAGGGGATGTTATGTGCGATACCATGGCGATCCGGCATAAGGATGCCGTTTATTTCGCCAAAAACAGCGACCGGGAGCCGGGCGAGGCCCAGTTGGTGGTGCGGATTCCGGCGGAAGCCGTCGATACCGGCACGCGACTTAAAACCACCTATATTGAAATCGATCACGTTCCGCACCGTAATGGGGTTATTTTGAGCAAACCCTTCTGGATCTGGGGCGCCGAGATGGGGGCCAATGATCATGGCGTGGTGATCGGTAACGAAGCGGTCTTCACCCGGCTGGTGGATGACGAGGAAGGTTTGATCGGAATGGATCTGCTTCGTCTGGGCCTGGAACGCGGCAACAGCGCGGATGATGCCCTGCGGGTGATGACCGATCTGCTGGAGCTTCATGGTCAGGGCGGTACTTGCGGATACCGGGACAAACGGTTGCGGTATGACAATAGTTTTATCATCGCCGATGCCGGCCGGATCTGGGTTTTGGAGACCGCCGGCCGTCACTGGGCAGCAAAAACCATCGACACGTTTGCGGCCATTTCCAATTGCCTGACCATCGGCACGGACTATGACCTCTGTTCCGAAGGACTTGAGAATTTCGCGCGAAAGAAAGGGCTTTACAAGGGAAACGGTCGACTTGACTTTAAAAAATCGTTTGACACCTCCCTGATGGCCCGTTTCGCCGGATCCAGGGGGCGGCTATCTGCCAGCCGGGCATGCATGATCCGTTTTGCCGGACAGGAGGATATGAACGTCGCCGGGATGATGGAAGCGCTGCGCACCCATGCCGATGGTCATACGGCGCCGCGTGATGGTTCCAACCGTGATGTTTGCATGCACGCCGGCGGTTTCATCCGCCGGAGCCAGACCTGCGGCGCCATGGTTTCGCGGCTTTCCGATAACGGTGCTCTTCATTTTTTCACCGGCACATCCGCTCCCTGTCTGTCCGTGTTCAGGCCGGCTTCATTTGACATGGATGCGGCATACAGTGTGCTTAATCCTGACGGTGAAACCGTCGAGGGTTCCCTGTGGCGGCGGCATGAGCATGTTCATCGCCGGGTTCTCTTTCATGAAGAAGCGCGCATTCGTTTGCGTCAGGCTGTCCATGAAACCGAAACCCGCATGCTGGCGGCCATGAATGTTGCCAATTCCGATGCTGCGCCGGGGGATTTGCAAGCAGCGGACCGAATCGTTGCTGAAGCCCATGATCAGTGGTGTTGCGAGTATGGACGGCTGCCCCTGGAATATCCGCTGCTGCACCCGTATGGTTTCTACTGGAAGCGAATGAACCGATTGGATGGTTTCGAATGAAGTACGGCCCGCGTCATGCGTACCTGTTTTTCAGTCCAGATCTGTGGAGGACATAATCCGGCCGCCGTTTTGCGTAATATCGCTTTTGACGGTTTCATAATTTTTCTGATCCAGGGGCCGGGCCGCGTCCTGGATCAAAACGGCGGAAAATCCAAGGCTCAGTGCATCCGTAATGGTATAGTAAACGCAGATTTCTCCCGCCAGTCCGCAGCCGAAAACTTCGGTTATGTCTTTTTCCCGAAGATACCCCGCCAGCCCCGTGCTGCGACGGTGGTCATTATCATAAAAAGCGCTGTAGCTGTCGGTTTCCGGGTCGACCCCTTTTCGAAAAATCGCCTCCACCCGGCGAGTATCAAGTTTGTCATGAAAGTCGGCGCCGGATGTGCCCTGAACGCAATGATCCGGCCAGAGAACCTGTTGGGCGCCGTTTACATCGATGGTGTCAAAGGGCGTTTTGTTTTCATGGTTGGAAGCAAAGCTCTTGTGATGAAGAGGATGCCAGTCCTGGGTCGCCACCACCAGCTCGAATTTATCTGCGATCCGGTTGATGACGGCCACAATGGCATCCCCGTCGGGAACCGCCAGGGAACCCCCCGGCATGAAGTCTTTTTGCACATCAACAATGAGTAAGGCTTTCATCGCACAGTCTCCTCCTTTGCCTTTTCTTTGTGTTCGGCGATCAGGCGGTCCCGTTCTTTTTTGAGCCGGTCGCTGAGACCGATTTTATAGATATGGGGATTTTCAAAGCGTTTATATTCATCTGGCAATTTATCGAGCCGTTTTCGCGAATATCGGGCGATTTTTTCGATGGGTAGGGGAGCGTTCAGCCGTCGGCCGTTTTCCATGACGTTGTGCAGCAGCGGTTCAATTTCATATTTGTCGATGGCAAGTGATTTAAAGGGATCAAAGGGATGATGCATGCGGTCGATTTGGGTTTCATCCGCCAGGGACACAACATCGGCGCCCAAAAGATCCGTGCCGTTATGAATTCGAAATACCTGTTTTCGATCGGGAAGAGTTATTTTTTCAATGGATTCGGATAGTTTAATGCGAGGCGCGTCATTCGCGTATGCCAGCTTGTAAACGCCGTCCAGCGCCGCGTCGGGTTGGCCGGTCATCAGGCTGGTCCCCACGCCAAACAGATCAATGGGAGCTTTCTGATCCAAAAGACTTTTGATCAGGTGTTCGTCAAGCTGGTTGGAGGCGGCGATTTTAACGTCATGGAGTCCGGCATCATCGAGCATTTTTCGGGCTTTTTTGGAAAGATAGGCCAAATCGCCGCTGTCTAAGCGGATGCCCTTGAGCCGCCGTCCCTGCTCTTTCATTTCCGTTCCCACGATAATGGCGTTCGGAATGCCGCTTGCCAGGGTATTGTAGGTATCCACCAGAAGCACGCAATTATCAGGCCAGATCTGGGCGAAATGGCGAAAGGCCGTCAGTTCGTCGTCATAGCTCTGGATATAGGAATGGGCCATGGTCCCGGAAATGGCGAGGTCGTAATCCCGCCCGGCCCGGACATTGCTGGTGGCGTTGAACCCGCCGATGACCGCGGCCCGGCTGGCATAATAACCGCCTGGACCATGGGCCCTGCGCAGTCCGAAATCAACAAGCGCGCGGTCACCGGCCACCATTCGCATGCGGCTGGCTTTGGTGGCGATCAAGGTTTGAAAATTGAGTATATTAAGAAGCAGGGTTTCGATGATCTGCGCCTGAATGATATCCGCTTCCACACGGAGTACCGGTCGGGTGGGAAAGACCAGATCTCCCTCCCGGGCGCTGCAGATCGTGCCGGTGAACCGAAACGCTGACAGATAATCCAGAAAATCGGGCTTCATGCCGTTTTGCCGCAGAAAGGCGATATCCTTTTCATCAAACCGAAGGGTCTCCAGGATGTCAAGAAGGTCCTCGAGGCCGGCAAAGACCGCATATCCTCCTTTAAACGGCATTTTTCGGAAAAAATAATCAAAAATCGCCGGGCGGTTGTAGGACTCTTTTGAGAAATAAACCTGGGCCATGGCCAGCTGGTACTGATCGGTGTAGGTACCGGTGAAATCAATCATGGATGGATTTTTTCTCCTTGGTGTTGTTTGCCGACGTAAATGACCGATGAAGATCGAATGGAGAAAGAAAAGGCCGCACCCGCCGTCAATCAAGCCGGCATTGAATTCATGACTTGAAAATATCATACATCGTGATATTTATCAAGAACCCTGAAAAATCCGGTTATGTGAGCAGTCAATATCGCCTATATGTCGAAGGAGCGCATGCATGAAGGAAAAAACACAGAAAAATCTTTACAATGCCTTTGTCGGCGAAGCAAAAGCATATTTCCGCCTGCTGGCGTATGCGGAAAAAGCCGACGAGGAAGAAGTCCCTCAGATCGCTTTGCTGTTTCGGGCCATCGCCGAGGCCGAACGGGTCCATGCCATCCGCAACCTGAATCTGGCAAAAGATCTGGTGGTCAAGGACACGGATACAAATCTTGAAAATTCCTTTCAGCGGGAAAAAAACATCAGCGAAAATGTGTATCCGGATTTCATCAAGGATGCCGAAGAGGATGGCGAGCAGGCTGCCGCCATTGCCTTCAGCCATG
>CAZRES010000017.1:0-38666 GCA_964598885.1 uncultured Desulfobacteraceae bacterium | reverse complement strand
GATTGGGGCCGGTGGGATTGATTTCATAAGACGCCTTGCAGTCCATCCAGTTGTACGCCCCGCACAGACCGGTCCGCTCCGGGCTGACGGAACAAACATGGTTGGGCGCAAACGACTGGCAGAGGGTGCAGGAATAAAAGATATCCACATCTTCGTCTTTCATTTTCTCCACCCGCTCATCACGCATCTTGTACTCGGCCCGGGCCCGCTCAGTGAGCTTATCCACATCTTTTTTGTCCGTATAAAGAGTGACCTGAACCTTATCGAGAACTTTTCCGAAATCCTGATGCATCTTGGCATGCAGCACCACGCCGATATCCTTGAGGGTAAATCCTTTTTCGACAGCGCCCTTGCTTACGCGAATCCAGGAGATATCGCGCTGGCCGATATGCATGATGCCCTGGATATAGTTGACCAGATGATGGATCTGGCGCTCCAGGATGGGCTCGAAATCCGCCTGAAACTCCCGGCCGGCGATCTGCACATAAATGCCCAGAGGAAGAGTATCGCCTTCTTTCAGATCAGAGACATCCTTGCCGATGACTTCCACATGGCCATCCTCGATTTCCTTCATGTCGGCCATCTTCACCAGCTCGGTGCACTGGGTCTTGCCGCCGCCCATCTGGCAGAACAGATCCGCTCCGCGGACGCGCTCGCCTTCATAGGCGGGACCGAAGGAAAGCGGAATATCAATCTCGGAAACCGTAACCTTGAGGCCCCGGACTTCAACGGACCGCTGAACCATTTCATCATGGGCCACATTGGCCACCACGTGTTCGTAAGTACAGATACCGGTGGGCAGGATTTCGGGAATATCCGTGTCCGCCAGGGTCGGAAAACCCCAGTTGACGCAGCCGGCCGCGGCCACTCCCCATTCGGTGCCGATATCGCCCAGGGCGTTGACAAATGCGAAAACACGGTCCTTGTTGTAATGCAGGATTTTCTTATAGTCGCCGGGCTGAACCCCGCCGAAAGCCATGGCCGCCCGGTTGGCAAAGCCTAGCGCAAATACCGCCGAAGAAATGTCCGGACCAAAGGGAACGATACGGGTGTTCCAGCCGATCTGAACCCCGGCTTCCAAAAGCTGCTCGATGACCGACGTGCCGTTGTGACGGGCCGCGCAGAAAATATAGAGATTCCGTCTCTGATAGTCTTCCACGATCATCTTGGCGATTTCCGGATTCGGAGCCGCGCCCACAATGGCCGCAAAACCGGGTGCGGAACCGTCCACAAACTCCACCCCGCGCTTCCGCAGGATAATGTCGTCCGCCGGACCCACCCAGATTTTACCGGCCTCGATATCCGGATCTTCCTGGGAGATGTAAAAATCCGGTTCCCGGACAATCCGCAGGGCTTCCATGACTTCATAGGCGAAAATCGCCGCCATTCCGGCATCCAGCAGAGGCCCCAGATAGGGCAGGTGATGCTTTCCCTTGATATGCGGCGGCAGCAGTTTGCGCGCAAATTCCAGAGGTTTTTTCAGGTCTTCCAGGGTCTGCACCTTCAGGCCCGTGAGGGAATAAATAACGGGCAGGTAATACCCGGTGTTGGGAAACTCCACCTTTGTATCCGCGTTAAAGGTTTCCAGGGCTTTGCGATATTCCCCTTCCGCGGTTGACACTACTTTATAGCCTCCCTGAATGGCCGCAAATGCAACTAATTTTGACATACCTTCCTCCTTCGTTGAGGATTTAATTTCCTATATAGTAAAAATTTTATCCGCTATTATTAGGCTTCCAACGCCTGACGATCCGCCATATCCATCAGGATCCGCTCTCGGGCCTTGTCAATGCCCAGAGCTTTCCGTTTGTTATCGATATGAGCGATCATCTTCTGGGCGTGTTTGATGGGATCCGCCTCGAAATCCCACATGCCGCCGTAGAGCTTTTCCATTTCATGGAACAGATAATTTTCAAATCCCGGCGCGCCGGATGTGGGGAAGGTATATCCAAACACAGTATAAACACCGGAGGACACGAAATACTGGCCGATGCTGATGGCTTTTTCACTCATCCATTCCGGCGCGGAGCCGGCGGCCGGCAGATCGGAGATATCATTGCCCAGCCCGCCCGCTTTGACCACCTCGGTGGCGGCCAGCAGGATCCGGCTGTTATCCACGCAGGAGCCCAGGTGCAGCACCGGCGGGATACCCACGGTTTCGCAGACTTCCGCCAGACCGGGACCGCAGTGAACCGCTGCCGCTTCGGGGGTCAGAAGCCCTTCCATGGCGCAGGCAATGCCGTTGCAGCCGGTGGTCAGAACAATAACGTCGTTTTTAATCAGTTCCTTAACAACAGCGATATGGCCCTCATTATGACGGGTTCTGGCGTTGTTGCAGCCGACAACACCGGCAATGCCCCGGATCCGGCCGTTGATGATATTGTCGTTTAGGGTGTAATAGGTGCCGCGGAAGGTGCCGCCCAGGTGGTAAAGAATCGATTCCACGCCGAAACCGGCGATCTGGGTGGCTTTTTGCTTCGGAATCATGACTTCGGCGCCGCGGTTCTGGAAATTGTCGATGGCCATCTTGACGATCCGCTTGGCGTCGTCCATGGCATGATGCTCGTCAAATTCGATATGAAGCACGTTGTTCTGCTCCATCCGGGCGATGGGGTGGGTGGTGATCAGTTTGGTGTGGAAGCATTTGGCCACATTGGCCAGATTCTGGAAAATGCACTGAATATCGACCACCATGGCATCGCAGGCCCCGGTGATGATGGCCAGCTCCTGCTGCAGGAAAGTGCCCGCCGGCGGGACGCCGTGGCGCTGGAGAATTTCATTGGCCGTGCAGCAGATGCCGCCCAGCTGAATGCCTTTGGCGCCCTTTGATTTGGCGTAATCAATCATTTCCTGGGACTGGGACGCGGCCACGATCATCTCCGACAGAACCGGCTCATGGCCATGCACGATAATATTGACATGATCTTCTTTCATAATGCCCAGGTTGGCTTCAGACTGCACCGGATACGGCGTACCGAACAAAATGTCCTGAAGATCGGTGGCCAGCATGGAGCCGCCCCACCCGTCAGCCAGAGCCGCCCGGGCGCCCTGCTTGATGAGATTTTTATAATCCTGGTCCACACCCATATGGGTCCGGTGCATGATCTCAACGATCTCCCGGTCAATGTTTCGGGGCCGGACCCCGGCTTTTTTCCATTTTTCATACAATGCCTGGGGCGCGCGTTTCAGATAAAGCACTTCGCCCTCGGGCTTGCCCCATTCCGCAAACGCGGTTTCCGCGGTTTCCAGGGCGATTTCATCCATGTCGCGGTCTTTTTTCTCGCCATCGACTTCCACGGTGGTGGCCACGCCCAATGCTTCGGCCACGGCCAGCAGCTTGATGGGATCCTTGATCTGGTAGTCATGGCTTTCCTTGCGGGCCACGGCCCGGAACACTTCTGCGACGCTGCGGCCATGATCCGAATGGGCCGCCGCTCCGCCGGCGATCATGCGGATAAAGTTACGGGCCGCAATGGTATTGGCAGTTGCTCCGCACAGCCCCTTGCGGGTGTCCTCGCCTTGAATGCCGCCTTTGGGAAGGGGCAGGCGGCAGGGACCCATGGCGCAGTTTTTACAGCAGATTCCCTGCATGCCGATGGCACAGGGCTTCATGGATTCCGCACGGTCCCAGATCGTATCAATGCCGAGTTCCTGTGCCCGGGCAATCATCTGTTGGGTTGCCGGATCGATGGACGATTTTATCGGATCCGCTAGTTTCACTTTTTCTGCTTTTTCAACTTTTTCTTCTGCCATCAGAGGTTCCTCCTCATATTATTTTGTTGGGCAACGGCGAACAACCCGGCTGGCTGCGAGCCATTACCTTAATCTTGACCAGACCGTAATTTTATAAATTACAATGAGACCCGCTTGTGAATTCTGTCGAGTCGTTCAATGATCTTATCGAGTTCGGTTTTCTGCTGGTCCGCGGGGTTCATGGATACCGGCCCCTCTGCCTGGGTCGCGCTGCGTCTGGCCGCCAGCTCCTCGCGTTCCCGCTCCCTTTTCTCCCGTATCGCCTGCTCTTCGGCTTCCGCCTTGGCTCTTGCGTCAGCCTCGGCTTTGGCCTTGGCTTCGGCTTCCGTCCTGGCTTTGGCTTCGGCGTCGGCCTTGGCTTTGGCCTCCGCATCTGCTTTGGCCTTGGCCTCCTCCTCTGCTTTTGTTTTGGCCTCGGCGTCGGCTTTTGCCCTGGCCTCGGCTTCGGTGTCAACGGCAGGCGCTGGTTTTTCAGCGGGGGCTTCCGCCTTCATCGGTTCAGCCTTGGGTGCGGGCTCGGTTTTGGGCTCAGCCTTGGGTGGCGGCTTGGCAGCGGCCTCCTTTTTCGGCGCCGGTTTTGCTTCGGTTTTCTTTTCCGGAGCTTTCTTGGCTTTTTCTTCTTCAATGGTCAGATCCGGCGTCGGAGCCAGTTTGACGAAATCGATATCCACATCATCAAGCTGTTTTTTGATGGGCGCCACATCTGCTGCGCTGCCGCCATCTGAAATCAAGCCGATAAATGCCTTGACCAGGCGGACCGCTTCGGGGTGCCGCATGATCAGAATATCGGAGCCGGCCATCAGGTAACTCACGGCGCCCACCACTTCCATCATGATGCCCCGGCGTTCGGGATCTCCCAGAAGGGGGTCGTCGTCTACGGTTTGGTTGGCTTCTTTGCAGCGCCAGATCTCATTGGCGAGGTTGTTTATGAGGGGAAGCTGGAGCTTGTCGTCCCCCTGGGCCAGAGCCGCCATGCGAAGCCGCTCCATGACCGAATAGGAATATTCGAGTCCGTAGCCCAGACCGCCGGTGGTGGGATCGATAACCAGTCGGTCCTGGGGAACGCCGAGGTTTTCGAGCAGGATATTGATCTGTTTGGCAAGGTTTACGTCAATGGGTGATGATGAAATAACGGTATGGCCATAGCCCATGGCGCTGGCCCCGATACCCTTGTGGTTTTTTTCTTCCACGGGACCCAGGCACAGATTTTCACCCTCGAAGGATTCGGAAATCTTTTTCAAGACCTCCCCGTCTTTCTGTACGTTGGTCGTGCCCCAGACCAGAAGAGGAACATCAATGGCCTTAAGCACTTTCTTGATGGTTTTTACCGCGTCGTCCGGGCTGGCGTCCTTGTCGTTGGGATCGGTGCTTTTAAGCTGGAGCACGATCATGTCCGCACCGAAATCCTTCACGCATTTCTTGGCCCAGGCTGCCGGGTCAGTCAGAACGTCCGCAAACGGTTTTTTAACCGCTTCGGCCCAGCCGGTGGGCTCCATGTCCCAGATTTCCATGGCGACTTTGGGTTTATTGGGCATGTCCCCCTCAAACAGATAAAACGGGTAACAGGTCTGCCCCCCTACGGTCACCGCCTTTTTGCCTTTCCCAAGGGTGATCGGTTTGATGTTGCCTGCATAGGTTTCTTTTACGATTTGAAAGCCCAATGTTGCCTCCTCCTCATTAAGGGTTACAGGGTTACAATCTTTTCAACTATGTTGATATATCCGTTAACACATGGGAATCGCTTGCGGTTGTTTGACCTTTTGCTTTTTGATGAACCTCCTGTTTCTCCTTCGATGTCGCCATTTTCCCCGGCATTGATTTTTCGCCGGAGACGGTTTCTACAAAATAAAATACAATATTAATCTAAAGGGACTTATTTAATATAAAGAAAAATTATTTGTCAATCACCATGGTGTCTTTTTTACATTTTTTCTTTCCCATACATTATGGACGGTTTTTATTCTTACGGCGCCTTACTCCACGAGGGATGACGGAGCTGGGCGGGCATCCAGTCTCGCTTTAAGTTTGGGGAAAAGATCGATGTCCGTGTGTGGCAGAAACAGTGCTGCGATATAATTATCCATATACGATGGGGTTTCCGACAGCTCAAAATTGGTCATGCGACTTAACGTCCGACCGACATCGCTGCGAATCCGATTGGTCAGAGAGCTCATCCGGGCGCCCAGCAAAGATCCATTGCCGATGAAAATGACCTTGTCCGGATCGATTTCAGGTAGAAGTCCGATGACCATGCACTTTTCCAGATCAACCTGATTGCCGAAACCGCCTGACATGATGATCCGGTCAAGATCATGAATATCTAATCCGACTTCCTTGAGCAGGGTCATACCGCCGCTGTACATGGCGCCTTTAGCCCGGATCAGGTTGTCGATATCGATTTCAGTGAGCACCACGTCTCTATCGATACCGCTGACATCTTTCCATGCCAGCACATATTCCCATACCCCCTGGACCTCACGGATACGGGATGTACCCAGGTCCCGGTTGAATTTTCCGCGATTATCAATCACGCCCACCTCAAAAAGAGTGGCCACCATGGTGATCAGCCCGCTGCCGCAAATCCCCTTGGGCCGGACATTGCCGATGGTAATATTCATGGGCTCAAAGGTGATCGGGTCAATGGAAAAATCCTCGATGGCGCCTTTGGCGGCCCTCATCCCCAGCTTGATGCCTCCGCCTTCAAATGCCGGCCCTGCCGAACACGCAGCGCACACCAGCCAGTCCTTGTTGCCGATGACGATTTCCGCGTTAGTTCCGATGTCCATATACAGCGTCAACGCGTCTTCATGGGCCATGCCGGAACCCATGACCCCGGCGAGAATGTCGCCGCCCACATAACTCGATACCTGGGGATAGACCAGGGCCGGCACATGCTCCGGCAGGTTCAGGCCCAGATCCGACGCCGGTATCGGAGGATAAAGCGCCGCGGCCGGCACATACGGAGAGCGACGAAGATACCGGGGGTTAACTTTTAGAAAAAGTTGGGTCATGGTGGTATTGCCCGCCAGGGTGATGGTAGAGATTTCATCGAGATTGACACCGGATTTTGCGATAATTTTAGTGATAACACCATTGATGGTTTCGACTACTTTTTCGGCAAGTCGCTCCAGCCCGCCGGGTTTTTCTGCATGCACAATCCGCGTGATTACATCCTCGCCATAACTGATCTGGGCGTTAAAATCTCCGTACTGGGCCATTACTTCGCCGGTAATCAGATTGATGACCTGCCCCCAAACCGTTGTTGTGCCGATGTCAACGGCAATGGCATAATTGCGATCCGTGGTATTTCCCGGCTCAATATTGATAATTCGATTTTTGCCTTCGCCCCGGACAGGCCGGACAATATTGACCGTCACTTTGAAATCAGCTACACGCAACACTTCGGGAATCTTGCGGATGACCGACATGTCGAATTCCAGCCGGTGTTCATCATGATCGTTGCGAAGGGAACGGACGATCCGGGAGACATCGGGAATATTATCCTGCACTTCAGGCGGCGGCAGCTCAAGATATTTCTTTTCAACGGGCGGGACGAAAAGACCTTTTTCCTTCAGGTCCTCCAGGTTGACCGTTCGGATGCGCGCGGTTTTCCGCGGCGTTTCCAGGCGGTTGAGGGCCGCCTTGTCCACCTCCGACTCCACTGGAACGCGAACCGTCAGATCACCGGTAATTTTCGAAAGACAGGCCAGCCGGTAACCTTTATCAATGTCCTCCCGGCTCAGTTTTTCGGAAATTCCGCCGGAAACCTCTCCGGAATCAATTAACACCCGGCATTTTCCGCACACACCTTCCCCGCCGCAGGAGGCATTGATGTGCACCCCGGCATCCATGGCCGCACGGATGAGCGAAGTCCCGTCTTCCGCCTCTACCGCTTTGCCGTGCGGAACAAATGAAATCTTGTGCATTGCCATTGTTTCCCCCATCGTTATATTATTTAGCATATGCTCATATTATATCGGTCGATGATGCCGGGTCAACCCCTTTTCTGTATCGTTTTCGCACCCACCGCAAAACCAGAATCAACAGCAGGAAAACGGCCAACGTCAGCCCGAAAAAAACCGCGCTCATGTCTGCCGCCGATTTGCCTAGCATCACAAATGGAACCGCCAGGGTGCCTTGTATGGCCCAGTTCAGCCAAAAACAGTAATTAAAGGGGACAGCGGCCAATGGCAGCATGTAGAGCTTGGGCGCATAGGGCACGCCCGGGAATGCCAGAAAAAAAATACTGAAAACAAGGGCACGATCGGAAGGTATACGAGGGATGTAGTAGCCTTTTTTGACCACCAGATAGGCTTCCACAGCGGTTCTGAAAATCCGGGCCGCGCCATAGGCGACCAGGATCTGTAACGGCATGATGATTCCCAGAATAACAAGACCGTGAGTCATGCCGAATTTGAGCCCTAAAAGAAAAAGGAACAGGCTCATGGGCACCCCGACCATGGGCAGCACCAGCATCAATGCAATAAAAAGACCCGGCGGAGTATGCTCGTTTACCACCGATGTGATCTGGTGATAAAGATCAAAGCGGATCAGAACATACAGAACCGTTCCACAAACGACGGCCAGAGTCAGCGTCGTCCAGATTTTGGAATGTGATGTCAATTGATAAAACCGCTTCGGAATTTCTGGAATTTTCCAGTTGACCCTTTTTTTCAATAATGATTTGCGGGCCGTCAAAATAGCCGATCCGTACGTGCTGAATATTCACCCGGCCGCCGATGTCGGGTTTACAGGCGGGGTCGGCAAAATATACACGAATCTTCCGTCCGGGGCCATAATAAAACCATCCCTCGGCATAAACCCCCGTCATTTGCCCGATGACCTCGTTTGACAATGACGGGTCAGACAGATCCGCATCCGAACCGTCCAGATAGTATGACGCACGCTCCTTATCACCGACAGCGGCCACAACAACGGGGGCATCGAGCGCCGTGATCTGAAGGTTTCCATGAAAACGAGTCAAGCTCGTTATCGTCATAACGTAAACCATTCCGATCTTCAAGGCTTTTGCCGCCCGGTAAATATATAGGGAACGTCCGTTTTTCTGTTTGATCACGGCGCTTTCCCCATGTTTATAGATAACGGCGGCCTTTTGGAGCCGGTACGCAACCCGACCCAAGCGCTCGGCCGCATAGAGATCGGAAATCGCGACGGTCTCGGGCAATATGTCAGAGGAGGCATCAACTTCGGCCCATTGAAACGGCCGGGTGGTGAATCTGGCATAAACGGGCAGGTGATCGGAATACCCGCGTCCGAGATGTTCTCCTCTGCCGGAACCGGCGCGCTGCCACCGGTAGGGCGCCCCGTTTACCAGCAGGTAATCCGGATCAAAACGGCCAAAGGAATTATCAACATAGGCGATTCCCTGATCATCGTACAACCCTTTTGAAACAATAATGGCATCCGGACTGTTTTTCCTGCCGAAAAAGTTGACGGACCAGCGTCCGAATTCGGAAAGTTCCAGCCAGAGGTTATAAAGATATCGATTGCCGGTCTGCCGGGTCAGAAGGGTTTCGTCTACCAGACGGCCGTCCTTTATGGTGCCCAGTACATGATTGATACCCGTCATGCCCCCGGTGTCGTTAAAGCGGTCGATATCGACAAATGTTTCATACTCGTTATAATCCGAGTTGAAATCACCGACCAGGATAAAATCCGCATCTTTGTCCAGCCTGGCGATGTCTTTAGACAGGGCTCTGGCGGAAGGAATACGGTGACTTTCCGGGCTCGACTTGGACTTCCAGTGATTGACATAAACGATGAAACGACGGCCGCTGATATCGAAAACAACTTTCAGGATCGCTCGGGTTGCCGGAGCTTCCACGGGAATTTTCGTAATCGACACCATGGGAAATTTCGACAACACGGCGCATTTTACGGCTGTGGATTCCCCGTCGGCTATGGCGGCGTGGGAATAAAAAGTATTCAGTTGCGCCAGCCGCTGCTGGAGATCGTCGAGGGCGAGGCGGGATTCAATTTCCTGGAGGGCTATGATCTCCGCGCCGATGTCCCGGATGACCCGGGCAATATTGTCGCGCTTGATATCTTTCATCCGACGATTCCACCCATATGGACCGTCCGGCGTGTATTCGGCATATTCCGTAGAATCCGTCTTAAGATCAAACAGATTTTCCACGTTATAACTGACCACGGTAAAGGTTTGCGCCCATGACGCAAACGGAACCCCGAAAACCCAAAGGAGAAGAATCAGCAGGATGGCGGAGACGGCAGATAATTTGACGAAAAAATGGCGCATTTTAATTAAATTAATCAAATTTCTTGATATTATAAGAAAAATTTATTGACATAATCATTTTTTATCATATATTAAAATACTTATAAAAATTATACAAAAATATGCAACACTATTCGCATCCAAAGGGGCCCGCACAGCTTTTGCCACCCCATGAAATGGCGCATTTAAACGCCTGACCAACCTTAAGGCGGGAGATCAACATGGACAATGTTCTGATCGTCGACAGCGACAGGGAGCATCTGACCGCAATCCGAAAAGGGTTAAAAGAGCTCCATCATTTTGAGTTGCTAACGTCGTTAAACGGCAAAACCGCCATTGAAACACTCCAACAGACACGGGTTTCGGTTATTGTCACCAATATGCTTCTCCCGGATATGGACGGCGTCGATCTGGTGGCCTATCTGACACGGAATCACGCCGCCACGCCATGCATCATCATGATCGAACCGGGCCATCCTACTCCCGTATTCCCGGACGCGACTCGCGGGGGGATGGTCCTTTCCTATCTTGAAAAACCCTTTGCCTTCGGCGCGCTGGCTTCCATGATTTTTACCGGCCTGAACCTTAAAGACGAGGGGTTGTCAAAAAAAGGAATAACCCTTGGCCACATGCTTCCACTGGCAGGTCTGTGCGACAAGACGTTCCGAATGGAAGTAACTTCCGGCAGGCAGAAAAAAGGGTTTCTCTATTTTAAAAACGGCCAGCTTCTCGATGCCCTGTTTAATAATCAGTCGGGTGAAGACGTTGCCAGGCAAATGGCGGCATGGGACCAGATTATGGTAACCGTGACACCATTGCCGGAAAAACGCAATACCCAACGGATCAATGCCCAGCTTATCGAAATTGCCGGCGCCAAATGGAAGCAAATACACCGCCCCACCGAATCCACAACTAAAACCATAGCAGCAGCCTCCCCAACCGCCACTGAGACTAAACCTGCCCCGGCGTATCCAGCGTCACCGGCGGTGTCGAGCCCGCCGTCGCCGGGCGCCGCCTCCGCCTCCCGACTGGAAGCGGCGTTGAAACGCTACTCGGCAGCCTTGCGGGCCATCAAGGGATATCGAGGGCTGGCCATTTTAAGTCCTGACGGATCGGTGCTGGCAGCCGACACGGCGGGAGAACCCCTTGATTTTTCCAGTTTTGCCGCCGAATTTAACAATATCATTTCCTACTGCAACAAAACCGTCATGCAGAAAGGATTTGATCAATGTACCGCCGTTTCCCTGCACACCAAAAAAGGAATCATCATTATGATGGCCGCTGACGTTTACAAACACGGGAACTTTCGCTTTCTCGGCCTGCTGTCGCCGGATGCCAACGGATATTTCATGCAAATCCAAATGGAAAAAGCCATCCCTCAGATTCTGACGGCCGAGTAAGAAACATGTTTTTGCCCGGCCGATTCGATTGCTCCTGACAATCAAAAGCGGCATTTTTCCCCAGCCTTCCAACAAAACAAGGACATAAAGAATCGATTTGCCTTCTCCATGTCCTTTTTCGTTCCCCGTCAACAGTATGGGTATAACGATAAAAACCCGCTGTTATTTAAGGGTCGTGGCAGCAGCCAAGTATTTGTCTATAAAGTTTTGATTATCTTCATCGGTGATCTCATCGGGTAGTTTTTCCAACGCCGCCGACATGGCCATGTCCAGTAATTCCATTCTTAACTTTTCAGAAGCCTGGTGAATTTGATAATCGATGCGGTGTCGGGCGCTTTCGATCATGAGCCGACTCTGGGATTTTGATTCGCCAATAATCTCCTGTTTTTTATGCTCGCCCATCTCGATAATGCGGGCCTTGATCTCATCGAGGCGCGATGCGCTCTCCTGCAAGGCCGCCTGGGCCTTTCGCACCTTGGCCGTCATCTCCTCCTTGGCCTGCTGTACCTGGTCGATTTTTTTCTGAATATCGGTTTTTTGATTTCGTAGAAAACTGATCAGAGGCGGACCACCGTATCGCACAATCACAAAAGCCAGGATGCCGAAATTAATCCAGCGCATCACGAGATCATAAGCGGGTCGCCATTGCGATGATGCTTCACCGGCCCATGCAGGGTCAACCAGACATAACACAAGAATTGCACTCCATAAAAGCCAGGAGCCGTGTCGTGTTCCGAACCAAACGTTATTCATGGGACAAACTCCGATCCAACGCCTTTTCCATGATGATGCGGGATAATTTTTCAGACTCCTGGGCCAGGTGCTGTTTTACCTCCAGAATCTGCTGTTCCACCGCCTGGCTGGTCTCAGCTTTTAACCGTTCGATTTCAGCGGTGGTCTCCTTTAACGCCGTTTCCGCCTGCTGAATACCTTCTTTTTCCAGATTTTTCTGAATCGCCAGGGCTTCCTGTTTGGCTTTTGTCTCTTCTTCTTCCAGGATCGTCAGAATATCATTGATATCGGCTTCCGCGGCGACGATCTCCTGCTGCATGTCTTCCACGCACCGCTCCCGTTCTCCCATGACATCCTGGAGCGGACGAAACATGAGCCGATTGATGATAAACAGAAAAATCAGAAATGAAATCAGCTGTGCCGCCAGTGTCGCGTTGATGCTGATCAACGCCACCGTACTAATTACTTCCATGGCCGGACTTCCATATCATTCATCATAAAATGCATCAAATAGGGTTTGCGACTCGGATATTGCCGAACCCACAACCTCCGGAATCCAACGAAAATGACGCTTTTCTTACACCACAAAAAGCAGCAGCAGCGCGATAACCAGAGAATAAATCCCCGTGGATTCCGATACGGCCTGCCCCACCAGCATGGTACGGGTAAGCAGGGCTGCTTCCCTTGGATTGCGTCCGATGGCTTCACATGCCTTGGCGCCGACCATGCCTTCGCCAACGCCTGGCCCGATGGCGCCCAGCCCCATGGCAATACCTGCGCCCAGAAAAGCGGCGGCTTTGACCAAATCCGCTCCGGTAATCATCATTTCAGCTCCACTTACAGGCATTTTTTCCTCCTCGCAGATTAAAAGTTATATAATAATATAAACTCAGCTAGATAACAAATATCAGCACTAAGCTGATCACCATCGCATAAATGGCGGTGGACTGGGAAACCGCCTGGCCCACCAGCATGATGCGCATGAGCAGGCCGGTATTCTCCTCGCTGCGCGCCACCCAGCGTACGGCTCCTTCAGCGGTCATCCCGTTACCCAGCCCCGGTCCGATACCGCCAAACCCCATGCAAAGCCCGGCGCCCAGAAGCGCCATGGAAGGACTTAACAGCACGGTTTCGGGAAACATTTTAAACATGAGTACAAAGCTGATCAACAGCCCGAAAATGCAGGGTGTCTGGGCCACCGCCTGGCCCACCAGCATGGTGGTGGTCACGTTGCCGACGGCCATGGGCTGGCGCGCGATCCCCTCGCAGCTGGCGCCGGCGACCATGCCGCCGCCGTATCCCGAGCCGATGGCGGCCAGCCCCGTGCTCAAGGCCGCGCCCATAAATGCGGCCCAGGTGGGATTCAAAGGAACATCACCGAAATTGACAAACATCAGCATCAAGGCCACCACCATGGCAAAAATCGCCGGCGTCTGGCACACCGCGGCGCCGATGAGCATATTGGTGGTAAGCTGACTTTGGGCGCCCGGCTGGCGGGCGATCCCCTTGCAGGTTTCACCGGCGGGATATCCGGAACCGGCGCCGGAACCAATCCCGCCGAATCCCATGCACAGTCCGGCCCCTAAAAGGGCGGCGGCTTTCACGGAAGAAGCATCCGGGTAATTCAAGAACATCAACATCAACGCCACTACCATGGATAAAATGGCCGGCGTCTGGCATACGGCTGATCCGATGAGCATGACCGTGAGCAGACGGTTTGACAGAGCCGGCTGGCGGGCAATGGCCCGGCAGGTTTCGCCGGCCGGCAATCCGGAGCCTACGCCGGATCCCAGGGCCCCCAGCCCCATGCATAACCCGGCGCCCAACAGGGAAGCGGCATTGACCAGATTCGGATTCGGCACGGACAAAAAGAGCAGAAGAATCGCCACCACCAGGGCGAAAATCGCCGCAGATTCGGCCACGGCCTGACCCACCAGCATGTTTCGCGTGATCTCGCTGGCCTGTTTAGGGTTTTCAGAAATGGCCATATCGGCCTGGGCAGCCGCATACCCCTCGCCCAGAGCCGCGCCGATGGCGCCAAAACCAATGGCCATGCCGCCGCCGGCATAAGCGGCCAGTTTAACCAGAGTTTGAGGATCAAATTCCATGTTTATTCAACCTGTACCGCGATATAAACGATTGTAAGCATGGTAAACACGAATGCCTGGATGGAACCGATGAAAAATCCGAAAAACGCATAAAGGAACGGCGGCAGCAACACGCTGTACGTGAGATACGAGACCACCATGATAATAATGGAGCCGCCCATCATATTGCCGAACAGACGAAAAGAAATTGATATAACCTTGGCCAGTTCTCCGATGATATTCAGCGGCATCATGAAAAAAACCGGCTCAAAGTAGGCCTTGATGTACTGTTTGAATCCCTTGGACCGGATCCCGGCGTAATGGGCAAGGACAAACCCCATCAAGCCCAGGCTCAGGGGTGTGTTTAAGTCGGTTGTGGGCTCGAACAGATGAGGCAGCACACCGATCCAGTTGGAGAGCAGCAGAAACATAAACAGCGCGCAAATCAGGGGGGCATACGTTTTGGCCAGTTTTTCCCCCAGGGCGTCTTCGGTCAGGGAGTAAAACTGAGATAGGATCAGCTCTCCTGCGACCTGGACCGGCCCGGGGAGAATGTGACGCTGCCGGGTTGCCAGATAACCGAAAAGAAGCAGCAGCGCGATGACGATCCATGTCATCACAATCACTTCAAGATTGAAGGTGAAGGTGTATCCGCCAACTGGTAGGATCAACTGATAAATTCTGCCGATTTCATTCATGGGGTTTGTTTCCCGATCCTTTTTAGGCCTGCCGTGAGCGCATCATCTGCATTGCGGCATCCGATAATATGACCGCCTGTACCATAAAAAGCCCTGCAACCGTTGCAACCATATGAAACTGTGTATACCGGATGGACACAATGACGGGAATTGACATCAGAGAAAACCGCAGCAGAATCAACAGGAAGGAAACCACCTTGCCGGAGCGCCGGGTTCTGTCGAGCCGCATCTGGAGTGATTCGCCCATCAATACAAAATTGATGACGCTGAAAAGGGACCCGAGAATCAATCCTTTGGCCAGTTCTTTTTGCCCGGCGACGATCAGCGCCGAGGCAAGAGCAATGGCGACAAGCATGGCGGTCGTTCCGTATTTTTTTTGAAACTGTTTAACGGATTCCATGGGTTACTGCCGCTTTTCCTGTTTATCTTTCAACATATCCCCGATCTGGCGGTATACCGTAACCGCTCCGCCCGCAATTCCGAATACGATGAAAAGAATCAAAAAAATACCCCGGGTTCCCAGCCACCGGTCCAGGTAAAGCCCTACGAAAAAACAAAACATGATGGATCCGACCATGGTCAGGCCGATCTGCATCACCAGGGCCGCGTTTTCCGCCCATGCCCTGTTTTTCCCGTAGCTGAAAAAACGTTTCCGTTTGTCGGACAAACCGGCCTCTTGGTATTATGCTTCAGCCCTGCCGAGAAACCCTCTTTGGTGGCACATTCCCATGACTGCCGAAGGTGAGAACCGCGCCTTTAGATGCCTGCTCGATTTTCGATCAAACAATCATAATATAAACAGGCAGATAAATCTTTGATCTTAAACTGGCCTTTATTAAAAACTATGACCTACTCCTGAGCGTTGGTGAAGTCAAGTTAAAAAACGAAAAATTATGCAAAACCACTAATCAGAAAAGCACGAAGGTTTCAAATTGACATCACCGCCAACCCATGCCATGTATTCACCAAAACGCCGCCGGAAACCATCAACAAAAGCCTGCTTTTATTCGGCTGCCTTGACACTATAGGTAAGAAAATCATCCCAACAGATCCCGAACCAAAGGAACGCCATGGCGATGGATGCGACGCCCAAAATACCCCGAGCCGGTTTTACGAAACAGGAAATCAGCTGGATTCTATATGATGTGGGCAACTCGGCTTTTGTGCTGGTCATCATGACCACGCTCATGCCGATTTTTTTCAAGGAAGTTGCTGCATTTGACATGCCGGAGACGCTGTCAACGGCCTATTGGGGCTTTGCCAATTCGGGAGCGGCTCTGATCCTGGCCTTGCTGGCCCCGCTGCTTGGAGTCTTTGCCGATTATCAGGGGCAGAAAATCCGCTTTTTTATCCTGTTTCTGACCGTCGGTATTTGCTTTAACCTGTTGCTTCCTTTTATCGGTGCCGGCGCCTGGCTGACCTGTCTTCTATTTTACGTGATGGCCCGGGTAGGATGGGCCGGAGCCAACCTGTTTTACGATGCTTTTATCGTGGATGTCGCGCGTCCGGAGCGCATGGACCGTATCTCCGCCCACGGTTATGCATGGGGATATATTGGCGGCGTCGCCCCGTTTCTGATGGTTATCGGACTGATTATGTCCGCGACAACAGATGCGTCCGACGGGTTGCCCGCAGACGCTACGCGGATCGGCTTTGTCATGGTAGCGGTCTGGTGGTTTATTTTTGCCATACCCCTCATTTTAAATGTCCGGCAGCGGTATTTCATACCAGCGGTTTCTTATCCCGTATCCGCCGGATTTAAACGTCTGTGGAAAACGTTTACCAACATCCGAGGGCACAAACCGGCCTTTTTATTTCTCATTGCCTATTTTTTCTACATCGACGGCGTTGACACCATCATCGTTATGGCCGCGGCCTATGGCAGGGATCTGGGATTCGGCATCACCCAGCTCATCGGCGTGATTTTGTTTATTCAGATCATCGCGTTTCCCTGCGCGCTGGTGTATGGAAGGCTTGCCGTTCATTTCTCACCCAAGACCATGCTGTTGGCCGGCATTATCGTCTATGGCGTGATTACGCTGTTGGCGTTCTGGTTGCCCGTTATCGCCGATCACCAGGCCCGGGTATCGGTGTTCTGGCTGATCGCCTTTCTGGTGGGATCGTCCATGGGGGGCATCCAGGCCATCAGTCGCAGTTTTTTCGCCCGTCTGATCCCGCCGGAATGCAGCGCGGAATTTTTTGGATTTTATAATATGTTCGGAAAATTCGCCGCCATCATCGGTCCGTTTCTCATGGGATTCGTGGGCATGCTCACCGGCCATTCCCGCTGGGGCGTACTGAGCATTCTGGTGCTGTTTTTCATCGGAGCGGTTTTATTAATCCGGGTCAAAACAGATGATCACCGGTCAACATCTCTGCCGCTCCGCGATATGGTCCATAACCCATGAACTCGAAATTCAGATAAGACAGATCGGTTAAAAGCCCTTAAAGTTTGATTGATTTTATATCGGCAAACCGATACAGAAGATAAACATAAAAATAATGCGTTCCCCAAAAAACTCTTTAACCGGTTATAACCAGATCGCACCGAAGCAGTCATTTTTCGGCTTCATCATAATCTGGACGTAATGATCTGCGCATAAAAAATGAGCCCACAAAAAATCTACACTACCGAAAAACCCCCAATCCGCACCAAAAAGCCGGACATAAAAGTCCGGGAAATGGAAATCGACGACCTGTCCCCGGTTTTTCATCTGGGAGAAGCCCTGTTCGACTCGGATACATTCCCCACCATGTACCGGACATGGGATGAATACGAAGTCACGGGATTTTTCAACGAAGATCCAGAATTCTGTCTGGTGGCGGAATATCAGGATCGGATCATCGGTTTCGCTTTGGGCAACATGATCATCAAGAGCCGTTCCGCCTGGAAATACGGCTACCTGATCTGGCTGGGAGTGGATCCGGCTTTCCAGAACCAGGGAGTCGGTGAAAAGCTTTTCCTGCGCTTCCGTGATTTGATGATGGCCGAAGGCGTCCGCATGCTCATGGTGGATACATCAGCAAAAGATATGGCGGCGCTGCGCTTTTTTAAAAAACGAGGATTCAACCAGCCTCATGAGCAGGTCTATATGACCTTAAACCTGGACAACCAGCGAAAATCCCGTTCCCGCAAAATCAAACCCGGAAAATAACTCCAGATCAACATGCAGGCAGGCGATATTCAGATTCAGCCCCAACGACTCAAACAGCTCTTCCAGCGGATGATCGATATTTACAGCCCGTCCGGCAAAGAAGAAGCGATTCTGGAATATCTCAAAAACTTCCTGCGGCGAAACGGCCTGTCCGCGATCCGGCAGCCGGTGGACAGCAACCGCTACAATATCATTGTCCGGCCCGATGACAGGGAACCTCTGGTGGCCTTCATCGGGCATCTGGACACGGTGGAAGCCTATGATCTGGAAACATTCGGGTTCGTCGAACACGACAACCTGGCATCAGGGCTCGGTACCGCGGATATGAAAGGCGGGTGCGCGGCCATGGTGGAGGCGTTTCTGGCCTTCACGCGCGCCAAAGACACCCTGCCGCCGGCGGCTCTTTGCCTGGTGGTGGGTGAAGAGGAAACCGGCGACGGCGCGGCCCAGCTCATGAAAACCTATCATTTCCCCTGGGCCGTGGTGGGCGAACCTACCCACCTGATCCCGTGCCTGGGTCATTTCGGATATGTGGAAATCCAGATTGCCGCCGAAGGTGTCCGCACTCATGCCTCCCTTGCGGATCCGACCCGGCATACCGTGGAAAACCTGCTGCGAACCATGCTGGAGCTTTCCCGATTCATGGCAAAAAAACCCGAGCTGGCCTACAATATCCATGATCTGTTCAGCTCCCGGTCCGGTTTTGCCGTTCCGGAGCGTTGCGAAGCCTGGATCGACATTCACCTTCCGCCGGCCGCGCCCATCGGTGAAATTATCGGCGAACTCGAGGAAATCTGCATGGCCCGTCGCCCGGATTCACCTGATATTCAGATGAGCTTCCGCACCATCACCATTGACGCCGGCTATCAGATCCCGGAAAAGGGATTTTTAGTCGATGCCTTGAAAGCGGTATTTGCCCGCCGCCGACGCCCGTGGCAAAGCAACGCCTTTCCGAGTCATTCAGATGCCAACCAGCTCTGGCAGGCCGGCGTCAAACCGATTATCCTCGGGCCGGGGCAACTGGAAATGGCCCATGCCCGGGATGAATGCGTAGCCATTGAGCAGGTGGTGTCTGCGGCGGAAATTTATCTGGATCTGATGTGCCGCATAGACAGCGGGGGTTAAGGCTAAAAAAGTTCATATCAATTATTTTGTTTTGCGAAAACGCGGTTATTTTTTCTAAAGGATCGATTATGGAAACGTGCGCATCCCCCGGCAACGTGCTGGACGAGCTGCTGGCCCTGCTCAAGCTGGAGAAAATCGATGAAAATACCTTCCAGGGAAACAGCCAGGACCTTGGATTCGGCAATATCTTCGGAGGTCAGGTGCTGGGCCAGGCCCTGTCCGCCGCATCCCAAACCGCACCCGCCGACCGCGGCACCCACAGCCTGCACGCCTATTTCCTCAGACCCGGTAATCCGACTCTGCCCATTGTCTATGAAGTGGACTGCATCCGGGACGGCAAAAGCTTCACCACGCGCCGGGTGGTGGCCATCCAGAAAGGCCGGGCCATTTTTTCCATGTCCGCGTCCTTCCATGTGGCCGAAGAAGGGTTCGAGCACCAGGGAACCATGCCCCATGTCCCGGGTCCGGAAAATTTTCTTTCGGAAATCGAAATGGCCCGCCGGGTGGCCGATAAAATTCCGGCCGCCATCCGCAACCGGATTCTCTGCGACAAGCCCATTGAAATCCGGCCGATCAATCCAAACAACCCGTTTGCCCCCAAAAAAATGGAGCCCAATCGATATGTCTGGTTCAAAACCATCGCGCCCATGCCCGACGATCTGTCCATCCATCAATATATGCTGGCCTATGCGTCGGATTTCGGACTGGTGGGCACGGCCTTGTATCCTCACGGCAAAACCTTTTGGGATGCGGACATGCAGGTGGCCAGCCTGGATCATGCCATGTGGTTTCACCGGGATTTCCGAATGGACGATTGGCTGCTGTACGCGATCCACAGCCCCAACGCCTCCAGGGCAAGAGGACTGAACCACGGGCGCATTTTCACAAAAGACGGCCGACTGGTGGCCTCGACTTCTCAGGAAGGACTGATCCGGCAACGCCGATAATGAAAACTCGGAGCGTAACGCCGGAGCATGCACCGGACGAAAGAGCCGTATCAGGCGTGGATCAACCGTGCGTTGACCAGCTCCGATATTTCCATGACTTCCAGCGCATCTTCCAGGCCTGTGCTTTTTGCCGCATCTTCGAACATCACGGTACACAGCGGGCAGGCTGTTGCCAGAACATGGGCCCCGGCATCCACGGCTTCGCGCACCCGGACCATTGCCGGCGCGTCATCGCCGCCTGAGAGCATGTCCGTAAAGAAATTCCCGCCCCCGCCGCCGCAGCAGAGGGCGTTTTTCCGACTCCGGTCCATTTCCACCAGCCGAACGCCGGCTATGGTCCGCAGGATCATGCGGGGCGATTCGTAATCTCCGTTGTGGCGGCCCAGGTAGCAGGGGTCATGGAAGGCGACCCGCACCGGCGGCACATCAGGCGCAAATTGCAGACGGCCCGCGGCAAAGGCCAGGGGCTGGGTGTAGTGAAATACTTCATACCGGCCGTCCAAGCCCGGATAGTCATTTTTAAGGGTATGAAACGCGTGGGGCGACAAGGTGAGGATTTTTTTCACTCCGGCCCGGTCCAGCGCGTCGATATTGCGTCGGGCCAGTTCCTCAAACAGCGGGATTTCTCCCATGATCCGCACGTCATTGCCGTCGGAGACCAGGCCGTCGGCCAGGACTCCGAACTCCACGCCGGCAGTCCGCAGAAGCCCGGCCACGCTTCGGGCGATCTTTTGGCCCCGGGGATCATAGGATCCCACGTCATCGGCAAGAAACAGGTATTCCTGGCCCGCATACGTCGGAAGATCCAATCCGTGGGCCCATTGACCCCGTTTTCCAGCGGCCATGCCCCAGGGGTTGCCGTGGTTTTGCAGCCGGGTCAGGTAATCTCTGACCTTTGGCGGAACCCGGCCGGCATCGAGGAGTTTTTCCCGGCCCGCGGTAAAGGCTTCCAGGAGCAGATCCTTAAATTCCGGAAACGCGCAATGGGTGGTGCAGTTGCCGCAGGCCGCGCAGGAAAACAGGATATCGGCCAGACCGTCAGACGGGGCCAGGCGGCCGTCCAGCCAGCCCCGCAACAGCCACATGCGGCCGCCGGGCGCATAGGTTTCAAACCGGAACGCCAGATAGGACGGGCAATTGATATCCACATAGTTGGCCGGCAGTTTGCAGTATCCGCAGCGGAAGCACCGGTGCAGGATCTCTTCGTGTTTCATTGATTTACTCCCAGTTTCCCGGATTCATGATGTGATTCGGGTCTAGAACGTCGCGGATGCGGTTCATCAGGGCATAGGTATTTTGATCCATTTTTTCGATGATCTGCTGCTGGGCCGGCAGTTCGGCCTTCCAGGGAATGCCGCCCATGGCCAGAGCCGCGGTGTTGGTGGCGTGCAGGGCGTCCTGGGCCCGGGTCACGTCCTCGGGATCGGCCCGGTTGAAGGCATAGGCGTAAAAAAACATCATGCAATGCCCGGCCCCGATAATCCGGGCGCCCATGGAATGACTTACCCGGTATTTCTCGGCAATTTCCAGACCGGCCCGGTAGGCTTCGGCAAAATGCTCGATGGCCATAATGGCTCCCACGTATTCAAACCCGCCACCTTTTCGCAAGTCCGCGAACCGTACCAGATCCGCAGACGGCACTTCCAGAAACCGCCCTTTCTGGGGGGGAGGCAGGGGCAGAAACCCCGCGCTTTTGGCATCAATATAGGTGCGCACCGAGGCCTGGAGCAAATTTCGCTTGAAGATCAACTCTTTTTTGCTGTGGGCTCCGAAGGCGATATTGATATGCAGAAATCCCCGGGCCCAGTCCGGCTTGGGGGTCATCCAGGGGGTCATGTCCTCGGCCACCTGGACGCCGGTGAGCCGGGAAATGATATCGGGCATGTCGTCGGCATTTTCACACACCAGAATCAGCATGTCGTTGTGGGCATACCGGGGAAAAAGCCGGATCCCCAGTCTGGTCACCACGCCGGTGGTGCCCGACCATCCCAGAAACAGGCCGGACAGATCCGGCAGGGGCGCCCGGGCAAACCAGTCCGGGGATACCCCGCACGAACCGGTCCGGACAATATCGCCGGTGGGCAGAACCACTTCCATTCCCGTGAGCATGTCCGAATGGAATCCGCCCAGCACGGACAAATGCCCGGAGCCATGGATGCAGATGTTGCCGGCCATGGTGGCAATGGGCGGGGCATCGGGCATGGAGTGCTTGAGTTCCGGGTGATGTTTTTTCAGATAGGCCTGAAGCATGCCCTGGGACGCGCCGCCTTCCACCACGGCAAACCGGCTCTTGGGATTCACGGTGATAATGCGGTTCATCCGTTTCATATCCAGGATAATCCCGCCCTTTAAGGCCCGGGTCAGCCCGGAAAGCACCAGCCCGCCGCCCATGGGCACCACCGGGACCCGGTGCTCATTGGCCAGCCGCATGATTTGCGCCACTTCTTCGGTAGTCCCGGGCAGGACCACCGCGTCCGGCTCTGCGGGCGGCATGGTGCCCGGGTCCATGGAATACATAAAGCGCTCTTCGGGCCGGTTGGAAACAAACCGCTTTCCCACCACGGCCGACAGTTTTTTGATCAGCTCTTCCATACGGCTACTCCCCCAGGGCGACCTGGACCAGGTCGCTTACCAGAATGGGCATGATCCCGCGCTCGGCAACTTCCTGTCCCAACGTCGCCATGCAGAACGGGCAGTTGAACACACAATATTGCGCGCCTACGGCCACCATATCCTCGATATTTTTCTCCACCAGGTCGTCGGCCAGCTCATCTTTCTGCTGGGCCCGGGGCACGCCCCCGCAACAAAGCGCGTTCTGCCGGTCGTATTTCCGGGGTGCCCGGTCGGCCCCGATTTTTTCGAAAATCCGGTCTAAAACCGCGTCGGTTTCCGGGCAGAGCCGATTGGAACAGGGCCGCTGATAGGCGATTTTCGCGTTGATGGGCTTAATTTGGCCGGAAAGGTCGTCCAGGCGCCGGTCAATGTAATCAAACAGATGAACCGGCGTAAACGGTACGGTGATGTCGTAGGCATCGGCGATACTGGTAAAAGTGCCGAAACATTCATCGTGAAAACAAATCAGTTGGTCAATGCCCGAATCACGGAGATAAAAGTGCATGAGATTGTCGATGACCCGTGGCACCCGGTCCCGGATGGCGGAATTTTTGGCAAAATGAAGCCACATGATATTGCAGAACAGATCGTTTCCTGAAATCACCGAAGCTCCTTCAAACAAACTTCCCCGGATGCAGCCGGTCAGCATGGGAAAGGCGCACATGTCCACCACCGGCCGACCCACTTCCGCCTTGGTCAGGCGGCCCTTGAATCCCATCATTTTAAGCTGTTCGGCGATGATCGGCCGCGGGGCCGGCAGGATGCCCAGCTCCTCCTGACGTTCCACCAGCAGGTAAAAGGGATTGTTGCCGGACGGACAGTATTCCTGGCAGGCATAACAGGTGAGGCATTCATGCAGGACCCGGCTGTCTTGGCCGCTGTTGATCTTGAACTTTTCGCCCTTGGCCTCTTCCACGTCTTTAAAAAACAGGTATTGGCATTGCATGAGGCAGTCGACGGTTTGGCAGCGGGCGCAGACCTCCGGATCGAATTTGATGGCAGCCACGTTTTCCTCCCTCGGGAAACAGAAATGTATTTTAATGGACCGATAGGGAACAAATCGGCCAATAATAAATCATGGTTTTACAATTTCCGGGCCAGGATGGCCGCGCCGATGGCGCCGTTGACCTGGGCATACGACGACACCCGGACGTGGGTTTCCAGACGGGTTTCCAGGGCACGGACCGCGCCGATGTTCTTGGCCACACCACCGGTCATCATCACGGGCTCCACGATACCAACGCGCCGGGCCATGGCGGAAATCCGCGAGGCGGCCGCATCATGGATGCCGGCGATGATGTTTTCCCGGGTCTCGCCCTTGGCAATCAGCGAGATCACCTCGGATTCGGCAAACACCGTGCAGATGCTGCTGATTTTCGACGGCTTATCCGCCTGGAGGCTGAGCGGCCCGAAGGCGTCAAGATCCACTTCCAGTGCCCGGGCCATGACCTCCAGGAACCGTCCGGTGCCGGCCGCGCACTTGTCGTTCATGGCAAAATCAAGAACACGGCCCGTCTCGTCGATGCGGATCACCTTGCTGTCCTGACCCCCCACATCCACGATGAACCGGATTTCCGGATCGATGAAGTGAGCGCCCGCGCCGTGGCAGGAGATCTCTGTAATGGCTTTGTCGGCGAAATCCACGCTGTTTCTGCCGTAACCCGTTGACACCACAGCGTCAATGGCGTCCATTGACATGTCAATGTCGGCAATCATCTCGTCGAGTACCGTGCGGCCGGCCTGTTTCGCGTTATATCCCGTGAACAGGACCCGGGTTCCGAGGATTTTGTCGTCGTTTAACACGGCGGCCTTGGCGGTGATGGAGCCGATATCGATCCCGGCGGTAATCATCTATTTTTTCCTTATCAGGATTTCAGTTTTTCCATGAACGCATCAATGCGGGTTTCAATCTGGCTTTCCGAAAAACTTCGGGCATCCACCATGTCGGCTTCGATCATCAGGGTGGGAATGCCGAGTCTTTCCATAACCATTTTCTGCAGATCATACTGGCCGAAGGAATACGGTTTGCAGCTTCGGTTGGAATGCATGACCAGGCCATCCACGTCGTATTTTTTAATCAGGGCCGCCAGGGTGTTAAACATCTTGTCCAGCGACACGTTGATGTAGACGCTGGAATAGGCCACGGCCCCGGACTCGATGAAATTGTTCGGGTCGATCAAATCCATGACCCCGCTCCAGGCCGACGTGTAGGTGTCGCCCACCAGGCAGGCGTCGTGGGAGGCGAATTTTTCCGACAGCCACTTGGTGCGGTACCAGACCGGCAGGTTGTCCCAGAGAAGGCGGTATTTCTCGTTGGGCACCATGGCGATGCCGTCTTTGATGCGCTGCTCCATTTCCGCCAGCAATTGGCGGTAATAATCCACGGTGGTCTGGGTGCCCCGCAGGGTCACGATAAGCGCCAGGTGGAAAAACGCGTCAAAAGCGGTCATGGGAGCGGGCTTGTGGGCCGCAGTATCCAGCACCGCCTGCCAGAGCCGCAGACCTTCCACGGCCAGCCCGGCAACCTCGTTCATCTTGTCGTAATCCATTTTTTTGCCGGTCTGTGCTTCCAGGAAAGCGATATATTCATAGGTCTGATCGATCACGTATTTTTTGGCCGCGGGCGAAAATTCCTTGTGGATAAAGGGCGTATCCAGAATAAACAGGGGGACGTCGTAATAGCGCGCCGCCACCTCATACCATTTCAGCACTGTGCCGCAGATATTGTTGCAGCAGACCAGAAAATCGGGCCGGGGCAGACCGCCGATGGGGCCGCCGTTAATAGGGGCCGCGGCGATATCGGCCCGGGCATAGGAACACAGGTCCCGGGAATAGCCCATTTCTTCGGCCTTTTCGCACAGGTCCACCCCCATCTTGGAAGCCCCGATCATGGCCCCGTGATTTTCCGGATACACCGGGATCACATCCATGGCAATGAGAAACTCCACCGGCCCGCCCGAGGTGATCCAGGCGACTTTCTTGCCGGCCTCGGCGGCTGTCTTAGCCTCGATATAATACGTGGTCATGATCTCCTTCATTCTGGCCACGGATTTTATTTTGCGCTTTTCCTTTTCCAGATCCGCGATATTCTGCTCGTTCATGATGCCTCCGTCTTTTACCAAATCACTATATCATTTCCACAAAGGATTCGATCCGCGTTCCCATCTGCCCCTCGGGCGGCAGGCGCTCTTCCATCTCCAGCACCATGTTCGGAATTCCCGCTTCATCCAGAAAATGCTTGAGGTACGGATAATCAAAGGCATGGGGATCGCAGAATTTCAAAAACAGAAAAACCACCCCGTCGGCATTGTGATCCCGGACCAGTTCCACCAGGTTCCGGCCCCGGGCCGTGTTGTCGGAATGCTTGGCCGGGCAGACCATACGCTCCATATAACGCTCGGTAATGGCGGAAATGGGATCACCGGTCTCGTTGATCATGCCTTCAACGTACCGGGTGCCGGTGCACAAATCATCCCAGACCACCTCGGCGCCTGCGGCCTCCATTAATGAATAAATGTCCGGATGATTGCAGATGCCGCCGGAAAGAATGATGCGCTTGCGGCGATCGCCGGCGGATGGCTTTTCGCCGGGCAACAGGGCTGCGGTCAGAGCGGTCAGTTCCTCTGCCGCTTCCTTCCGCTCCATGACCATGGCGGCTTTGGTCACCTTATAGAGATCCCCGGCGGAAATCAGGCCGGGCGCGCGGCTCCGGGCCGTGTAAAGCTCCCCCAGATGCTTCCGGATCTGATTGACGACGGCAACGGCTCCGGCCAGGTCATCATCCGTGATAGGCGTGTTGAGGGCGCTTGCCAGTTCATCCCGAAAATCGCGCAGAACCGCTTCCATGTAAGTCCGGGCGCTGGACGCATCCAGTTTCACCGGAAGGACAATATCGGCGTGAAAGGAAAAACCGGCGTTTAATCGCCAGATGTCGGAAAGCCGCTGGATGGAATCGCAGGTGTGCGGGAATACGGTGCCGTCGAGAAACGACAGGCTGCCGTTTAAGGCGTCCTCAAGCCCGCCTCGGGCCAGTGAACAGCAATAGCTCTGGAGATGACCGTCGGCGAGACTAATATCGCCCCGGGTCCCGAACAGGCGAAACGGGACCGCTCCGGCGGCGCAGATGATTTCCTCCGGTGCATACGAACAGAAATAGCCGATAACGGGACCTCGCCCGTCATTTTTGATCTTTTCCGCGTATGCGTATGGATTGTCGGCAATCTGGATGAATTTTTTCACTAGCTGCATGGGCGGCCTCAACATGATTTTCGCTTAAAATACCTTCGGATGGGTTGGATAACGGATCCTTCGGTCATCCGTTATCCGCTATATTGATTATTTTAATTTTCCAGTTGGAGTTAACCCGGTTTGCAGGGGGGTGTCAATAAAAAAAAGAACGATCGTTCGTTTTTCGCAATGTCTTTGGCCGGAGCTCTAAAAATCGATGCATGAGGCCAAAGATAAGGGTCTGCTCCGGAATTATGAGTTTTTGTAAACTAACTATCATTTCAACTCATCTATTTTCCCCTCGGACCAACAAAAGGATTGCTTTTACTGTAAGGACGTTTTTAAATTTTTTGTCGGGAAAATCTGACAAAAATAAATAACTGCTTGACAAAATGAATTAAAGTGCTAAATATTAGAATCAAGCATTAAAATGATCTAAAGATGCTATGTGCGAAATATTTACGAGTTCCATTTTAAATCGCACGATATGAATCACTAACTTTCAAAAACTATTATGAGGTTGACATGGCCAGAGACAAAAAAACCAACAGCGAGTATATTATCGACACCTTGCTTAGCGGCCAACCCCAGCGGTCGCCCGATATCACCCGCATGGTCTCGGAAGCATCGGGCAAGGAAATCAAAATCCAGGACGTAGCCAGCATTATCGCTAAACTGAGCAACAGTGAAAAATGTGACCTGGGATATTTTGTCAAAAAGAAAAAAACAGACCGGGGGTTTGAATACAGTCTGGTTAAAGAAATTCTCGCCCTGGCTCCTGAGGAAATTTATGATCTGACCCGAAAAACGGGGCAGGGTCGCTTTACCCTGGATGACGCCCTGAAAAAAGTACCAACACTGAAAAAATACGTCCGGGCCGCAAAAACCCCCACCATTGGTAGAGGTCCCGGCCGTCCTCCGCGAACAGCGGCTAAATCCGACAATGTGGTCATGGCTGATGCCAACCTGGCCAGCCTGCTGGCAACGCTTGTCAGGGAACTTTCCGCCCAGGGTGGTCTGAACGTCAATGTTCATCTGACCGTTCAATTCAGAGGTCTTACGGGCTGAACATCAATCATCGCTGGGATAATCGAGCCGTAACAGCCTGAAAAAGAATTGGACATAGCACCGACGACGGGGGAACCCGAACCGTCTTTACATATATCCGGGGTCGGCATTCATCGTCACCGTTGAATGTCGACCCTCCTTGTTTATTACCGACGAACGCTTACTGACGACACACCACACGGCTCTGTTTTGCCTCCCTCCCCCCCCGGTCGCGGCTGTTTTCTTGATTTTTCAAAAGAACCGGCTTAAGGTTTTTTCAATTTTTTACGTATCTCCAGTCCGACTTCACCTTTCACATCAGAGACGACGGGTTGACTTGCCCGATGAACGTAAAACCGACAATAGAGTTACTGGCGCCGGCGGGCAACCGTGAAAAACTGGAAACCGCCGTTCATTATGGAGCAGACGCGGTTTATCTGGCCGGAAGACAGTTCAGCCTGCGGAGTTATTCCGGTAATTTTGATATGGACGCCTTGGCCGATGCCGTCCATTTTGCCCATGCGCACGGGGTTAAAGCTTACGTGGCCTGCAATATTTATCCCCGCAACCACGAAGAAGATGCGATACGCCAATATCTCGGCGCCATCGGCGCAATCGGAGCGGATGCAATCATCATCGCGGATCCCGGCATCCTCGCGATGGCACGCCGCATTATCGGTCATATTCCCATTCATGTAAGCACCCAGGCCAATACCACCAGCCGACAAGCCGCCCTTTTCTGGCAATCCCAGGGCGTCCGGCGCATTAACGCAGGCCGGGAACTGACCCTTTCTGAAATCCGGGAAATCTCTGACGCCGTATCTGTTGAAATAGAGGCCTTTGTGCATGGCGCCATGTGCGTAGCCTATTCCGGTCGCTGCCTGCTTAGCAGCGCCTTGACCGGACGAGACGCCAACCGGGGCTATTGCGCCCAATCCTGCCGGTGGCGTTATTTCCTGATGGAAGAACTTCGGCCCGGTCGCTACATGCCCGTTGCCGAAGATGAGCGCGGCACCTATGTGTTTAACGCAAAAGACCTGTGTATGATCGATTATGTCCCGGATATGATCAATGCCGGCATCACCTCTTTAAAAATAGAAGGCCGACTCAAGGGCATGGTTTACCTGGCCGCCGCAGTGAAGGTTTATCGGGAAGCCATCGACGCATGGCTGGAAACCCCGGAAGAATACAACATTCGCGATTACTGGCGCACGGAACTTGCCGCCCTGGATCAACGGGGATGCGGCACCGGTTTTTATTTCAAGGATCATGCCCCGGCCGAAACCAATCCCACTAATGAAACGCCGCATACACCGCCCCGGTTTATCGGTACAATCCGTGACGTCATTGACGCCGACCGAATCCGAATCCATATCAGAAATCGTCTGGCTGCGGGCGATATCGTCGAAATCCTGCCCCGAACCGGCCCGGCCCTGGTCGCTCGCGTTAACGGCATCACCACATCAGACGGATTTTCAATTCCAGCTGTTTCCGCCGTTGAAAACGTGAACATCTATCTCAGCCGGCCGGGTGCGTATCAGGCCGGAGATATCGTCCGCATCCCGGCGTCGGTATATCAAAACGCTTCAGGCGCTCGGGTTTTATCCTGTCGATCCTGTCCGACTGCTCAAAAGGACGGACAGCCATGACGGATCCGATGGTGATCGATGACCTCATTATTATTCCCCAAAAAAAAGGGGCCGACGCCTACACGAAAATCAGCTATCCCCTCCGGTACGGCGCCTACGGTGAAATACGGAACCGGAACTACACCTTCCAGTTTAACCTAAACGGTGAGATCAAAACCATACACGGCAGAGGGGAAGGATGGCTGGATGCGGCCGAATGGCTTAAGCGAACCCCGGGTAACGACTGGGTCTATTTTTCCGCCGGCGGTTATACCGGGGCTTATGATTTCACGGGTGAATATTATGTGCCGTGCCTTCCCTACCCCACCAACGCGGTTTACGGTATTGACCAGTTCAAGGGAGACGCCGTCAAAAAAGCATTTTCGGCCTACGAGCGCCTGCGGGAAAAACTGACCGGCATCCATGCGTCCGCCCTTCCGGATATCGCCGCCCGCTTTGTGGATCGCATCCGGCAAATGACACCGATGCGCCTTGCCGACCGGGCCGAAAAATTTCATGAGATCATCGGAGGACTCGTCACGGTGCTGCCGCCGGATGCCCGGCACGTGGAATATGATGTGATTCCAGTTAATATCGCCGACGGCTGCCTTTACCACTGCGGGTTCTGCCGGGTAAAGACCCGCAAGGGATACCGGGTTAGAACCAAAGACCAGATCATAGAGCAAATGCGCCAATTAAAACATTTTTACGGACCGGATATCATTAATTATAATTCGGTTTTCCTGGGGGAGCACGACGCCCTTTTCGCCGGCGCCGACCTGATCGACTGGACCGCCCGGCAGGCCTTTGAGATTTTTGATATCGCCGGCTCCCGCATCAAAACCCCCCGGCTTTTTTTATTCGGCAGCGTGGATTCCCTGCTCAAGGCGGACAACGAACTGTTTGAAGCCGTCAACCGTCTTCCGTACGAAACTTATATCAATATCGGCCTGGAAACCGGGGACACGGCCACCCTGGCCATGCTGCAAAAACCGTTGACCGTGGAAAAAATTCAGGCCGCTTTTGACAAAATGATGGCGGTCAACCGACAATTCAGCAAAATAGAAGTCACCGCCAATTTCGTCTGGGGCCAGCACCTGCCGGACACCCACTTCCCCTCCATTCTGGATCTTGCCCGCAACCGGCTGGATCATGTTCATGGCAAAGGCGTGCTTTACCTTTCGCCTTTGGAGGATTCCGGCTCCAAACAGGACATGCTGGCCCGGTTCGTTGATTTTAAAATCCAGTGCCGGTTGCCGGCCTACATCTACCTGATCCAACGGCTTTAACCACGATCGCAAGACCTTTTTCAGGCATCTTTACGGAGGTTCCTGGAATCGCTGAATGCGAAGAACTTTACGAAATATTTATTCCCGGATTTTCTTTGCAGCTTCGGAAAAGCAATCATTGATCTTTGCGCAAAGGCCGGCGGCCTCGATCAGAAGAGAGGCGGCTTCAACCCTGTCTTCTTCTTTCAAACGGTCGGCCCACTGACGATATGTGGCGGCGTGATCATTGTTATGACGGATCCAGTGATCCAGGAGTTTGACGGCCTTTTCCGCCAAAGTCATAGTTGATCCCCCATCAGAAGGGGCATCATGATCATGTTGATGACCATGCGCGTGGTTGTGCTGGTGAGCATGTTCATGATCATGGTTCTCTTCATGGGTGTGGGCATGGGTATGCACGTGGGTGTGTTCATGGTCGTGATCGTGATGGCTCATGAGAAAAGATCCTTATGTTTTGGTTGGTTGGTAAGTTTTTTTTTGATGATTGCCCCGCGCCATTTGCCGTCGTTTCCGGCAATCGGGTTGAAGCATCGATCCTGCCGGTGTTATCCGTTTCTTAAAATGCAATCAAACCGAAAGAGATGCTGATCTTTCTACGCTGTTTTCGGCTTCCGATCAATCATATATGAAGCCAGAACCATAAATGCGTATCAACTCAACCATATGGCCCACATTCCGGTATCGGGCAAGCGAAAACGATCCCCGAAAATAATTTCTTGACATTACCTTATACGGTGATATCTTGCACCCAATCTTTAATGGCTCAATATATCTTGGAGCCGGTTTCTTTACAAAAGCGGATTCGCCCGGTGGCGACCTGGCGTAAGAAACTAAGAGAATTTCTTATGAAAGGAGGAAGTCACCAATGGCGAATGGCACAGTAAAATGGTTTAGTGAAAAAAAAGGTTTTGGTTTCATTGAGCAGGAAGATGGCCCGGATGTTTTCGTGCATCATTCCGGCATCAATATGACCGGCTTTAAAACCCTTAACGAGGGTGATAAGGTCACCTTCACCATCGAGCAGGGACAAAAAGGACCTGCGGCCGTTAACGTTACCGTGGCCTAAGGCAACGAAACATTCCAAAAGGGGACGCTGAACGTAAAAACGTCAGCGTCCTCTTTTCTTTTTTTTACCCCCAGCAATACTTCCCCATAATTCCGGACTTTCCGGATCATCAACTCCCCAAGAACGATCTGTATTTCCACCATCGGCTTTTGATTTGAAATCGGGATGAAACTCGAAAAATCTTGAAAAATCGCTTCTGCTGATCAATAATGGTTACCCTGAGCGACCCATTGATTTCCCGGGCCGTTGAAACCGTCTGAAAGGAGGCACCCATGAAAAAAACGGGTATTATATCGTTTATCATCATTTTTCTTGTGTCTTTTACCATAAGCCCGGCACTGGCGGGGAGCAAAGAACGATATCGATGGGAAGGCGCGGCCATGGGATTGGGCGCCGCGATACTGGGGCATGCCATCTATAAAAACGTCCGGGCAAGGCACGCGCCTGAGAAAGTGGTGGTGGTCGAACGGCCGGTTTATTCATCATATGCATCATGTCCGCCTTCCCGTTGCCCCGGCGCCTGCTGCTGCGAACCCCGGCGCGTTTGGGTGGAACCGGTGCGCGAAAAAATTTGGAATCCGGGACACTACCGTAACGGCCGCTGGATCGAGGGACAGTGGATACTGATTGAATCCGCACCCGGTCACTGGCGGGAAGCCCGGATTCGGTCAGGCTGCCGATAGCTTTACGGTAAAATACAAGTTTCCTGGGCAGCCCGGTTTCCCATTGGCCCGGAGGGGTTGATCTTTTTCCTCACCTTTTTTGCCGTTATGCCGCATATGTTTATTTATCCCATTTTTATCGACATTTAATTTTTTCTTGACAGCTTCGCCAAAGTTTCAGTATGGATGGTTTTAAAGTCGACGGTCGACCGTCGACTTAACTCGTGTTAATCATATTCCATAAGGAGGCGCCCGCCATGCCATCACCCAAAACCGATTTTGACGCCATTGTCGTCGGGACAGGCCCCGGCGGTGCTACTGTTGCCAGGGACCTGACTTTGAGCGGCAAAAAAGTCCTTATCCTGGAATGGGGAGACTATACCCCAACCAAAGGCTCCCTTACGCAGGCCCTGACTCAGGCGTTTGTGCCTGGAAAAAGCCTGATGGTAACCAGTGAACTGCTGACGGTTTCCCGAGGCATCACCACCGGCGGGAGTTCGATCTTTTATTGCGGCACGGCCTTTGCACCGCCGGTGGAAATGCTCAAAAACCACGGGGTGGACGTTTCCACGGAAGCCGCGGAAATCAAAAATCAGGTTCCCATAGCCGAGCTGTCGGATGAACTCATGGGGGCCGGACCCAATCAATTCCTTGAAAGCGCCAGGGAGCTTGGCTATGACGCCCATAAACTGACCAAATTCATGCATCAGGACAAATGCCGGACCAAATGCGCCCTCTGTTCCTATGGATGTCCATACGGGGCCAAATGGAACGCCCGGCATTTCATAGACGAGGCCGTTGAAAACGGCGCAGAGATCATCAACCACGCCAAGGTCACCCGGGTGATCCTTCATAATAAAAAAGCCGTGGGTGTGGAATATAAACAGGACAGGCAGCTCCACCGGACATATGCGCCCACAACCATCATTGCGGCCGGCGGCATCGGATCCCCCCTGATCCTTCGGGAAAGCGGCATCCGCAGTGCGGGTTATGATTTCTTTTTCGATCCGCTGATCTTTGTGTACGGAAAAATCAAGGGTCTGGGCAATGGAAAGGCCATCCCCATGAGTGCGGGTGTCCAGTTCCCCGACGACGGGATCGTCATGACCGATTTTAATATGCCGCACCTGATGAAAATCATGTTTGACCTCCAGGTTTTCAAGGTCAAGCAGGCCTTTTCATACAAAGACACCCTGCCCATCATGATTAAAATCCGGGATGACCTTTCCGGTGAACTCACCCGCCGGGGGTGGGTTCGCAAAAAACTGACCCGGGATGATCGGCTCCGGCTCGACAAAGGCGCGGAACACGCCCGGCGAATCCTTAAAAAGGCCGGGGCCACCGATATTTACCGGGGATGGCTGTTCGCGGCCCACCCGGGCGGCACCGTGAAAATCGGCGAACAGCTCGACTCCAATCTGAAGACTCGATTCGACAATCTCTATGTATGCGACTGCTCGGTAGTTCCCCAGGAATGGGGACTACCCCCCACATGGACGATTTTGTCTCTGGGCAAACGTCTGGCCCGGCATCTGCTGGCAAAGGACCGGGCCGTTCCGGTTGAAAACGAAAACGTCACCATGCTCAAGGCCGCGTCATGAACCAAGAGGCGCTATAACAACGGGGGCTAAATGGCATACGTTCACTTTGGAATATGTTCCGAAAAATTTTTTAACAACATCATCCGCAATACGTTCGGTAAACAACGGTAAGGGGGAGGAGAAGACGATGGGCAAAGGCTACATGGGAAAAATCCTGATGGTGGATCTTACCAGCGGCGCTTTCGAAGAAATCGATGTTCCGGATGCCGTTTATGAAAAATGTCTTTCCGGTTCGGGCCTGGGCGGTTTTATTCTGTATAACGCCATCCCGGCCGGGGCTGATCCCTTAGGTCCGGACAATGTCTTAGGTTTTGTCTCCGGCCTGCTCACCGGCACCGGCAGCCTGTTTACCGGCCGGTGGATGGCAGTGGGCAAATCCCCCCTGACCGGCGGCTACGGGGAAGCCAACTGCGGCGGCAATTTCTCGCCGGCCATCAAGCGCTGCGGATATGACGGCATCTTTTTCAAAGGTGTGAGCGAAAAACCGGTCTATCTTTACATCAAAAAGGGAAAACCTGAATTAAGGGATGCAACGGACCTCTGGGGAAAAGACGCCTTAGAGACCGAAGAGATCCTCATCAAAGACCTTACCGAAAAAAAGAAACCGCGGGTAGCCTGTATCGGACCGGCCGGCGAAAAACGCTCCCTGATATCCGGCATCAGCAACGACATGGGGCGGATGGCGGCCCGGTCCGGTCTCGGGGCCGTGATGGGCTCCAAAAACCTCAAAGCCGTGGTCCTGGACGGCAACAAGCGCGTCAAGACCGCCGATCCCGAAACCATTCGGAAGTTGTCCACCCAATGCAATAAATGGGTGCAGTTTCAGCCCTGGTTTCTTTCCGGCAAAGGCGTTCGGTTTTTAGGGGTACTGATGCGATGGCTGCCGGTCCAGACCGCCATGGACGGCATGCTCTGGAAAATCCTGCTCCGTAAATGGGGGACCGTGGCCTACAACCAGCTCGGCATCGAACTCGGAGACGCGCCGGTGAAAAACTGGTCCGGGTCACATCTGGATTTTGACAAGACCCAATCTTCCGCCATTGATCCGGACGCCATCCTCGATCGGGAGGTTTCCAAATATCATTGTTATTCGTGTCCGTTGGGGTGCGGCGGTATCTGCAAGGGGATAGGGGCGGTCAAAGAGACCCATAAGCCGGAATATGAAACCGTGCTGGCCCTGTCGGGGCTGGTGTTAAACAATGATCTTGACAGCATATTCGACTTAAACGACCGGCTCAACCGTGCCGGCATGGACACCATCTCGGCCGGTGCCACCGTGGCGTTTGCCATGGAATGCTATGAGCGCGGCATTCTCACCAAAGCCGACACCGACGGTCTCGAACTCACCTGGGGCAATACCGAAGCCATGGTGACCCTGGTGGAAAAAATGATCGCCCGGGAAGGCATCGGCGACATCCTGGCCGACGGGGTCAAAAAAGCCGCCGAGCGCCTCGGGCGGAATACTGACCAATACGCCATGCACGCCGGAGGTCAGGAGCTTCCCATGCACGACGGCCGGTTTGATCCGGGTTTCGCCCTGCATTACGCGGTGGAGCCCACTCCCGGCCGCCACACCATCGGATCCCAGATGTATTATGAAATGTTTCGGCTCTGGAAACGGGACAAGACCCTGCCCCGTCCCTGGTTGATGTACCGGAAGGCGGGAAAATATTACGTCACCAAACGCAAGGCCCGGGCCGCGGCCGCGTGCAGCAAGTTCATCAATGTGCTAAACGGCGCGGGCGGTTGTGCGTTCGGCGCCTACATCGGCGTGGATCGGATGCCGGTGTTTGAATGGCTCAACGCCGCCGCCGGCTGGAACAAGACGGCCCATGAATACATGGATATGGGCGCGCGCCTTCAGGTCATGAAACTGGCCTTTAACCGGAAACACGGCATTGATCCCAAATCCTTCCGGCCCAGCCCCCGCGCCCTTGGCGAACCCGCCATGAGCCGGGGGGCCAATGCCGGCCGCAAGGTCGATATCGACCGGATGAGCCGAAAATACTGGAAGCAGTTCAGATGGGGATAGGCGATGATCTGATTTTTCAAATGACCAGGGAGACCGATACCAAATGAAAACCGACCGCGAAAAAACCACACCGCGATTCAACAAGGAAACCTGCATCGCCTGCGCCCTGTGTGTCGACATTTGCCCGGCAGGTGCACTGGAACTGCAAATCGCCAACAGCATTCACGGATTCCGGAGATTCCCCGTGCTGGCCAATGCCGAAAACTGCACCGGCTGCCTTTCATGTGAAAAGGAATGCCCCACCGGCTCCATCACCATGGCCGCCTGAATCCAACCGGAACGCGGAAAACACAGAAACGGAAAAAAATTCAATGGAACCCATCGCGCGCAACAATCTTTCCGACCAGATTTTCGAACGGATCAGCGGGCAAATTATTCGGAATGAATTAAAAGCCGGCGAAATCATTTATGAAACCCAGATTTCAAAGGATCTGGGGGTCAGCCGGAGCCCGGTGCGCGACGCCCTGCACATGCTGGAACAAATCCGGCTGGTGGATAAAACCCCCAAGGGAAGCTACCAGGTGACGACGTTGGCCCCGGAGCTGATCGCCTCCCTTTATGACACGGCCATTCTTTTATATCAGTACGCCTTTGCCAAGGCCGCGGAAAACGCCGGGGCCGAGGATTTGTCTGAAATAGAAAAATTTCTGACCGAAATAGAAAACAGTCTGGAAGACCAATCCCTGGATCGATATCTCACCAATGTCAGCCGAATGGCCCGGGTCATTTTACGGGCCGCCGGCAATCCCATTGTGGAACGGATCGCCCTGGAGCTGATGCCCACGGCCGAGCGCGTGCAATGGACGGCCATGACCTATCTGCCGGAGCAGATGACCGCCATCGTGGAGCATCTGCGACAGGGATACGTCCACATCGCCGCCGGCCGGTCCGACGCTGCAGCAAAGGCCTTTTATGATTTCGCCACCCGGCATATCACCATCGTGCTGGACGCCATGGAGCGTCCTGCGAAATGACATGACGCTATCCCCAAAATGACCTCATGGTATTCCCGTATGCTATGGAACTTTCAATACTTTAATATCATTATCAATCCATAATTTAAGGAGCTGAGATTAAAATGGCGCAACTGATCGCGGACCGTCGGGACATTGATTTTGTCATCTGGGAGCAGATGAAGGGGGAAGAACTGATTGCCTATGACATGTACACGGATTTCAACCGGAAAACCTGCGACATGATCATCAATGAGGCGCGTAAACTCGCCATCAACGAAATGCTGCCCACCCTCCAGGAAGGAGACCGGCAGGGGGTCCGCTATGAAAACGGGACGGTAAAAGTGCCGGACTCCTTTCACCGGGTCCACAAATTGCTTCTTGACGGCGAATGGGGCAACCTTCAGGTTCCCGTTGAAATGGGCGGTCAGGGCGCGCCCGGCCTGGTGTCGTCGGCGGCCGCGGAATATTTCATGGGCGCCAACTGGCCCTTGTATGTGTATGCGTCCATGGGACACGGCACCGCGGATATGATCGAAAAATACGGCACCGAAGAACAGAAAAAGAAATACATCAAGCCGATTATCAGCGGCAAATGGGGCGGCACCATGCTGCTCACCGAAGCCAATGCCGGCAGCGATGTAGGGGCCCTGGCCACAACGGCCGTGAAAAATGAAGACGGTACCTACTCGTTGACCGGCAATAAAATCTTTATCACCGACGGTGAATTCGACCTGTGCGAAAACATCATCCATCCCGTTCTGGCCCGCATCGACGGAGATCCGGCCGGCACCAAGGGAATATCAATTTTCATCGTGCCCAAGTTTCTGGTCAATGACGACGGCACCCTGGGGGAGCGCAACGACATCCTCTGCACGGGAACCGAGGAGAAAATGGGCATTCACGCCAGCGCCACCTGCGGCATGTCCCTGGGTTCCAAGGGAAAATGCATCGGCTACCTGCTCGGCCAGGAGCGCCAGGGCATCAAAATCATGTTCAACATGATGAACGGGGCCCGCATGGCCACGGGGCTCCAGGGGCTGGCCTACGCGTCATCGGCCTACATGCTGGCGGTCAATTACGCCAGAGAAAGGTTCCAGGGCCGGGACCTGAGCGATTTCATGAACCCGGCGGCCCCGTCGGTTCCCATTATCAAACATCCGGACGTGCGCCGGAACCTGCTCTGGATGAAATCTTACGTGGACGGCATGCGATCATTTTTCTACTACATGGCCGCCTGCCAGACCCGGGCACTGCTGTCGGCTTCCGAGGCGGAACGCGAATTGTGCAACGACATGTTCGAACTGATGACCCCGCTCATCAAGGATTATCTCTCCGTGCACGGTCACGAGGTCTGCATCCAGGCCATCCAGGTGTTCGGCGGGGCCGGATACT
>CAZRES010000016.1:0-39655 GCA_964598885.1 uncultured Desulfobacteraceae bacterium | reverse complement strand
CCAGCTTGGTCCATTTATCCATATCCATATGCTTCGCCATGTTGATGCTCCCTCTTTTCTACGATTGTAATCAGTATGGCGGTGTCGCGAAAGTCTTCCAGGGAAGCGTCAGATCCCTCGCTGCAAAAATACCGCACACCGGGATCAACAGCTTTTTACGACACCATCAATAAAAACCATAGCGTATAAAATTCAACTTACGAATATAGCAACGGCCGTTTGACTGCAAACGATGCATCATAGCGCGAAAACCAATATACTGCTTGAGATTTTTATGGAAATCACTTCGGGCGAATCTTTCACTCCGGTCAGCGTTACACATCCGTCAGTCCCGCTGGCAAAGTTCTACGAGTATCCCGCCCGTGGACTTGGGGTGAAGAAAGGCGATTTTGGCTCCGCCGGCGCCGATACGCGGGTGTTTATCGATTAGTTTAACGCCTTTTTGTTTAAGTTCCGTCAGAGCCGCGTCTATGTTTTCCACCCTGAAAGCGATATGCTGGATGCCTTCGCCCTTTTTTTCAATAAATTTAGCCACTGGGCCGTCTGGCGTTGTAGATTCCAGAAGTTCCACCTCGGACTCGCCCACCGGAAAAAAAGCCGTAGTTACTTTCTGTTCGGCGACGGTCTCACTTCCCTCATAATGCAGTCCCAAAATGTCCGACCAGAAAGTTCGCCCCTGATCAATACTGTTTACCGCGATACCGAGATGGTCAATTTTTAATATTTTCATCAGATGCCTCTCTATTTTGCTGTAATATTGTATATTTCATTCCTTATAACTTCAGGCCGCAGATAAATATTAAAAATAATTTGCATGTGAAACACTGATACTTGTTACGAAAGCATTTAATTCCATCATTTGATGGAATTAAATTATTCAGACGACCTCTCAAAGTCAAGAGCAATTTTTAGGATAAACCTTTATAAGAAATAAAAATCAACATAAAAAACAAATTGTTATTAAATTAGAGAACATGTCGGCCAAGACCCGGAAAATAGGAATCAGATAATTACCGGCTGGCGGTTGCGTGGCAATGAGAGGGAAGAAGCGCCGTCTATAGGTGGACGGCGCTTTTTTTTTTAATGTAGTTTGCTAAAGAGTTACGATCCAGCCGTCCGGCGACTCGGTCCGGCCGTACTGAATGTCAGTGATAGCCGTGAAAAATTTATCGGCCCAGCGCCCAACGCCCCCGTTGCCCACCTTAAACGTCTCGTGTTGAAACTTGATCTCTCCTACCGGTGAAATCACGGCGGCTGTTCCGGCGCCGAACACTTCCTGGAGTTTGCCCGAACGATGTGCGGCAATGACCTCATCAATGCTGATGCGCCGCTGGATGACGGATTTGCCCCACTTGTCGGCCAACCGGATCACCGTGTCTCGGGTGATACCCGACAAAATACTACCACTTAACGCCGGGGTGATGATGTCATCATCAATGACGAAAAAAATATTCATGGATCCGACTTCTTCCACATATTTTAACTCCACGCCATCGAGCCAAAGCACCTGGGTATAGCCGATGCGATGGGCTTCTTCGCCGGCATAAAGACTTGCCGCGTAATTGCCGGCGGTCTTGACTTCTCCCGTTCCACCCCGCACCGCCCGCACATACTGATCCGTTACCCAGATTTTGACCGGATTGAAACCTTCCTTGTAATAGGCACCAACCGGGCAAAGAATGATAAAAAACCGATAAGTATACGATGCCCGGACACCAAGATAGGGATCCATGGCGATGATAGTGGGCCGGATATACAGTGAAGTGCCAGCGGCGCCAGGGACCCATCGCTTGTCAATTTCAAGCAGTGCTTTAAGAGCATCTAAAACAAAGTCCTCATCAAATTGAGGAATGCACATACGCTCGGCAGACCGATTAAACCGCCTGAAGTTCTCATGGGGGCGAAACAGCCCGATCCTCCCTTCCTCGGATTTAAACGCCTTCAATCCTTCAAAGATCGACTGGCCATAGTGCAGCACCATGGTCGACGGGTCCATAACGATGGGCTGATATGGTTCAATGCGGGGATTGTGCCATCCATTTTGGGAATCGTAATCCATATTGAAAATGTGATCGGAAAACACTGATCCAAAGGTCAACTCATTTTCATCGGGCAAAGCCTTTTGAGAATCCGACTTCTGTATGCTGATTTTCATTTAAATCTCCATTTGGAATATAATGACATTACTGCATTTTTAGATTTTATGTCCTATGTCATCTTAAACAGGATAATCAAGAAGATTCTCGCATCCATTGCGTTCGGAAACATACAAAGGTTTTGCAACAACTTTGAATAATCACACGTGAAAGTGAAACTGACAAAGGAGTTCAATACAGCCTGCCTCCTGGTTTCGTGGAAACAATCTTGTAATCTCGGGCCACCAGGGTATCCCTCGCGAACGTCGCCACCGGCATCCCCATTTACTTTCCAACCCTGATACAGAGGAATTCATTGGTGCTCTCACTCATCTGATAGTCAATAACCATTTCCTTTTCAGAATCGCTGACCACGATATCAGCATCGGATCCGTGCGCAAGCGTGCTTTTCTGAGGAGATAAGCCGTGGAATGCGTTTGAATCGGAAGCTATTTTGAATCTTTGTGAGCGCTCTGAGCGGCGATCTCGCCAAACACGAGTGCTTGAGCGATTCCGCTTGTGTAATTAAGGTCTTCCTGCACTTCAACGGAACCAGTCACTTCACCTGCCGCGTAGAGGCCCTTGATGGGTTTGCCGTCCTCGTTCAATACTCGACATTTCGTATCAATCTTCAGGCCGCCGTAAGAGTTATAAATCATCGGCTCTACGGTAATGGCATAATATTTGGATTCCACCAAGGGCATGAAATTATATTGCCGGTTAAAATCTTGATCAACACCCGCCCTGGCCATTTCGTTGTATCGATTGATGGTAGCCGCCAGTTGCGGCATCTCCATCTTTTCGGCCAGTTCATTGATGCTGCCGGCTTCAACCACAATACCGACTTCAAAATATTTTTCCATGGGTTCATGACTTCGTCTAACCATTTCATCAAACACGATAAACCCTTTCTGGCCGGGCTGATTTACAGCGGCTCTGGCGGCGGCGGCATAATCGATGGCTTCGTTGATGAAACGCTTCCCTTCGGTATTGACGATAATGGCTGGTGTAAACGCCAGAAGAAGCGGCACATCAATTCCCTTATCGGGGTTTACATAAAACATATGCTGGCCGGCACTCATGGCAGTTGTTTCTGCCTCGTGCTCCCGAGCCATTCGTATACCATCTCCGGTAATACCCTGCGCCGCCCGTGATTTGAGATTCGACAGCTGGGGTAGATACTTTTTGATCATATCAGGATTGCTGGAAAAACCGCCGGTGGTCAGAATAACAGCCTTACTCTTTACGGTTATCATTTCTCCTTTATGATCTGCTTTCACACCAATAATAGCGCCATTTTCTTCAATCAATTCCTTAGCTCCGGTGTTAAGCATGATGTTTACTTCGGCTTTAGTGCACAAATCCTTAAGCAGACCGATGAGAGTTGCACCACCGCGGTAGAGTTCGGGATACATAATGTGCATGCGTTTATTTGCTTCTTGAAAATTTACGAATTCAAGTCCTCTTTCGCGCAATTTTTCAACCATATTCCGGGCTCCTTCATGCATAATGGTTGAAAAAACAAACTCCTGGTCGGTATAATCTCGCCCCGGATGCTTCAGGTCTTCGATAAATTGTTCAGGACTGTCTCCCTTTACGCCATATTGACGCTGAACACTTGTTCCAGCCGCCTGAATGATGCCGGCGCTGATGATCGTGTTGCCGCCCAGAAAGGCCATTTTTTCCATTAAAACAACATCAGCACCCGCTTCTGCTGCGGTTAAGGAAGCCATCAGGCCGGCGGCACCGCCGCCAATTACCACCACATCTGCTTTAATATCTTTCGCAAGAGCTTCCGCAGGCTTTTTGTCTCCAGCCAGAGTCATGGCGACCGTCAAAAGGAATATCATCGGAAAAACAAATATTTTTTTCATCTGCACTTCTCCTGTAAATTGTTTTTCTAAATTAACTGTTTTTCAAAATAACCATTGTGAATACTTTGTATTCATAAAATCATATAATTTTTTGCCTACAGGCGCTGACAGTACTTTTCAAAATATCACCTCCCTATTTTCGCTAGAATTTCCGGCCCTGTGTTTCCTATCCTTTATTTTTTTTATTTGCTCCTGCAAGCGCATTATTTATGGCCTCGACGACACCTTTACTCGAGCCGGTTGCACCGGTAACGGCATCAACATCTTTCGTCGATTGTCTTTTAAGCACAGTATGAACGACACCATCAAAAGCGGCATCAAACAAACCGGGAGTATCTCCGGACTCCAACAGGTCGATGGAAACAATGGTGTCGCCCTGCATTGTTACTTCCACCTTTATCTGACTGGAATAACCACGTCCGGTTCCGATGAACGTTTTGGTTTCATTTGTCTTTTTTTCTGGAATCAAGGAAGCACAACTTAAAATAACAATGGAAATCAGGGCAAGCATCAACACTCTTATAATTTGTTCTTTCTTCATAATTAAACTCGTATTATCTTGTTTTCATATAAAATAAATTCAAAAATTGGTAAAACCGGCAGTCTTTTTCAACATGCATCATATTCTTTAAACGAGTTATTCGTTTACTTTGAAGGTTCACGAATAAAAGTGATCAACGAGGTGATCACAATCATCATGACTCCGAAAATCAACCAGGATATGGTATAAGATTCAAAATGATCCACACTATAGCCGAAAATCGGCGGTCCGATCAAATGACCTATAAACGCGATGGACAAACTGAACCCAAGGGCCCTGCCTTCCCTTCCCCTTCCCGCGAGCTCGACGACAAGCACAAGATAAATGGCATTCCATCCGATCGCACAAGCGCCGAAAATCAGTACAAGCAGACCGATCATCCAAAATGGGGTATGGGCTGTCAGAAAAGCGAAAATAATACACATCAGAGCGGATATACCGCCGATGATCATCAATACAATTTTCCTTCGCGCACGCAGCAGGATGTCACTGACCGGGCCCCAGGCCAATCGGCCTGCTATCGCGCCGATTTGTGTCATTGACAGCATGAAGCCAGCGGTAATCAGGGTAAAACTCAAAACATCCCTGCAATAAAACACAAGATAGGTTTCCAGCGACGACTGAAGCATGAGGAAGCCGATCATGAGAATGCTGAGGATCATAATATCTTTGTTCCGGATGATTTCGGAAAGCCGGCATGGCGGAAGAAGCACAGCATAGTCTTTTGACTTGGCACGCACTGGCCTGCGATAAAGAGTCAGGCTCAAAATAACAGATGCAATGGAGACCAGTCCGCTTATGATTAACGCATTCCGCCATCCCCAGGCCAAGGCGGCACCCGGCAGGAAAATCGCCGCCATTGCTCCGCCAATGGGAACACCCGTCTGTTTGAGGCCCATGGCGGTAGCCCTTCGCTTGAGGGGAAACCACGCCATTACGACTTTTGCCGTTGCCGGATTGATTGCCGCATGGCCCAGGCCCGCCAGAAAAAGCATTATACAGATAAGTAAAAAGGAGTTTGCCGTACTGATTAAAAAAATAAACGCGCCTACAATAAGCTGCCCCAGCGGCATGGTCCAGTATACACCGATCTTATCCACCAGCCATCCCATGAGGAAAGAAAAACAGAAGGCTCCGGCAAAATACATGGACGTAAACATTCCGACCTGGACATGGGAGAGTTCCAGATCCACCTGCAGCAGAGGTGCCAGCGGGATGATGCTGCGCCCGGAAAAGATATTCATGGCGTGCATGCCCGTGATCAATGCCAGGATTACCCATGCATAATGCGGACGCTGACTTAAAGGAATTGCGCTCATAGGCCATCAATTAGGTTCATTCACATCGCCCGGCGATATTTCATCACTTCTCGTTCATAAAGATCTCCGCCATGGGCGTCGATGGCCACATAGGCCGGAAACGATTCAACCGTCAGCTTACGAATCGCCTCGGTCCCCAAATCTTCATAGGCAACGATTTCGGATTTTTTAATGGACTCGGAAATCAGCGCACCGGCTCCCCCGATGGCGGCAAAATAGACAGCCCTGTGCCGCCGCATCGCCTCCTTCACCGCAGGATCTCGTCCTCCCTTGCCGATCATCCCCTTCAGTCCCCCCCGGATCAAATCCGGCGTATAAACATCCATGCGGTAGCTGCTGGTGGGACCGGCTGATCCGATACACCGGCCCGGTTTCGCCGGTGTCGGTCCCACATAATAAATAACCGCATTCCCCAGATCAAACGGCAATGCCGATCCAAGGGTCAAAAGTCGGTGCAGCCGCTGGTGAGCCGCGTCGCGGGCGGTATAGAGAATCCCGTCAATGAGCACGCGGGTACCGGCGATCAGAAGCTCGACGGTTTTATCGGACAATGGGGATTCAATACGTATTATTTCGTTCATATCGATTTCATGATCACAGCAGTGCACTACAATGCCTGCTGCTGTGGCATTGAATATTCACCGCCACGGGAATGCTGGCGATATGCGTGGGATAGGTCTCGATATGCACCGCCAGCGCAGTAACCCTGCCGCCGAGACCCTGGGGTCCGATTCCCAGTTGGTTTACAGCATTCAAAACCTCGTTCTCCAGCTTCGCGATCAGCGGGTCTTCATGGTGTCTGCCGACGGGACGCAACAGTGATTTTTTAGCGATAATCGCCGCTTTTTCCAATGTCCCGCCGATGCCGACACCGATAATGCCGGGAGGGCAAGGTTTTCCTCCGGATTGTGCCACCCGCTCCACGATAAACGCCTTGACGGCTTCCAGGCCCGCCGCCGGATGAAAAACTCTCGCCTGACTCATCATTTCACCGCCGAAACCTTTGGGCAGAACGGACAGCTCTATCCGATCACCCGTAACTATTTCCATATGGATGACAGTCGGCGTATTGTCCCCAAAATTCTTCCTGGTCAAGGGGTCCAGTGTTGAAGCCCGAAAACAACCCTCGCCATAACCCCGGCGCACTCCTTCGTTGAGGGCTTCCGTCAAATCGCCGCCGATGATATGCACATCCTGCCCGATATCAATGAACACCACCACCATCCCCGTATCCTGGCATACGGCGATTCCCTTGTCCCGCGCGATTTTGGCGTTCTCGATCATTTGACGGAGGATATCCGCGCCGATGGGAGAAGTTTCCTTTGACAGTGCTTCCCGATACGCCTGAATCGTTGCCTCGTCTATGACGGTATTGGCCCGGATGCATAGATCACAAACGGAGTCGGCAATCTCTCTGACATGAATTTCTCTCATTCCAGTACGCCACGGTTCATGGACTATTTTTTATCCCCTTAAAAACTAACGCGTTCTTTTTGATTCCAGGAACATACAGGCCCGCAAATCATCCGAAGCTTTTTCACGGACACTAAGGACAGAAACCGGACAATGCCGGAACATTTTTTCCGCCGTGGTGCCGAACAGCACGGTGCCAAGATTGGTTTTACCCTTTGGCCCCATAATCACAAGATCTACATCCTCATCTTTTACGATCCAGATGAGCTGTTCAAAGGGAATACCGACCCGATATACCTTTCTGGCCTTGATATTGCTCATTCCCAGATGTTCAATCATGGCATCAAGCTGACCGGATCTTTCTTCTTTCTGTTTTTCCAAATACTTATTGGCTTTTACATCATGAGGTAAATCTTTAAAATCATGTTCGAACTGCTCAACCAGCTTGATGGCATCCACGCCGCCGGGGCTGATGACATTGGCGATCAGCAGTTTACATTGAAGCGCCTTTGCCAGGCTCTCGGCCGTTTCTAAAATTGAACAAGTATAATCCGAGAGATCGATTGCCGCCATTATTTTTTTTATTTCTCTCATTTCGCCTCCTTTATTCCTGATGCATTATGCTTTATGTGTATTTAGGACGCCGTCTTTGCGCTTCAAGCCTGCGGTGCTGCCAAAATCTTCGTAATCCGGCGCACATCTTCCACATCTTCTAAATTTGTGCACATGGCCGTCAGTTCGTCCGCGGCCCTGGAACTAAAATGTCTGGCGGCATTGGCGATGCAGCCATTCATCTTATTAACCATATCCTGAATTCCCATTGGATTTACCGGCGATCCGTAGGCGGTCTCAACTTTTTTCGTATACGTTTTGCCCGTCTTAGTTATGATGTTAACCACTGTCGGACTGACGCCCAGTTGAGAAAGTGAATCATCCGGAACGGGATGCACCCTCCTGGATATCTCCAGCACCTTTTCATTATAAATGGCATCGGGCTTGAAGGCTTCGATGCCGACCGAACCGTAAACCAGAGCCCATGAAACGGTCCATGGTGTACTGAATTGAGCGTCCACGACGTTTTTCGGATTTTGCTTATCAATCAAAGGATTGAATACGGCAACCATTCCCTCCCTGCTCATGTGGACGATAATTTCTTTGACATCATCCGGCTTTATATTAAACTCCGACCTTAATTGGAGAGTGGCATCGATGGACAAGTGATTCTCCCGGCAACAGGGATAAGGCTTGTAACTCAAATTTAGCACTTCATAGGTTTCACCCAGCTTATCTAAGAGAATCTCCGGATTATAATCCCCATGGTGATAAACATTGAAAAGCCCATGCTTTCCCATCAAGCTGTTGCGGGGACCGGTAAGACCGGCCGCGGCCATCTGTACCGCCGTGATGCCGTTTCTTACGGAAAACCCTGGACCAAGCCGTTTGGCCAGGGTGCCGTCGATTAATCCCTGCAGGTTGCCGCTGGCCTGGTGGTAAGCCAGCCCATAGGCGCTGATCATTTCATTGACTTCCAATCCCATTAGTTTACCGGCGACGGCGGCAGCGCTAAAATTTCCATGGAGTGTGGTGTAGTGCCAGCCTCGTTCAAACATCGACACTTCATTGGCAAGACATAAACGAGAGGCGATTTCTACTCCCAGGGCCACGGCGGTGATCAGCTTTTTACCATCGATGTTCCCCGCTTTGTCCGCAATGGCAAGAGCCGTGGGTACGGTTGTCACCCCGACATGAATTACCGCACGATCGTGCGTGTCGTCAAAATCAAGGGCGTGGGCCATGGTGGCGTTTAGTTGGGCCGCGGCAACACCTGGAAGCCTGTTGCCGAAAACCCAGGCAAAACTATCCTCTCGCCCCCCCTGTTCAACAAACATCGCTGCCAGTTGCTTCACGCCCTCTGAGCCGGAGCCGCCGATCCCAACCGAAATGGTATCGAGAATAAGTTTTTTGGTGGCATCCACCACATTTCGGGGCAAGTCATCATAACTGATATTATTAAACGTTTCCGATAGCTTGAAAATTGCATCCATTGAATTTCTTCCTTTGTATTCAGGAATTTTACGGTTGACCGTAGCTCTCCCATGAAAAATTCACCCCAATGTGTCGCTGATCGTTTCGGCATTTTCAACGTGCTCCAGTTCCGATACAAACTGGATCAGTTTCTCCACACGGTCGCCGGCAACCTGTTTTGCGCCGAAAGGAACGGCAGCTCGGAGTTTTTCGGCAATATTATCAATGGACATGGGATTTTCCGGTGATCCATATGGAACATCCACACGTCGGGAATGAACGTGCCCGCTCTTGGTACGGATATCGACGATACAGGGTTCAATGCCGGCCAGGGAAAGCTCCTTTTCGGTCACCGTTGTCACTTTGTTGCTCAAAGATAGAATCTCGGGATCTTTTGTCGCCTCATCCGAAAAATTGCCGATGCTCAATCTGCCATAGGCAAGGGCCGCCGCCACGGCCCAGGGAATGCTGAACTGGGTATCCACGGCATTACGCGGATTTCTTTTTATATCAACGGGCTCGGCCAGCAGTCCGGCGGCGCTCTTTCCGATATGTATCGTAACGGCGTCAATATCCGACGAAGAGAACCGATGGGTGTTCATCAGATCAAGAGCCGCGTCAATGGCAGGATGATTATACCGGCAGCAGGGAAAGGGTTTAATGCTAACATTCACTCCCTCAAATGTTTTCCCCAGTTCCTCGGTCAGCTTTTCCGGGTTGAAAAGCCCCCGGTGATACTGATAAAATAAACCCCGCTTCCCGGTCAGTACATTCCGGGCACCCGTGATCCCTTTTTTTGCCATTAATGCCGCAAGAATGCCGTTGCGGTTGGCAAAACCGGGACCGCACCGCTTTGTCAATGCGCCGTCATCAACGCACTGCAAATTACCGGCAGTTTGATGGTAGGCGATGCCGAACGCATGAACGAGTTTGTCCTGATCTAGGCCGAAAAGCTTCCCGGCAACCGCTGTTGCCCCCAGGGCGCCGTGCAGGGGTGTGTAATGCCATCCTCCAGTGAAATAGTCGCTGGTGCAGGCCAGGCAAAGCCGGGAGGTAAGGTCCACCCCCAGGGCCACTGCCGTGATAATGTCCTTGCCGGGTACGTTTTCAAGACTTTCACCCAATGCAAACGCCGCCGGGACGGTAACCGCGCCCGGATGTAAAATGGCTCTGTCATGGGTGTCATCAAAATCCCTGGCATGCATCATGGTGGCATTGACATGCGCCGCCGCTATACTGGGGAATCTGCCTCCGAATACCCATACCGTGCTTTCCTGCTTTCCACCCCATTCGGAAAAAATATCAAAAATCTCGCTCACCGCCTCGGCAGAACTGCCGGCTATACCGGCGGCAAAGGCATCCATAATCTGGCGCTTGGTGGCCGACACCGCCGCGTGGGGGAGATCCTTGTAATTTGTTTTTACGATATTGTCGGCTAATTGAAAAATAGGATCCATCTTGATTGCTCCTCTGTTAAAAGGTTTTTAAACTATAGGAACCCACCAAAGTGTCTTTGATCATATCAGGAAACTTCCCCCGTCTGTTTACCTGGGACTGAAACCGTAACCACGACTCCTGCCACCGCCACCATTGCCAGGAAAAACATGCTTTCGGACAGGGAAAAATGATCGGAAATAATTCCCATGATATACGGCGCCAAAGAACTGATGCAGATGGAAAACGTAAAGATAATGCCGAAAGCCGTTCCCATGATTTCGGCGGGCAGAAGATCCCTGGTAAACGCGTTGATGATTCCGGAAAAGGAATTAATGAAAAACCCGAACACCACCAGCAACGGGATCATGATGGATCTGAACCCGGCGTACATGAGCAGCAAGCAGATCACCAGCATTGAAAATACAATGACCAGGCTTTGCCTTCTGCCGATGGCGTCGGACATGGTACCCATCAGATAATTGCTGAACAGTCCCATCACGGGAAGAATAAGGGTCAACGAGACCGCTGTCGCCACATCCAGGGCATAGGTTTCCTTCAAATAGGTTGGAACCCAGACATAAGCGCCTTTGAACAAAAACATAACCAAAGCGTAAATAAACAGCAGATGCGGTATGGCTTTGACCACCTTCCAAAAACCATAGGCCGTATCACCCGGAAATTGGTTTCCCGCGCTTTGCCTGCCGGTCTGATTTTCTTCTTTCAGGTCCTTCCAGGCAAACAAAAGAAAATAAGCGAGCAGAAGCAACCCGATGGCGGCCATGCAGATGACGGCATATTTCCAGTTTCCCGTTTTGCTGAATGCGCTGACGATGAGATAGGCGAGCAATATTCCCATGGCTCCGCCGGAGGCGTGCAATCCCAATGAACGTCCACGTAATTTTGATGAAATTGCATTGGAAAGCAACGCGGTGCCGGGAGGGTGATATAGCCCGCCGCCAAAACCGGCTACGGCGAAAATCAGCAGGAGCTGCCAATACGTTTGTGATAGTACAATCAGTAAAAACGACAGCGCGGATATCGCCAGAAAGAGTAGAACAAAAATTCGTTTTCCCCATTTATCTGATAAATACCCGGCAGGATAATTCATCAATCCGTAGACCAGAATATACACTAATCCGAGCTGACCCGCCTGGGTGTGAGTAAGGCTGTATGCCATAATTAGAAACGGCATCAACGGGCCGATTGCCTCCCAGAACATATGATTCACGCCATGACACGCGGTGGTGAGAGAGAGTATTTTAGTGCTTTTATTCATTAAGATATTAATCCGGAAAGAATGGCCACCGTCGGGCGCCGGTGGCGCAACACCTTCAAAAGATAGCGGCCGGAGAATAAATCGGTTTGCACAGATCCATTATCCGGCCGCCGCTTAAACGATTACGTGTTGATTTCGAATTTACGGCTTGGATTATCAGAGTGCATCTCGAACGAGTTCGATAACATGCTTGATCTCAATTTTCCCTTCGCATCTCAGAGTCTTTGCCGCATCCTCGAACATAGCCATGCAGAACGGACAGGCAACTGCCAGGATCTGAGCGCCGGTCTCAAGGGCCTGGGCAACCCTACGTTCGGGAATTCGCTCGCCGGCGGGGATATCGATAAAGGCGCCGCCGCCCCCGCCGCCACAGCATTCGGCATCCTCACGTTTTTTCTTCATTTCCATGAGTTTCAGGCCGGGAATCGCCTTGAGAACATTTCTGGGAGCATCATAAATCTGGTTGTAGCGGCCCAGAAAACAGGGATCATGATACACCACGGTTTTATCGCATTGGTTGGAGAAATTCAGTTTCTTGTCGCCGATCATCTCGTCAAGAAATTCGGTATAATGAACCACGTTGAAATTGCCGCCGAATTTCGAGTAATTATTTTTAATGACATGATAGTCATGAGGTGAAACCGTCACAACTGCCTTGAACTTGCTCTTTTGAATTAATTTTATATTCATCTCGGCCAATTCTTCAAAAAGAGCCTCTTCACCGGTGGATAAAGCGGATTCACCGGCATCCACCTCTTCATTGCCCAATGTTCCGAAAGTAATTTTCATGTTCCGGAAAACATCGACCATGGCCTTTGCGACGTCCTGGTCCCGGGGATTATAACATTGTTCGCTTCCAACAAAAAACAGCACATCCTGAGGGCTGGATTGCGCGTCGGCAATATTGAGACCCTCAGCCCAGTCCGACCTTCTTTTCTTGGGCTTTCCGTAGGGGTTCTTTGTCCGGAAAAGCCGCTCATTCAGATCCCGTATTTCGGGAGGAACGAATTCCCCCTTCTCATCGATGATCTTGTTTCTGAGATAAAGAATCTCATCCAGAATCGGAATGCGCTGCGGACAGTTTTCAACACAATGACGGCAGACTGTGCATTCCCAGATGCCTTCCTTCCTGCTGACCTCGAGGGTGTTTTTATCTATCCGCGTGTCCAGGTCGGTCCGGAACAACTGAACCATATACTCAGGACCGCTGTAGGTATAGGAACCGCCCGTGGGATGAAGCACCGGACAGGAAGCCAGGCAGATGCCGCACTCCATGCAGGTAATGGCCTCCCACATCCTGTTCTGGACCTCATAAGCAAGTTCCGAACCGATTTTCGTAGTCGGCAGATTATAAAGTTCCGCCTGTTTCCGGTTTTCCTTTTCCCTGTCAACGATTAAATCCTTCAGCACCTTCATATCCGGCACCGGCTCGATCACCATTCCGTCCTGCACTTCGGTCTTGCATGCCAGAACCGACTTGCACCCGTTGATGTAAACGGCGCAGGATCCGCATTCCCATTCTTCACAGTTATACCGGTAAGAAATGTTATGACCCTCGTCATTTAACGCTTTGAGCGCGCCAAGAATTCTCATCCCCGGCTGCTTGGACAGGCTGTAATTAACAAGCCCGCCTTCCTTATCATTTTCCGGATCGTACCGGTATACCTGAATCGTTATATTTTCTGACATCGTTTGCTCCTTTTTCGCCTGAACTGGTCATGGCCGCAGAATTATTTTTTAGGGGTTAATATCCAGCATCTTCGATTTCGCAGTATACGCGAGCGCCGGGGACGTGTTCTTCCCCGGGCACGGGGAACTTGGGCAGATCAATTTTATCGGTCGGCCAGATGGTTACGACCACCGGCGCGGTTTCCAACTTCATCTGCCCGTTTTCCCGTTTTACGATGACATTTTTATCCCATTCCCTGCGGTTGACTTGAGGGAAATCGCTTCTAAACAGCGCCGCGCGGCTCTCCGTCCGGTAGAGGGACGCCCGGGTCATAATCTCGCCGACAATCATACGGGACCGGACTTCCTGCGCCGTGGTCCAGGCATCATTCAGATAAAGCGATTTCCCCGGTATGGATACGTTTTTGAACTGCTCGACGACATCAGCGGTAATTTCAAGGCACCGGTTAAGACCTTTTTCGCTTCGCTCGATATGCATCTCCTCCCACATGACGTCATGCAGTTTTTTGGAAAGCGCATACGGACTGGATCCGGAATCCTTTCCAAGGGGATCGCGAATCGCTTTGATTTCCTCTTCCAGTTGGCTCTTGATGATTTTTGACCGTTCCACATTTTTGGCGTACTCTGCTCCGTCTTCGCCGGATATCTTTCCGAATACCACCAGGTCTGCCAAGGAGTTGGTTCCCAGGCGGTTGCCCCCGTGGACCCCGCCGGCGACTTCCCCGGCTGCATAGAGTCCCCGTATGGTTGTTCTGGCGTATTCATCTATTTTCACGCCGCCGTTCTGGTAGTGATGCTCGGGGAATATTTCAATGGCCTGTTTTCTGACGTCAAGCCCGGCAACCATTCCGGTGGCCATAAAGGCCGCGAGTTTTCTTTCAATATGTTCCGGAGACAGATGGGTAATGGAAAGCCAGACGCCTCCGTGCTCGGTACCGCGACCTTCCTGGACTTCCTTGTAGATGCATCGGGAAACATAATCCCGGCACGCCAGTTCCAGTCTTTCGGGATCATACTTCCACATGAATCTTTCAAGATTTTTATTGAGCAGTTGTCCGCCGTCGGCGCGCACGCCTTCGCTGATCACCCGTCCGATAACAGCGGGTGTCCATTTCCATCCCGTAGGATGAATCTGAAAAAATTCCATATCCACCAATTCGGCGCCGGCTTCGTAGGCCAGGCGCAGGCCATCGCCGCATTTCCCCTTGGTGGCGAATGTGATCGGCCACAGACGACCGGAGCCGCCGTTGGCCAGGATCACCACCGGACATTCATATGCCATGATCTGGCCGGTCTGAAGCTGGACGCCGACCGCCCCTGAAATCTTTCCATCACTCACCAGCAGCTGGCTGATATAAGTCTCGTCCGCCACCTCAATCAACTTGTGCTCCCAGCATTTGCGTTTAAGGGCCCAGATCATTTCCCGACCGGTGACATCGCCGCTGATGCAGCTTCGGGGAGCGGAATGCCCACCGAATTTCCGCAGAAAAATGGACCCATCCTTAGCCCTGTCAAACGCCGCCCCCCATTCTTCCATTTCGAGCAGCCTATCCCTGGCCTGCTTGGCCATGATCTCGACTAATCTTTGATTATTGATGCCGCCGCCGCCGCGAACCGTGTCCTCGAAATGCAGCTTCCAGTCATCTCCCGGACCCTGCATTCCGGCATATCCCCCCTTGGCCACGGGCGTGCAGCCGCTGTGACCAAACAGGTCCTTGACGGCGATAACAACGCGGGCGCCTTTTTCCGCTGCCGCGATGGCGGCTCTCATCCCGGCCCCTCCTGCTCCCATTACAAGAACATCGGTCTGCTTGATCTGTATATCTAAATCCTGCATGTTTTCATCTCCATTATTGAAATTTGTTCACCATCGGCATCAAGCCGTTGTTTAATAAAGTTTCGTGTATTCGAAATCTTCGGGTATTCCTAATTTCTCGTAGACTTTTTTCCGTTTTTCTTCGATCACCTTATCGAGTCTGTCAAAATGATTCCGGCCGGTGGTGTCGATATCCACCAGAAACGGACCCAAATCATTCAGTTCAAGAATCCAGGGGGCTTCAATACTGCCGAGTTCATCAAAAAGATAGACGTCCTTTACCGTTATGCGATCCAGAAAAGCCTGCACCGGAACGCCGATAGGCGTCGCGTGAATACACCCCATTTCCTTCATTGCCCTGGCGGTTCTCTCTCCCATGGTCGTCTTCCCGATAATTGCTTTCAGTCCCAACTCCCGGATGGATTTTTCTCCCCATTTTTCAAAACGGATGCTGGATGTCGGCATGAAGGAAACCAGCTCCCATTTACCGTCCTTTTCAATGACGACCGGGCCGACATGGATCAACAGATTCTTATCCGCGGTGGAAAAGGGGAATTCATGTCCCTCGTCGAAAATATAGCGCTGAAGCCGGGACCGACAGGTCCACGCCAACCCCGAAAGATAAATGATATCTCCCAGCTTTAATTGCCTTATTTCCTCGTCTTTCAAAGGAACTTTCAGATGATATTCAGCCATATTCATCTCCCGTCAAACCAGTTAGGGTTGTCCAGTTTTTCAATTGTTCCGTCGGCGTGAATCTTCGTGGTCGCACGCCTGGCGATCCAGCAGTTGGCGCTTATGCCCACCGCGATGCCGGCGATATGGGTCAGAGAATATTCGACGTTGACCGCAAAAACGGATTTATCACCGCCGGACCCCATGGATCCGATGCCCAGGGCGTTGATGCCTTCATACAATTCCTTTTCAAGATCGGCGATCATCAGCTCGGGATGTCTTGAGCCGATCAGTCGCAGGGTGGCCGCTTTTTTAGCCAGATGCATGCAGACGTCACCGGTCCCCCCGATGCCGACGCCCAATACCGACGGAGGACAAATGGCTCCTGCCCGGGCGGCGGCAATGTACCAGTCAATAACGGCCTTTTTGATTCCCACCAGACCGTCGGCGAAAGCGACGATTCTCAGCCGGCTGCCGCCGAAACATTCCGAGCCGCCCCCCTTGGCCACATAACTGATCTGAAAGGACTGGCCGGGCATAAATTTATAGGAAAAATTAGGCATATTCATGCCGACGTTGCCGCCCGGATCGTCACCGGTAAGCGGATGTTTCATTGTTTTCCGCAAATAGCCGTCCTGAGTGGCCTTGATCACCATCTGTCGTGTGACCTCCTCCATCCCGCTGATGCCCCCTTCAATTTTGGTATCATCGCCCATTTTAATAAAAAACAGGGGCCAACCCGTATCCGGGCATGCCAGGCTGTCCCGCTCGCGGCATTTTTTCAGACTGTCCAGGGTAGCCTCGAAGCCTCTTTTGGATATTTCCGATGTTTCAATCTGAATCGCATCTTCAAATGCTCCCTGGACATCCGGGGAAATGGAACAGGAGCCCCTTCGGATGGTGTCGTAAATGACAGTTTCCAGCGTTTTTTTCGATATCATCGCACTTCTCCTTTAAAGATGTGGAATCACTTTTGCCTTCAGTTCAGCTTTCTTGCGAATGGCGTCAGCCTTGGCCAGAAGATCTTTTCCCATTTTGTGCATCGCAAAATCGATCATTTTGCCATCCATTACAGCGGTTCCCCGACCACCGGCAGCGGCGACCTCATAGGCTTCCACGACCTTTGTGCTGTATTCCACATCCTGCTCCGAAGGTGAGAAAATTCTGTTGACCGGACCGACATGTCTCGGATGCGTCAACAGCTTTCCCTTAAAACCCATCAACTTCACGCGACTGGTTTCCCGTTCCAGACCGTCAATATCGATCAGCAAACCGAAATAGGGCGTATCGATGGGCGGAATGCCGAGAGTTGTGGCGACAATTGAAATAACCGATCTCGGATATGACAATATCGGGAAATACTCATCCGGCGTCAGTTTGGCGATGGTGAATCCCTCACCCAGAGAAGACATGTAATCCCCCGCTCCGAAAGCCAGGCCAGCGACGCGTTTACTGGCGCCGCCGATATCACGGGCATTTAAAATACCCTTGGGCGATTCCAGAAGCGGCAGGATGGCTATGGGATTTTTGATTCCTTTTTTTGTTTCCTCCTGCGTCAGCATCTCATCGAGCTTCCTGATATCTTCGGCGGATTCTGATTTTGGAAGCATAATCCCGTCAAGGCCGTCCGTAACCACAATGGCCAGGTCATCAGCGGTAACTCCCGTTTGCAGAGAATTAACGCGAACCAAAACATCCACGCCGTTATGTTTGAGTATCGGCACGATATCCCGGGCAAAAATTCTGCCGGTTTCCCGCTCCGGGACCGGGCACGCGTCCTCCAGATCGATAATCACCCCGTCTTCCTGTTCAACGGCTGCCTTGTTGAGCATTCTCCAGCTGTTGGCAGGAATGAAGAGTAAACTTCTCCAGATTCTTCCGTTTGACATTTTTTAACTCCCGTTAATTTAGTATTTTTTGTAAGGTCGGGCCGATGTCTTCGGGCGCATCCACGACATATGCTCCGCACTCCTTCAGGGCCTTGACCTTCCCTTCGGCCGTTCCTTTTCCGCCTTCAATAATGGCGCTGGCATGAGAGAAACGGATCCCCGCGGGGAGTCCTCTTCCGGCGATATAACCGATAAACGGCTTGGTGAATTTCCCCTCTTTAATGATTTCCGCGGCTTCTTCTTCCATCACGCCGCCGATTTCACCGTAATACACAATAGCGTCGGTTCCCTCATCGCCTTCGAAAAGCGGCAGGATTTCCGGCAGCGTGGTGCCCATAACCTGTTCGGTTCCGATATGAATCGCGGTGCTGATGCCGTATCCGGCCTTGCAGACATTAAACGCCAGGGTGCTGGTCTGTCCGCCGCTGCGGGAGATCACCCCCACACGACCCGGTATAAATGCCACCTTCGCCAGTTCCTCCGGCGAGCCGAAAACTCCTAATGATCCATACCCCGGGGAAACCAATCCCGCGGAGCCGGGCCCAAGAAGCCGTATTCCAGCATTCCGGCACAAGGCCACACATTCAAGAGCGTCATGAAGCGGCACCCGTTCCACTTCCATTAAAATGGTGTCGAATTTAAAATCAACGGATTCAACCAGCGCTTTCTTGGCTCCCGGACCCGGCACCAGAATAACCGTGGATGATATGGGACCATGAGCGTCCCATGCCTCCTGAATTGAATTGTATACGGGAACATCCCATACCTTGCTTCCGCCGCGACCGGGAGTCACGCCCGCGACGAGATTGGTGCCGGTATCAAGCATATTGCGCGCAATGAACTGCCCGAACCGGCCGGTGATTCCCTGGATCATCACCTTTGTCTTTTCCTGTATGATGATAGGCAATGTCTTACCCTCCTGAATTTGGTTAAACGAGATTCATTTTCTTGCGATATTCTTCGAGACCCGGAAATTTCACCTTGATTTCAATCGCATGATTGCCTGTAACGCGATCGGCGTATTCCCAGGAAAGAGATTCGTTGGAACGCTTTTTCGCCTCCTCGGGAGAGACCGCCAGAACCGGCCGGTTCCCTTCAATTTTGAGGATATTCCGGTCATATAAACGATCGGCCTTGACACAGGCGAACCCGCATTCTGGGTTGGACGTGTTGTTTATGGCGGGTTCACATTTGCTGTAATCAATGGTCACCGTTGTACATATGGTTTCAAACGTAAGTTTTTCGGCTGTCATGAATCCAATCCTTTATTTACTGGCTGTTTTTCTTTCCTGGAGATATTCCCTGATCAGGACCTCCGCTCTTTCACCAATGTAATTCGATTTGTAGATGTAATCCCGTCCATACATTTCAAACCGGATATTCAAGTCCTTCAGGCCTTCTCTGATAATTTTGTGGGATTCTAATTCCTTATTGCCTGCCAGAAGTATTACCACGGGAAATCCAGGTTTGTTTACCAACTCTTCCCGGAGGGCCTTGACAATGGCAAAAGCGTGATACCACTGTTCCTGGTTCGCCAGAACCGCTCCGGTCATCACGTAAGCTGAGATCGGTTGTGCAAAAATCGCCTTGATGACCTTATAAATCTTGCTGGCAGGAGGGTCCCCGCTGGTGTCGGCAAAATTGGCGATTTTCATGCCCCGCTTGAGAAGAGCAGCGGCGCCCAGCATGGAACCGCCGCCGCCGATCCCATGAAAACCGACATAGATTTCATCTTCCTTGAAATCGGTTATCAATTGCGTGATATACCCCGTTCCGCGATAGTCACCTTCCTCAATATGGTCCCATGCGAGCTGCTCGAGTTCGGTGGGCTGTCTTTCAAGATCCCGGGGAACCTTTATGCCGAATTCGGGATGCCGGAAGACCGAATTATCATCAAGGTTCATATGGCAATCCGCGGCATAAACATCCCCTTCCCGGGTTAAAATGAAGGGATTCATCTCGATATTGCGGCAGTTAAAATCTCGAAATGCCTTATACAGCCCGCAAATGGCATTGTTGATTTTCTTTTGCGCATCATCGACCCCCATCTTTTCAAGCATGGAGGCAACTCTTGAAGCCGAAAGTCCCTCTAAGATATCGATTTTTTCATGAGTAAGTTTTCCCGGGGTTTTTTCGGCAATCTCTTCGATGCCTGTTCCTCCCTGGGTGCTGAAAATCAGCACGGGACCTTTTACCTTCATGGAATTATCCACCACTACCGCAGCGTAAAATTCCTTGTCGATATTCAGCTTTTCTTCGACCAGGACCTTTTTAACCTTCAATCCCTTGATTTGAGTAGCAAAAATCTTTTCCGCGCATTCTTTTGCCTCCTCCGGAGAGTCGGCAAATCTAACGCCCCCGGCCCCGGCTCTTCCGGTGGCAAACACCTGGGCCTTCACCACCACGGGTCGACCGATTTCTTTAGCAATTTTTTCAGCCTCCTCCGGCGTCGAGGCCACGCCGTGAAGAGGTACCGAAACACCCGATTTTTTCAGCACCTCTTTTCCCTGATACTCATAAACTCTTGACATTATTTCCTCCGCATTTATTTTTTTCCTGCAACCATTCGTGATTTCATTTCCGCGTCACTGCCCATTTCAAGCTTCTTCAATTTCTGGCAATATGAGTGGGCAGTGTATAAAGCCGCCATAGGATTGTGCCCGGTCACCCGGTCCTTGACCGCCATTATCGTGGTAAACCCCTGGATATATTTTAGAAACAGACTGTCATGGCCGACACACAGGCCCAGCATGATATTAAAATCCGTAGCCGCGTTGTTGAGCAGCTCGGCCTGACCGATGGGATTGCACATGGGCTCGTATTCACCGATTCGAATCTTCTGACTTTCTTGAATACTGATTTTTTCCTTTGGAACACTGCCCACCTTGCAGGACACCGCGACAATTTCAAATCCATTTTTTTCAAGAATATCGGATAAAATCGATGCTTCACGGGTAACACCGCCGCAAAAGGCGATCCCCAGCTTGCGGTACTCCATCTTACCGGCGAATTCGATAATTTCCTCAATCCTGGTCTTTCTGGGCTCCATGGTATAAGGCCCGGGTTTTCGGTTGGCATAGCATTCTGCTTCCTGAATTGACGCCTGACGAGCAAATTCCCGTATGTCATCCTCATGATAATGCTCAAACGATCGCTTAAGGATGTCGGCCTGATTCACGGTCGGGCAATTGGCGGGTCCCTTGCCGTCGGGCATCCGGCAGATTTTCCTGACAACCGCGCAATTGGCGCAATTTATGTGTTTCGATGATAATTTCTTATCCTTCATCGATATACCTTCAACTAGATTATTCTACTATCACTACACTTCCTGAAGAATCAGGAATATCCTTCACGCACCACCGCACCGGGGAACCCCGGGGTCATGCCTTTTGCAGGCGGCTGAAAACCTCGTCATCTTTTATGACCTGAGGACTCGGGAACGCTTTCTTACTGTGCGTAATTCCAAGTTCCAGAAAAACCTCGCAAAGCTTGTACATCACCAGACCAGGATTAAGCACCGGAACCGGTAGGTTTTCTTTCAGGAAAGTATAGGATTGATGCATGGTGGTGGAGCCCAGGACAATAACATCGGCACCGTCTTCCTCAATTGCTTTGGTGGACTCATCCAACAATTTTTTGAAGATAATCTCTTCTTTTCCTTCCAGAAGTTCCTTTACATCGGGCCTTGTCTTGATGGAACGCATGGAAGCGAGCTTATTCCAGAGTCCGTATTCATTGAGTCCTTTTTTGTAGAAATGAAACCATTCATCCCACATGGTAATGATGGAAAATTTATGACCCAGAATCCCTGCCAGATGGAAAACGATCTGGCCCGGCCCCAGCACCGGAATGGTAAGCCTTGATCGCAGTCCATACATACCGGAATCGCTGACCGTATCGATGCAAACAGCGTCATAACCTTCTTCTTCGGCTTTGAGGCCGGCCTCGAAAATAAACATGTCCATGAGCTGGGCATCGTAATATCCGTCACCAAAGGCACAGCTGTTTTTAACGGGAATAAAATCAACCGAGAATTCCGGCCGGATGAACTCGCTGGGCAACTGCGCCCTTCGATTGGCGACGCCTTTTTCATCAAAGGGAAACGGAACGATAATTTTGATTTTCTTCATTTGATCTTCCTCCTTTTAAAAGGCATTTATATATTTACAAAAAGATTAACTACCTACATCTCACCCTTGACAATCTTTACGGCTGCTCGGATCATCTCCCGATCATCGCCAAGCCCGGCCGGATGAGTGGATAATGACTCCCTCAAAGCCATCCGAACAAGGCTGGTTAAAAAAATCGGCTCCAGGCCAGCCTCGGCCGCCTCTTCCCTCATCTGGAGGGTGCAAAAGGGACACATGAAAACCATGGCATCTGCATGGTTTTCTTTCGCATCCGCAATATTTTTTGATTTAAATTCCGCGCAAAGTTCGGCCCCTGCATGGGGACCGACGGGAGACCCGCAACAAAGTGCATCGCGCCGGTCGTATTTTCTCTGCACACGCTTTACGCCGCACAATTCGAACAACTCGTCTAGATGCTTATCCATCCATGGGGTATAGCGGCTCGAACACGGCTGTTGATAAGCGATATTCATATTCAGAGGCCTGATCTCCTCCCTGTGAGCGATCAGGTAATCTTTTAAATACTCAATATAATGTTTCACCTTGAATGGAACAGAGATGCCGTACTCGATGGCCTTTGTGGTATAGGCCGCATAACAGTCGTCATGAAACATGACGATTTCGTTGAATCCGGTTTCCGTCAGTGCCGAGATTTTCGCGGCGAGTTTATCCCGCAGCGGTTTCTCGGTGCCGCCGTGGATCGCACCCAGAACGCTTTCATAGTCACCTCCCTTAAGGAAAGTGCACCCTTGAAAAAGCCTGCCTTCAAATATTCCGGGTATGACATCCAGGACGCAGATATTGATCACCGGCCGACCGGGATCACCGCGAACGATCTCGCCCGGCTGCTGATCGAGGGTATCGATCAGTGCCTGGTAGGAGGGGGTCGTTTTATACAGCCCGCTCGCTTCCTGGCGCATCAACAACAGATCAAACGGATTAGCGCCTTTTTGACAGTAGGTGTTGCATGCGGCGCAAGTTACGCATTCGGTAATGATTTCGGTGTCCTCTCCGCCAACCAGCCGGCGCATCTGTTCTGTCGCACCAGTTTTATCGTATGGCGCATATTGACAGGATTCAAAACACTCACCGCAATAATCACATTTTGCCAGATTAAAAGACATGGGTGCAAACCTCACATGGAAGAAGTTGTCGCCTGGATTTGGTTGTTAAAAACAAAACGGGGACGGAAAAGGATGATCAGCGCCGGCATCACCACCAGAGCGCTGATGGCGGAAAGCGCCATCCATATAGCGATCAGAATGGCCATTTCGGCCTGAAATCTCAGGGACGACAGAAAAAACCAGAATGTAGTGCACAGAATCAGAGGGATGGATGAGTTCAGCACTCCGCGTCCCGCAGATCGCAATCCATAATACACCGATTCCAGCCTGTCGCCTTTATACTCGAAGTATTCCTTGATGGCGTCCACCACATAGATCGAGTAATTCACCCCCAGACCGATGCCTATGGCGGCCACCGGCAACGAGTTGATGTTTAGACCAATGTTATTAAATGACATGTAACTGAACGTCAGAATATTAGTAATAAGAACCGGTATCATGAAATATAGTCCGGCGACACTGGAACGGTAAGTAAATGTACAGGTTAACAAGACGACCAGGAGTGCAAAGGCAATGCTTTCCATCTGGCCGACGAAGATAACCTCGTTGACCGCTGCCAGAAGCCCGATCATTCCGCCTGCCAGCAGATATTCAAAGCCTTCATCGTTTTCCTGGGCGATAAAATGCTTGATACGAGAAATCGCCGTACGTATCGTTTCCCCGGTATGATCGCGGAAATAGATCGTAATGGCGGCATCCTGATAATCCATATCCGTGAATCGATTGAGATCGCCAGGGTCCGAACCGGCCAGATACATATAAATCAATTCACCGTTGGACAGCGCATCTTTTCCGATATCCTCATATCGTGGATTACCTTCATGAAGAATCCGGTTTATGTTGGGAATCAGATCTGCAATCGAAACGCTCCCGCCAATGCTGGATTGGAGTTCCACGTGCCGCTGGAATTGGAGCATGTTATTCAACACCGACGGCTGGGTAATGGCATTTTTTTCTTCGCCCTTGACCACCACAAACATGGTGTCAGTACCTAAGAACTCATCGTTGATCTTTTTCACTGCCTGATTGTATTCTGATTCAGGCCAGAGGAGCGGGGTGCCGTGATGGGCATCACCTACGGTAATGGTGCTTGCATAATACAAACCGCCGGTGCAGATCAGAATGACGATCCCAAGGATGATCCACCGGGCCGGCCCAATGACCATGTTGCCCATTTTCCGGAGAAGAAAGCTGTAGAATTCATTCAAATTGAATGGAATCAGATACCGGCTTGGATCCCGCACCAGCGTCAGGAGCACGGGAGTTAAAATAACGCCGGTAACAACGATACAGCTTACCCAGATAGCGCCCAGAATCGCCGTTTTCTGCAACAGTGGAATCGGCGCAAGGGCTACCACCATAATCCCTCCTGCGTCGGTTATTACGCTAAGTATGCCCGGCCGCATCAATGTTCCCAATGTGACTTCCGCGGCGATCTTGCTGAGATCTTTGGTTTCACCGGCCTCAATGCGGGCCTCGACGACTTCGTCAAAACGGGTGATGGATTGAACGGAATGAGAAATAACCCGGGCCGTGATCAGAAAAGCGATAACGATTCCAAGAGGATCAAGGGCCAGACCAATCAGGTTGCCTATGCCTAATGCCCAGATTCCGCTGACAATAGCATTGACGAACGGGATAAACGCCCCTCGAAGGGACCGCATGAAACCCAGAAACAGGATGACACACATCACCAAGATGCTTCCGAAAAAGATCATAGTGGTCTGGGGAAGATACCCGTTGATCAATCCCCTCAGGATGGGTTCTCCCACAGCGGAAACCTGCACTTTATCGTTATCAATTTCTGAAATAATTCGATTGATGTCGCGATAGATCGCATCATAATCGACCAGCCGATCGATAAAATCCACGGTAATCAGGGCGGATTTTAAATCTAAAGAGACATAGCTTCCGTAAACAAGAAGATTTTCCAGAACGCCCTGCCTCAATTCATCCAGTCCCTTTGCTGTCTCTGGTACATCGGGCCACATCAGGGAGACGCTTTCGATGCCGTAGGTGGAGCCGCTGGTCCGCTTTAATTTTTTGGAAGCCAGTGATACGATCTGGAATTCATTAACGGCGGTCACCGTCCGAAGTTCCTGCTGAAGATCCTGGATAATTTTTAAGACGTCGAATTGAAAAATGTCCCCATCTTCTACATGAACCCGGATGGATACCATGTTGGGCCCTCCGAACTGCTCCGCATACTTCTCATTGGTCCCGATATACGGATGTTCGCTCGGCAAAAGGTCCTTAAAGACGGTTTTAATATCCATCTGCATCGCCTGAAAAAGAAAAAATCCGGTGAATACGGAAAGAAAAACCAGGACCGCGGTTCTCTGATTAATGCAGAATTGTGCAATTTTCTGTTTGAAGTCCGGCATGTATATCCCCTATCTCCTTCTCAGCGTAAAAGTTTCCAGTCCACTTTATTCCAGGTTCCAGTGGTCTGACCGACAATAATATATTGTTCCTTAGCGAGCTTGGCGATATCGGTATGCCAGGCCAGCTCATGAGGGGCCAGCCGCTTCAGGTTCCATCCCGCGTCAGATTCGTATGTAAAAACAATACCGCCGGTGCCAACTCCCACCCAGGCGTCCTCTGCGTGAGTGAATGCGAGCAGATGTTCTCTGGTGTTTAACCGCTGGATATCCCATGTTTCACCGCCGTCCCTGGTGGTCAGGATGGTTCCTTCCAACCCGCAGGCCCGAAGAAATTTTTCATTTACGGCTTCAATGCTCATCAGACTCCCGTCTGTCGGCGTTTCCTGCTCTTCCCATGTCTGCCCGCCATCGCGGGTATGCATGATCATCCCGAATTCACCGACCACCCACCCCTGTTGATCGTTTACAAAAACAATGTCATTCCAGGCGACGTCCTGCTCCTCCACCGTCCTGGTCCAGGTATTTCCATAGTCTTCTGTGTAGATAATGGCCCCCATGACGCCGACGGCATATGCCCTTCCACCGTCTAAAGTCGTAACCTTAAACAATTTGTTGGCGATTTCGGAACGGGGAATATTTTGCACTTCACGCCAGGTGACACCGCCATCATCAGTTATGAGGACAGTTCCCAGGTTCCCGACGATAACAGCCCGCTGAAAGTCCCATGCCTTAATTCCCTGGAGATCCTGTCGCACAGGTGAACGCTGGATCTCAAACGTAGCGCCGGCATCCGGACTTTTCACAATTTTTCCATTGCTGCCCACCATCCAGATAATCCCATTATCCAAAACATCAACACCGTAGATGCGATCTCTCGGTTCTATGGCGTTTTTGGATAATGCAACATGGTCGTTGCTGAAAATACGAGCGGAAATCGTGCTCGAATCCAGGCCGAGAACAAGGAGAACGGCAAAAAGAACTGCAAATACGACAATTTCGATAAAAATCTGAGGGCCCGTCATTTTCGACATACGTTTATTTTCGGACACAATTATAATCCCTTGTAAACAAATTGATAAATTTAGATCCGGTCACCGGATTCCGGCAGGGTCGCCGCCATTTGAAGCGACCCTGCCGTTACAACATACAAATTGAAAAAAGTTAAAATTGAAGCTTACCCTGGGCGGCCTCCTTCAGGAGATGAACATCGATTGCCTCAGGGTTGACGCCTTCTGGATTCCACATAGAATCCATGGGATGAACAAATATGGTTGCCGAATTGCGCTTAAAGTCGATCATATGACCGGTATTGGACAGCACGCCCCATCCGCCGTCTCCGGTTTTGATCGGCGTCATGCCGAAAAAAGCCATCTTCCACATCTGACCGGCATGATCATAAGCCTCGGCATACAGCAGCAACGGGATCTGAGTGTCCATGTACATGGTTTTCTGGGCATAAGGATGTTCATTCGGCAGTTTGGCCCTTAACACATATACCTCCCGGGGTTCCCAGGGGTCGGTGGGGTTCCAGTACGGGGCATTTTTATGATCAATCCCCGGATAAAGATCCGTATCGCTGTTTTCGTTCCAGGACGGCCTCTTGCTATGGACAATGGCAAGAATATGTTTTTTCCCGAGCAGTTCAAACCCGTCATACCAACTGGGATGAATATTAAGCACTTCCATTTCATCATTAAGCATGTCCGTGCCGCCGATGGGATCCATCCAGGAACCCCCGGAAAGCCGGCGGGTACGCCGGACGCTTTTCATGTGTGCCCAGAAGTCATCGGTTTTGCCGTCCATATATCGGATGGAGTAGGTGCCCACGCCGGCAATATCAAACGGTGAAATACCCACTGTAATATTTTTCTTGTAAATATTCGGATCCAGAACATGGGGTTCATTCAGCCGGCCCTGATAGTAAGCGTTCACGAAAGTCCACTGCTGAACGCGGGTGATGCCCTTATTGCCGTCAATATAAAGGAACTGAAATTTCGGCACCATCTGCACGTCCCCGCGAGGATAGCCGCCCACCATCTGGGAGTTCCAGACCAGTTTAAGGGCTGCATGCGGGTCATCCATCTGGACATCAGGAAAAGGTTGCCCAGCCACATAACCGCTGATGTTCATGGTTTCAGGATCGAGTTCTACCTGGCCGGAATACTTTTCGGTCAATTCAACCCATCGTTCATCCACGGGAATCGGTTCCGTGCTTTTCAAGGTAATCTTAAGACCTTTCTCCCGGATCATCATCTCCACCATCTCGGTGAGCATGTCCCCGATTTTTTGCCCCTGGAAGGTCTTGGTTTTCATTTCATCGATATTCTGCGCGTGAATGACATCCCCCGGCTTGAGTTCGGCTACGGCGGGCGCAGCCCACACCAAAAGACAGAGAAACGCTGTTGCAAGGATAACCGCTCTGATTATTTTTCCGTTCATTCTAACACCTCCGGATAATGAGTTTATTTTTAGAACACATACATCAGTCTTACATAGAACTGGTCGTTGTTTTTAAACCATCCGATAAGATCCGTCTGAGTTTCCACCTCGCCGGGCTCTTTGGAATGTTTGGGGAGCCAAAAAACATATTCGGTATACAGTCGCCAGTTATTGCCAAAAACAAACGAGCAACTTGGAATGATAAAGGATTCGCCGGTATTGGCATGAATACCGCCCGCAAGCTGTGGATTGATGGTGTCTCCGGCATAATTCCATCCAAGAATGGCAGTCACCATGGTATCGAACTCATGATATCCTTTGCCGTAGCCGGCCAGTCGGACAATGTCATCTTCTTCTCTGTCATAATCGATGATATAATTGGTAAAAGACTGCATGGTGAAGAAGCCGTCCTTACGGGCGCCGAAGAGCGGTTTGACGAAACTCATCGGCTTGTCGAAGCCCAGCATGATTTTGGCGGTGTTGAATCGTTTAATACCGCCAAAACCTGGGAGATTGACCTCCGTCCCCGGAATAAAGAAATTTTGACCTACATTATAAGGCTTGTCGAAGATATAGGCGAACTCAGTGCGAACAACCATATCGGTCGCCTCGAGATAGGCATTTGCCGTGCCGCCCACAAGATGAATTTTGGGAAAAATAAATTCGGCGAATTCATTGACCGGCGCTTCATACCATGGATCAAAAATAGAATTGACAATCGGATCCTGGTTGTTGCCGTAAAAATAGCAGAGAGAATATTCCACGTCGCCGGTAAATCCCGACCAGCGCAAACCATAGTGATCGTCTTGAGCATCCGCCATTTTATGGTGATAGTTGTAGGGAACTCCTCCGGTGAGAAAATCACTGCCCTTATTCGGCTGCAAGGCCCATCGGCCACCCCTCAGATCATAGGTATGCCCGAAGTCTTCCTCATCGTTAAAGTCTTCTCCCGGAACCCACAACAACTGGAGTACGCCGTTGGATTCCGGTACTGAAATCTCCGTATTGGCAATAAACAGGGGTTTTCGAATCCATTCATTATCGCCTTCCAAGAACGTGCGCCAGGTATAATCATACCCGTGAATGATATCCATGGCTTGAAAGAAATCAGTGCGGCCCCATACTACCTGCTGCTTGCCGATCCGCATTTTTACATTTTCCCATGGCCGAAAATCTACGTAATATTCACGAAACTCAGCGTTGTTGTAGAACCTCTCCAGATCCGCTCCGGACATTTTGTCAAGCGTATGCAGATAATCCGACTGAAATTCCCGGTCCGCCCTTCCAATTAGTGCGAAATCAAAAAGATTGTAGTATCCTCTAACCTCAAGATGAGCTGTGGAGCGAATCATGGAAAGATCATACTTGTCGTCCTGATCGGTCTCCGGAACATCCTGCATTTGCATGGATAATCGTTGTGCCAAAAATCCAGTAACCCTGATGTTGTCCGTAAAGTCGGTGGAGCCGAAGCTGACATTGCTTGTCAGTAAGACGACAAATGTCAGGATGCCGATGGCCGGTAACGCTCTTTTTGAAAAAAACTTTTTTTTCCTCTTCATCTCTATACCCCTCTGGTTACGATTAGTATGGCCGGAGCCAACAACGGTTCCGGAAGCCTTTATCAAGCGATCTTATTTATTATAAAAGTTTTCTTGAAACGCTAAACCGACAGCTTACCAGAGCAAATCGTATTCCATATTTTCGATTTTTCCGATCTCCTTTACTACATCATCGAGGTCCATGATGTCCGCATACTTTTGCCCCATATTCCAGAGAAACATATTATGGGTCTCTAAAGCCCTGTCCGCTACCGCCTCTTTTGTAACAATGGTTCTGAAACCATAGGAACATGAATCCAATGCAGAGGCATATACACAACCTGCAGTCGTACATCCCGCTAAAATGACGGTATCAATATGTGTTGTGATAAGCATGGAGACCAAATGCGTTCCAAAAAATGCGGATGGCCAATGTTTTTCGATAACGACATCCTCTTCACGGACATCAAGCCGTTCATCGAGGTCGCAGTTCCAGTTACCCTCTGTATAATCGCGAAGAACGGTGGCTTTGTGTCCAAAAACCCCAAGATCGAGTCCATCCTTACGATAACCCACATAGGTGTAATAAATTTTAATATTTTTCTTTCGGGCCTCATCCGTAAGCTTTTTAACATTTTCAACCGTAACGGTCATATCCGCACCCGCGGTCGCTTCCGGAAGTGTAAATCCTTTCTGCAGGTCAACCACTACAATGGCCGGTCGCTTTCCGAATCCAACGCCCCCGCCGAGTTTTGATTTCTGATAAATTTGTTCCCGATCTCCAGCCATAACAAACTCCTTTTCATCTGATTCATGGATGAACTATTATTGTGTCAGGTTTCGGCATTCGGTTTCGGGAAAGGCAAATCGCCCGTCTCTTAAGTTTATGTAAAGAACCCGTCGCACATCTTTCAGATGAAATAATACTTTGATCGTAAAGACGGACGTTTGCATTTCAGCTCCCCAAACCATGCGTTTCAACTATAAAACAGTGCTTTCAGGAAGGCGACTCGCGACCTCTCCTATTTGTGGGCGCCTTCGGTAGGCACGAACTGCCCATAGCCAGGTGTTCCAATAATTTTGTCATCCTCGACCACTTTTTGACCCCTGATCAGCGTCATGACCGGCATTCCGGTAAGTTCCCATCCCTCATAAAGGCTGTAATCAGAGATGGAATGCCGATTCTTGCCGCTCAAGGTCTTTTTCTTGTTCAAGTCCACGATCACCAGATCTGCATCGGTACCGACAGCCATTACGCCTTTCCGGGGATAGAGTCCGAAAATCCGGGACGTATTATAAGATGTCATTCGAACAACATCCGGCAGGGTCAGTTTTCCTTTATTCACTCCTTCGGAAAGCAGCATCGGCAGCATGTATTCCACGCTGGAATAATCGAGAACAATATTCCAGATATTGCCGTCGGCCCATTTTTTCTCATACATATTGTTTGCACTGTCAGTCCCAATGCAGTCGTATTCGCCGTTCATGACGCCCTTCCAGATATTCTCCTGGTCTTTAGGACTGCGAATTGGTGGATTAATTTTCCCCAGCAGGGGTGATTTGAGATTTTCGCCATTATAGTTGGTCACCAGATAATGCGGACAGGTCTCAATAAAAACCTTATTGCCTCTTTGGCGGAACTCCCGTGCAATATCGGCCGCATTGCCGATGCTGGAATGAACCTGATAAAGTGGAACGCCGGCTTCTTCTGCCAGACGGCATCCGATATAAAGATCGATTTCCTCGGCGGCATTCGGACGTGCATCGGCCCATGTTTTCAATGTGTTCTGACTCTTGAACTTCTCCTCTACTGCAAAGACAAGCTCAATATGTTCTGCGTGAATCATGGGAACACCGCCGGTGACTTTCATTTTTTCAAAAGCCTTATAAAGAAAGCCACTGTCGATGTTCACCCCTTTGAGTCCTATCTGCTCCCCTGCCTTACCTTTGTAGGCCATAAGAAATTTGTTGGAATGAACTCCCAGTTCCGCCATTCTTTCGATTTCATCCAGGTGGGAGTCGAAAAGCAGAATGCCGTGAAAAGCGACATCTCCATAAGCCAGATGACTTATCGGCGCTTTCATCTTGTTAAACGTTTCCTCCTGAGGGTCCGGTCCGATAAGATAATGTATGATGGTGGTAGTTCCTCCGGCTGCCGCAGCCCCGGTTTCCGATTTCAGATCCTCTTCATAATCCAGAAAGATACCTACATGGACATGCGGATCAATGCACCCCGGCAGGATAAATTTACCGGCCGCGTCAATGGTTTCCTTGGCCTGACCCAGGTTGTATCCGATGGCGGCGATCTTGCCGTCTTCAATCGCAACATCAGCCTCGAAGACGTCGGTATGCGTTACAACCTTGCCATTCCGAATAATGGTCTGATACATGAATAACCTCCTTTGTTGCTTTGGTTTTATACGCCGATTTTCAGTGGATGCCCCATTCGGCGCCGCTGGTGGACGGTTGCCTTTACTTAAAGCCGACTCGTCGAAAATTTGTTTTCAATATTCTTGTAAAAGGGCATTCCGACGATATCGAACATCTCCGAAAGAGTTGACATATTATCTTTTTCTACTGAAGTATTCCCGTTGGTATACAGCGCATGAAGAATTCGCTGGATTGATTTAATGGATGCCAGCAATGTAGTTATTGGATAAATGGCGATCCGGTATCCCATATCACTGATTTCATGGATCGGTAGAATGGGTGTTTTGCCGCCCCCTTCCACCAGGTTGATCATTAGAGGGATTCCACTAAGCTTTTCGGCGATCTTTTCAACGTCTTTTCGATCGCGCGGAGACTCCACGAAGATAATATCCGCGCCGGCTTCTCGATAGCTTTTTGCCCGCTGGATGGCGTCATTAATTCCGTAGACTGCCAGCGCGTCGGTTCTGGCGATAAGCAGAAATTCGCTGCTGCCGCGTGCGTAGTCAAAAGCTTCGATCTTCCGGATCATTTCATCTTCGGAAATCAGCTGTTTTCCTTCCAGATGCCCGCATTTTTTCGGGGTTATCTGGTCTTCCACCTGCACGGCCGTAACACCGGCGGATTCGAAATTCCGAATCGTACGAATCAGGTTTATTGCATTTCCAAACCCGGTATCGATATCGCAAATGACCGGAATATCGACGGCATTAACGATGTTTTTCGCGGTCTCCAGCAATTCGGGCATGGTGGTTAAACCGATATCCGGCATTCCGAGCTTGGTAACAGCTACGCCGGCGCCGGTTATATAGACGGCCGGGAATCCGGCCTGTTCGATGAGTATGGCGGATAAGGCATCATAGGCGCCGGGAACCAGAATGAGATCCTCCCGGCTCAAAAGCTCAGCAAACTTCCGCCGCTTCAACTCCATCTGTTTGGTGGCGCTGTTGTTCAATGAAATCATATTCGCCTCGCTACGTCGAAACCACTGTGTACCGCTTCCAGTATCCCTGCGGGACAAACGCGGTCCCCGATGAAATATTTTTCCTGCACTTTTTCGGCTATTACGCGTTCATCATCGGGGATATTGGCTTCCGCGCCCACGGCAACGACAATCAGGTCCGCGGCAATAAACTGCTTGGCTCCCAGATAGGTAACCCAAACACCTTTTTCCGTAATTTCATCCGCGGAAGCTTTGGTAAAAACCGCAACATTGCTATCGCGCAGAGCCGTGAGCAGCGCCACACGGTTGATCCGATCCATGTCGCCGGCAATATCTTCGGTTATCTCGATAATGGTCACCGCTGTTCCTTGCAGGCTTAAATATTCGGCTACTTCGCTGCCCACCTGTCCGCCTCCGATAACCACAGCTCTTTCAGCTGCCACATCGGATTGAAGCGTACGCCGGGCGCCGATGACGCGATTTTTTTCCATTCCCGGAATATTGATTTGCCGCTCACGGCTGCCGGCTGCAAAGATTACTGCGTCTGGTTTGATTTCACTGATGAGCTTCTCACCGAGGGCTTCCGTTTTTCTGACCTGGATGCTTAACCTGTTGACGCTATTAATAAGGTATTTAACGTATTCGCCAACCACCTCCTTTCCCGGTGTTTTTAATGCCATACAGAGCTGGCCGCCGAGTTCCGATTTTTCGAGCAAAACCACCTGATGTCCCCTTTCACTGGCCGTTATCGCCGCCTGCAACCCCGCCGGTCCCCCCCCGATGACCAGGACTTTCTTCTTTCTGGCTGATAACCCGAAGGCAGCTTCGGCCTCTCGGCCGGCGGAAGGATTGATGCTGCATGCCACGGGCAGATCCTTTTCCAAAATATTCTGAAGACATCCCCTGCAGCAGCCGATGCAGGGCAATATTTCATCAAATCTCCCCTGATACGCTTTGTTCGGAAGTTCCGGATCAGCAATCAGGGGACGTCCCATAGCGATCAGATCAGCCCTTTCTTGTCTGAGGACCTCTTCGGCAACAAAAACATCGCCGAGCTTATTGGCCGCTCCCACCGGTATGGATACCGCCTGCTTGATGTTTTCCGCCAGATGCACAATACACCCGGCTTCCGTGCGCATGGCTGTCACCGAAGGTATCAGCCCCGGCGTCTGGGTGGGAGAGCCGAATCCCACGGAAACATGGATCGCATCGACCCCGGCCGTTTCAAATTTTGTGGCAATTGTTCGAATTTCGGAAAGCGTATTGCTGCCCTCGGGTTCCTGACCATTCATACGAACCATCACCGGAATGTCATTTCCGGTGTTCTTCCGCATCTCGGCGATGACGTCCAAAACGAATCTAAGGCGGCCGTCAAGGTCGCCACCGTATTCATCCCGGCGAATGTTGGCCCAGGGTGATAAGAATTCACCGCAGAGATACATGTGAGCGCAATGCAAGGCGACGGCGTCAAATCCGGCGGCTACGGATCGCCGGGCGGCCTGACCGAATTTTCTGACAATGTCATGGATTTCCTCTACGGTCAGCTCCCGGGGAACGACCTGACCCGGAACCGGATGGGGAAGTGGAGAGGGGGCCACCGGAATCCGGCCCCGGGTCACATCGAGAAAACCACTGCTGGAAACCCGGCCGGCTCTGCGTCCTCCATGGGAAAGCTGCATGGCGATTTTACAATCGTGCCTATGCACTGCATCCGTCAATTGTTTCAAAGCCGGTATATATCTATCGTCGTCGATGGCCATGGCTTCCCTGACATTATTGCCCACCGGCGAATCCACAATGCCGTCTCCAAGAAGAATTAGCCCAACACCGCCTTTGGCCCTTTCCTCAAAAAACCGGATCATGCGTTCGGTGACATATCCGTTCTCGCATAGGTTAAGTGACATGGGCGCCATGACAATCCGGTTTTTCAGGACGGTTTTGCCAAGATGAAACGGCTGCAAAAGCTTCATGATCAGGGGTTTTCCTTCATGGTCGAGATCAGATAAAACGGGCGATTTCATAAGCGTCCCATATTGCGCCCTGAATATTTCTAGGTTTTCGGGCATCACCGATCAGGTAGAGATTGGCAATATTATTTCTTAGGGTATCGTATAACTGATTATTCGGTTTCATCCCGACGGCATACGCGATCCTTTCGGTTTCAATGCGATGCAACTGATTCCCGGAGTTCCGGATTTCAAGCATTCCGTTTTCATATTGAATCGCGGTATGATTTGCCCAGATAGCAACCTTATGAAAATCAAGCAGGTCTAATAGCATCTGGCGGTTAACGAACGGTACCGGCAAGCCTCCCGTCATCAATTCCGGCAAACGTTCGATGAGATGCACCGTTTTCCCCTGCCGGGCCAACCAGAGGGCCGCTTCACACCCCACCAGGCCCCCGCCGACAATGGCAAACACTTCTCCCTGGGGTTTCTCCTCCCGGAAAAGCTCGGACATGGTCACAAGATTGTTCCTGGTACTCCCGGGAATTTCGAGAGGGACATATGTTGAACCCGTTGCCAGAATGATTGTATCGGCTTTTTCTTCAAACAACATGGCTTCGGTGGCCTGCATTCCGAAGATGACATCCACTCCAAGGGTATCAAGCTGGCGGCTGTACCAGTTGAGCAATGTTCTCAGATCTTTTTTAAATTCAGGCACGCATCCCTCGATGACATGTCCGCCCAGTTCGGATCGCTGTTCGAAAAGTCTTACCCGATGCCCTCGCAATGATAATACCCGGGCTGCCTCAAGGCCCCCGACGCCGCCGCCCACGATTACGACATTTCTTGGTTTTTCTGCACGGGCCAGCGCATAAAGCCGCTCCCTCCCGGTTGCAGGATTCAAAGAGCATGAAAGAGGCTTGCCCTGGAAAATCCGGTTCAGACAGCCGTCGTGGCAGGCAACGCAGGGTCGAATATCCAGTTCCCGCCCTTGTTTTGTTTTTATGGCCCAATGCGGATCGGCCAGCAGGCCTCTTCCGATTGCTGCGATATCCATTTTTCCTTCCGCCACGGCTCTTTCAGCAATGGCGGGATTATCAAGCCGGCCGGCGGCGATTATCGGTATCCGGACAGCCGGTTTGACTTCGGCTACCAGATCAATGAGACATCCGTGTTCAAAAAAGTTAGGCGGATGTGCCCAGTACCAGCTGTCATAGCTTCCCGCATCCACATGGAGTGCGTCAAAGCCGGCTTCCTCCAATGCCTGGGCTATGGCAACGCCTTCGGCGGTATCGCGACCGGCTTCCTTAAATTGCTCGCCGGGAAGACCGCTTTTATTAATGTCCTTGGCATAGTGTTTCAGCCCGAAACGGTATTCCACAGGAAAATCAGCGCCGAGACGCGATTTAATCTGATTTAAAACTTCAATGGGGAATCGGAGGCGATTTTCAAGACTACCACCGTATTGGTCGGTGCGCTTGTTCCACAATGATGTCATAAACTGATCAAACAAGTAACCTTCATGTCCATGGAGCTCGATTCCGTCGATTCCTGTCAAAGCGAGTATGTCGGCGGCATCTCCGAATGCCCCCACGATGGTCAAAATTTCATCGACATCCAGTTCTTTGCAGAGAATCTCAGGATTCCAGAAATTCGGAATAGCGGATGCCGAAACCGGCTGCCCCACAAGCATAACCGGATGGGACACCCTGCCGAAACCGGCGGTAAGTTGTACAAAAATCCGGGTTCCAAAAGCATGGAGTCCTTCCACAAGCTCTGTCAGAGAAGCGATCAACGCGGGAGATATGATGGGGATGCCCGGAATAAGAGGATCGATCTGGTTTTCAACCTTAAACGCTGTCGTTATGATCAAACCGGTTCCGCCCCGTGCCCTTTCCAGATAGTAATCAATGGCCCGCTGACTCAGAGATCCGTCAAGGTTCCACATGCCGAGTATAGCCATGGGCGCCATAGCGATCCGGTTTTCAATCGTCGCATTTCCAATCTGGAGGGGTGAAAAAAGATTCGGATACGTTATCATGGCCGACATCCTCATTTGCGGGTAGGAATGATTACTATAAAAACTTCATCACACGATTGGTCTGCAACATATATGCCATCTTTTGAACATCTGAAAAATAACCAATCACTGTTTTATCGAATAAATGCTATTAAATATAAAAACAGTGTTTTAAAAACAAAACATTTATTCATTACTGACATTGCGAGTGTTCAATTTGGTGGAATTATAAGGCGAAAAAACTGGAAGGGTGTCTTAAAATAAAACAGTTTGGACAGTGATAAAAACTTAATGTCTCATTTTGATACAAATGTTATATAATAATGCATCAAAATAAAACATATTAAAATAAATATGCAATATAAGTATTATAAATTATTTAACTTTCGATACAATGTCGCACGGCTGATGCCAAGCATTCTGGCTGCATTGGATTTATTCCCCCTGCACTCGGCAAGTGCGTCTACAATGAGTTTGTCTTCATGCTTCCGGATGGTTCCACGGCTATTCTGGCCATTGAGCCTTGCCGGAGAATTATCCCGCGTGGCATTGGCCTGAAAAAAGCCGTTGAGATGCCTCGGCAAAAGCACTTCTTCCTCATCGATCATGGTCAGTGCATATTGAACGGCATTTTTCAGTTCCCGCACATTGCCGGGCCAGTCATATTGCATCAGGAGATCCAAAAACGCATCCGAAAGCCTCGGAGCGATTTCTCCCATCAGTTGAGACAATTCGGAAATAAAATGCTCTACGATAACTGGTATATCCTGCTTTCTCTGGCGCAGCGGCGGCACTAAAATCCGAAATACCTTTAAACGGTAATAAAGGTCCTCACGGAAAAGCTTTTTGGCGCACATCGCTTCGATATCCCGATTAGTGGCAGCCAGAATCCTCAAATTTACCGGAATCGGGGTTTTCCCGCCGACTCTTTCGATTCGGCGTTCTTCGATTGCTCTTAAAAGTTTCGCCTGCATGGCCGGACTCATTTCTCCGATTTCATCCAAAAAAAGCGTGCCCGAGTCCGCCAGTTCAAATTTTCCGATATGAGATGTGGTGGCTCCTGTAAAAGCGCCTTTTTCATGACCAAAAAGGGTGGATTCCAAAAGCTCCTGGGGAATCGCCGCACAATTTACAACCACAAAGGGCCCGCTGCTCCTTGCACTGGCGTTGTGCGATGCCTGGGCGATCACCTCCTTGCCGGTACCGCTTTCTCCTTCGATAATAATACAGGAATCCGATTTTACCGCCAGATTGATCTTATGTTTGATTTCCTGAATCTCATGACTTACTCCCTTGATGGAATCCAAGGTGTATGTTGCGCTGTAGCCTGTCAGCTGGTGGTACGTTTTGGTGATATCTATTATATTTTTGATATCTATCAGCAGACCCTCTATGATTCCATGGTGATACAGAGGTTTGATGTGCACGAGATGCGTTTTTTCCTGAATCTGGGAATCAAATCTGACTTCATGTTTGTTTTTCAGGCAGTTATATATTTCATTTCGTATGGGTTCTATCTGGGGCAATGCAGAAATATGCTGCTGGCGAACATCCTGATGAAAGGAAAACATTTTTCTGGCCGCGCGGTTAAGATCAAATATCGCCCCATCTTTGCCCATAATAATATAACCGTCATCAACCGCATTCATCGATAGCTGGAGAGATTTCGTGTAGACGGTCAGATCCTTTTGCGCCTCATGAAGGCTCATCAGATTCTCAATTGCCGTTGCGGCGGCAATCACGATGGACATGGTATGCGGATTGGGCATTGTCCTGGCGCCGGTTACGCCGATGACCCCGATCAGATTTCTGGTCTGAGGATGAAATATCGGAGCATATGCACCCGTGACATAATGCAGCAGTTTAGAGTAATGCTCACAACCGCTGATATAAATGGATCTGAGATGATACTTGACCAGAGAAAAACCGCAGGTTCCCACATAGTTTTCTTCGAAACAGAGGCCTTCCCGGATAGAAAATTTATTCGATCTTTCCAGATCCACCCGCTGGCCAAGCCGGACCAAATGATACCCGTTTGCATTATAAAGAACCACAAGATAACGAGTTTTTTCAAGAGACCCGTAGATATTCTCCATGATCGGCATGGCCAGGCGGAGCAAGGGTCGGCCTTTTTCAAGATTTTCGGAATATTTTTCATGGTCCAGATAAAGCTCTGATGAAAAACAAAGTGGATCGACGCCGTGTTTCCGGCTTCGCATCCAGGAATCGGCAATAGGTTGGGGTACCACATCGTTTTTGATGATACCGGTCTTAATAAAATTTTCCCATGCCTCTAATAGTTTCGGCTGGTGAACCGAAGGTTCAAAGGTCAGGTTTTCATTATAATGGATATTTGTTTCCCCGCCGACACCAAGCGGGTAAGACCCACCCTTGTATAAGATCATGATTTTTAACCTTATCTTCTTCCGATTTTAACAATACAAGAATTTTATATTAAATTTCATTGGCAATCTACTTAATACACACCTTCCGGACTTCCTTGAAATCCAGATAACCGGCGAATACTTTTTCGATGCCGTCCTGTTTGAGGGTGGTCATGCCCTCTTCTATGGCCTGATCCCGGATATCGGCCATGGGCGCGCGCACCACAATCA